>NZ_JAPHOV010000001.1:0-362500 GCF_026191185.1 Legionella sp. PATHC032 | reverse complement strand
GACTTTATGTAATGGTAAACTGTTCATGGTTTTTTCAAACTCTGGAACTAACTCCCCTGGATTAACCCATCCTAAATCACCGCCTTTCACTGCACTGGCGGCATCAAGCGAATATTGTTTAGCCATGAGAGCAAAATCCTTGCCTGACTTTATTTGCAGGTAAATATTATTGACTTGTTTAATCGCTTCAGATGGCACCATACTGGCATCAGGTTTAAGCAATATATGTCTGACATGGGTTTGAGTGATCACATGACGCTGACTCTCGCCGCCAACAGCTATTAATTTGATCAAATGAAAGCCATTCCCTGCTCTTATCGGGCCGACCACCTGACCTACCTTCATGTGCACTACTTCCTTGGCAAACACCTCAGGCAGTTCAGCCAAATGACGCTCACCTAAATCACCACCTTCCAATGCAAACTCTCCACTTGATTCTTCTATTGCCAAACGGCTAAAGTCTTCGCCTTTTTTAATTTTATTTAATAAGTTTTCTGCCTCGATTTTAGCTCTTTGGAGTTGTTTGGTCGTTGGCTCTTCACTTAAAGGGATAACAATATTTTTTAAATGATAAGTTAAGTTAGAATTTTCTATGCGGCCTGAAGTTTTTAAGTATTGTTCCACCTGCTCGTTAGTAACAATAATATCTTTGCCTACTGCTTTTTGTTGAACCCTGGAAATTAGCATTTCCTTGCGAACATTTTGTCTGTATTCTTGCCAGCTAATCCCTTGCTTTGTAATTTCATCACGCATCTGTGATAAATTTAGATGATTTGAAGCAGCAATTTTTTCTATCGCTTCATCAAGTTCAGCATTATCAATAGTAATACCATTTTGTTTTGCCATTTGCATTTCCAGATCTACATCTATTAAATGTTGTAATACTTGCTTACGTAATACGGACTCATCGGGCATTTGCATATTTTGAGCAATAATCTGCTTTTTAGATAACTCGACTTGAGCATTCAATTCGCTGGAAGTAATGACATTATCATTTACTATAGCAACCACTTTATCTAATAACTGCTTTCCTTCAGCGAAACATATTCCTGAAAACAAAGCGCATACCAATGCTATTCTTTTAAACATGCCATAATCCTCATTTACATTTTTCGGGCAATTTATGTTATTCTTTGTCAAAATACAAGCAAGTTTGCTTAATTTGCACCATAATTCATAAAAAATAGATTAAAATATCTTCAACCTGTACTAACCTGAATACCCAAACCTGTCTCGCTTTTATTATGCCATTCATCATTGGATTTTAACGACGTCGGAAAGGGTCATAGTATCCTGGGATATAGGTATTCAATACCCCACTTGGATCACTGCTCGCTACTGATCCTAAGCCTTTTAATAATATTTGCAAATAAATGTTGTTATTGTACTGAGGCTCAAATTCATCATTTAAACTTCTAAAAGTTCGCCCTCCCAAAATACGCATAGCCCAGCAACAACTATCATATTGAACGCCAAGAAATGACATCATACTGTAATTTTTACTGATATTATAACTATAGGCTCCAATGCCACTCCATTTTTCACTAAGCGGCCAGGCAGCAGATAGAATGGCTTGATGTAAGGCATTATTTTCAGTGCCATTATTTCTTACTTGAGTGACGTCACCATTAACCAAATAACTATACCCGCCATTGATGATGGCATTACGTGCTGGCTGATAGTGCAAATTTAAATCTGCGTTATTGGTAGCCTTTGTTGCCGGATCCCAAATATAATCACCTGTTATTCCCCAGGCTGGATTAAATTTATATACAGCCCTTGACGCAATAGGTGATGTTCCAAAAGTAGAAGATAGGTTTCCAAAGGTATCTGGATTATCGGTACAAAATCCGGTAGGGCTTTGACAAAGTTGTACTCTTCTCTGACTAAAATATTTAATTTGACCAATAGAAAAATTCGCTTTCTCGGCACCTGTTTCATCTTCTAACCACCTTGTGGTGAGGGCATAACTTAGCTGATTGGCATCTCCAATTCTATCAAACCCTGAAAAGCGATTGGTTCTAAACAATTGATCAACATTAAAAATCATAAACCCGGAATCATAAACTGGAATAAGTGTTTGGTTATAATAAGGTACTCTTAAATAGAATAATCTCGGTTCTAATGTTTGTATGTAATACGTACCCTTAAAACGCAAATCACGTTCGAAATATAACCCGCTATCAAGACTGTAGCGAGGTATTGTCAGGTTATAATTAGCACGGGATGTAACCCAAGTGTAATTTCTTGAAACATCATAATAATTTTCTACAAATTGTATGGAAGGAGTAACATATCCCCATGGCTTCATCATTGGCACTGATAAAATGGGGTTCAGATGAAATCGAGGCCCCTGAGGCATATTGTTAAGTGCTATATTCCATGAATCATTAGGCCAGTGAAACTGATCATATTGACCCAGGATATTTATATTGGCATTAAAAGGTAAATCATCATAATAACCTCGTGCCATAAGCTGCGGTAAACGTTCATATACAGGGGAAACCGGGATTTCATTAATCGGGTGCAATGTTTGATAACTTTGCCCCATACCCCTGAAAGTCCAGTTTTCAGTTTCATAGGTTAAATCCGCTTGTCGTAATAATTGTCTTTGAGTTACCGATGCCAAATTTGTACTGAAATCTTGCAAGTAATAATCATCAGAAACCTGTTGAAAATTAACATTTAATTGAAGATCAGGGAGAAATTGGGTTGAATCGACCAGATTTACTTCCCAACGATTCGTGGAAAGTCCTCTAATTTGAGGGAACTCTATCTCATTATTTTGTAAAAATCGGCCAAAGGCTTTGTCTTTTGGTAAAAAATTTCCATTAAATGTTCCAGTGCCCTTTGAAGTCAAATACCTAAATTGCCCTCCCATCATCAAGCCACGTTCTGTATAAAGATGAGGAACAAGGGTCATGTCATAATTTGGCGCCATATTCCAATAATAGGGGATACCTAAATCAGCCCCCCCCACATTGGAATAACCCACTATAGGCATCAGAAACCCTGATTTTCTATCTCTATTGGTAGGAAAACTTAAATAGGGGGTATAAAGCACTGGCCATTCGTGGATACGCAATTTGGCATTTCGAGCCACACCCTTCCCTTTCGCGTTGTCTATACTGATGGACTCGGCCTCAATGGCCCAAGCCTTATCTTGAGGCGCGCAGGTAGTGTAAGTTGCCTCTTTCAAAAAGTAATCTTGATTTGCAAAACGCTTGATTAAACTCGCCCTACCCCAGGCAGGCAGCAATGCATTGCTTCTATTCGTATTAAATCGATACAGAACATCTTCTACTTCACCTGATTTATCTTGCGGATACACAATTGCTTTTCTCGCGATCATCATTCTATCAGGTTCCAAATAACGCACATGATTCAAAAATTCAATTTTTGTTACTTCATTTGTTTTAGGATCTCTATACACATAGGCTGTTTGGGCATTAACTATTCTTTGCCCCTGCTGCATTTCTACATGCCCAGATAAAGTTGATCTTTGCGTACGATAGAAGGAAGCCGTATCTGCCAGAATACGCACTTCATCTGGGTTAGCTAGTGGTGTTACCGTAGTGGGTTTATAAGAACCGAGACAAACCGGGGAGCTTGGATCCGATTGCCAACCCAGGCATTGAGCAAATTTAGTTCTTATATCGTCTGTTAAATCGACCTCACGCGCAATCACGCACGCTTGAATGGGTTCATTTATCAAAGCGGCAGAATAAGCTAAGCCTTGATAATTCATCAAAGACAAAACGACAGCACTTATCCCTGCGACCATGAATACCCATTTCACGTAAAATAAAGATTCAGAACATTTTTTAAATAACTTCTTTAAATGACAATAGAGTAAACCTCGCAATAAGGCGATAAATGATATAAAACCGTATATAATTAGCTTTTTATAAAACCTCATGTTCACAGCTAACAAAATACCTTATTATTTGTGCACGAATGAAATTACTCTTTTAAATACGGGAGTATATCAACCGCACTCGGGAAATAAAAACGGGAAGTATACCATGCATGAAAGAGAAAACGCACTGAAAGAGTGGTTAGCTCAAACGATTCAACAAAAAGACTTTATCCTCACTCCTTTAGCAGGAGATGCAAGTTTTAGAAGGTATTTTCGCCTTCAATATAATGGATTGACTCAGGTAGTTATGGACGCTCCTCCTGAAAAGGAAAATATTGAACCTTTTATCCATATCGCTAACGTTCTCGATAAAACTAAAATACCAGTCCCCAATATTCTGGCAATAAATAAAAGAGACGGTTTTCTATTACTAAGCGATTTAGGGGATCAATTATTATTAAATAAGCTGAATCATGAAACAGTCGATAATTATTATAGCCAAGCAATGAATTTGCTATTACAAATTCAAAACTGTTCCACTGACAATCCTGAACTTCCCTTATTTGATAAGGGTTTCATGCTCAAAGAAATGAATTTATGTTTGGAATGGTTTTTGAAAGCCTATCTTTCTCTTGATTTAAAACAAGACGAATTACAACTTTTTGAGCATACCATCGAGTGGATCGCAAGCGAAGTAGCTACTCAACCAAGAGTTTTCATTCACAGAGACTATCATTCACGAAATCTGATGTTAGTCAAAAATAAGGATAGCTGTTTAGCAACTATTGATTTTCAGGATGCTATGCTAGGCCCTGTTACCTATGATTTGGTTTCTTTACTCAAAGATTGTTATATTTCATGGCCAAGAGAAAAGGTTTTAGAATGGGTAACCTATTTTCATGAAAAATGTCCCCTCGCCAATATGTACTCTCTAACCGATTTTATTCGTGCCTTTGATCTGTGTGGGTTACAAAGACATTTAAAAGTGTTAGGTGTTTTTTGCCGTTTATATTTGCGTGATAATAAAGCAGGGTATCTTGGAGACTTGCCCTTAACGTTAAAATATGCGCTGGAATGCACCGAAATATATGAAGAATTACACCCATTTTTTAATTTTCTGCAAAAACGAGTTTATTTACCATGAAAACGGCTATGATCCTTGCGGCAGGGCGTGGAGAGCGATTACGCCCTTTAACCGACAAAATTCCTAAAGCACTTTGCACAGTAAAAAACAAACCTTTAATTGAACATCATATCATTAACCTGGCCAATGCTGGCTTTAAACGATTGGTAATCAATCATGCCTACCTGGGCGGACAAATTCGCCAATACATAGGAAATGGAAAAAAATGGGGTTTGAATATTATCTATTCTCCAGAACCACCTGGAGGCCTGGAAACCGGAGGGGGGATTGTTAAAGCCTTGCCTTTACTGGGTGATGAGCCATTTTTAACAGTCAATGCCGACATTTATACTGATTTTGATTTTGCCAAGATCCAACTCAAAAATATTGATACATTTCATCTTATTTTAATCCCCAAAAATCCTTCACTGCTTCATCATGGTGATTTTGGCTTAATCAATGAATCCCGCTTAACCAATACAAATCAGGCTTACACTTTTTCAGGTATTGCCTGTTATAATCCGGGAGTATTTGCCAACTGCAAACAAGGAAGGTATTCCATTACTCCTTTACTCAGAAAATGCGTAGAACAAAATAAAGCCACCGGAAGTATTCATTCAGGAATTTGGTATGACATAGGTTCCCTCGCAAGACTTCAGGCAGCAAATAACTTCACCTGACAACCAAACTTGGTTGTCAGGTGAACCACCGTTTATTCCTATCTGATTGACTGAGTGGTCGGGGCTTCGGCACCGGATTCAATTTCTTGCTTGATTTCTTCTCGCTTGGTTTCCACTGCTTTTGCTTCTGGGTAAGCTCGTTGTACCACCTCCATGCTTACTCCTTTATCAGCAAAATATCTGGCAATCCCTTTTTCGCTATTGTTCATTAATGCTTTGATTTCCTCTGGATTTACTTTGGTTTGGTTACCCGTGTTGTCTATTTTAACAACAGAACCTCCTGAAATAGCAAGACTATTCTTGGCAAGCCATCCTTCTAATAATCCATCCATTGTTTTTAATTGATCTCCTTCTATCATTTTTCCATTGGAAGAAAACCCTCGCAATATTTTGGCATCGCCCCCAATAGCAACTTCGAGTTTTAATCCACTTGGCAACCCTTCCAAATGGCTTGCCAAAAATTCAGCTTTATTTTCCTGTGTGTTTTGGTAATCTGAAATTGGCCTTTCTTGGCCAGACCAAACTTGAGCAGATGATAATAATTTGAATTTAACGAATTGAGCATATTCCTTTATTTTTTCCAGCATATCATTACATTCTGGTAATAATTTCGCTTGCGTTAAAATCTGCTCAAACCTTGTTGCCATATATTCAGCGGCTTCAATGGATGTTTCACCTACTTGCATCGCTTTTAATAAGGCATCTCTTGTGGGCAGTGTGTATTTTGGCATAACTTACTCTCAACAATATATGTTTGGTCCAGGAAATATAGTTTAATTATAGCAAACCAGCCCCATTTGGATTGATAGCTGGTTGGTAAATCGATGTTAAAAGTCTGTAAAATCACGCCAAGGGAGATTTCATTTTTTCTATCACAGAATGAAATGTCTTCTTCTTCATTGAATCGAAGGTAAATTCATCCACTAAAATAGCATCCCAACGTGCGTCTTCAACAGCAAGCAACTCATCCATTTCCTGTTGTGACAACTGGCCAGACTCTACTTTTTCTTTTAACTTCTCTTTCAACTTACTCCATTTATAACGCTTCAAATCATTCACTTTTTTGCTTAATCCATCCGTTTCAATAATAAGCTGCAAAGCATGCTCCATCCGATCCACAGGCTGCTTAGGATCGCCGCTGAGAAAGACCAATTTTTTCAAGCGGTCACGATAATGATTGTTACCCGTCATCAAACGAGCCAACTTATGATCTAATTTGTCTGAAGGATAACGCATGGTTTGGCCAAATGGAAAAGCGACTACTCGGGCAATAAAACCTAAAAATCTGGAAGGGAAATTGTGGCAAAGCGCAATCATGGATTTCTGCGCGTGATAAAAGCAATAGGTTACCGCCCATCTGGCATGCAATTGCTCATCGGGGTGATCTTGATTCAATTGTGCATTTCGTAGTGCCGCCATTGCCATATAGAGATAAGACATGCCATCAGCCAATCTTGCAGACAATCGCTCTTTGCGCTTTAAATCTCCTCCCAAATAAATTAAAGACAGATCAGCAAGCCAGGAATAAGCATAACTCAAACGCGCTAATTTCTTATACTCTCTTTTCATTGAATTTTCGGGAACTGCAATAAACAAACCGCTTGTCCATGCTGAACAAACTGTTTTAGCAAAATTCTGCATAAAATAATGAATATGCTTCCAAATTATCTCTCTAAATGCCTCTTTATTTTCACTGGAGATGGCGTAGAATTCATCACGAATAAACGGATGGCATGCCATGGATCCCTGGCCAAAAATCAATAAATTTCGAGACATAATATTAGCCCCTTCTACCGTAATAGAAATAGGAACACCTTGATATAAACTATTTAAGTAATTGCGTGGCCCAACAACAACAGCTCGTCCAGCATGAACATCCATAGAAGCATTCACAGTTATTCGTGCCAATTCCGTATTAAAATATTTAGTAATCGCTGAAGCTACAGAGGGCTTTTTATGTTCATTCACAGCAGCGACGGTCAACAGTCGGGTAGAGTTGATTAAATAATTCAAACCGGCTATTTCTGCAAGTTTTTCCTCTACTCCTTCAAACTGAGCGATTTCTACATTAAATTGACGACGAATTCTGGCAAAAGCACCTGTTGTTAAATAAGAAATTGAAGAAGAACCTGCCCCAAGTGCTGGTAGCGATATTGAACGCCCGATAGATAAACATTCAACCAACATTTGCCACCCGGCTCCCGCTTTCTTTTGGCCACCAATGATGGTATCAATAGGTACAAAAATATCTTTGCCGCGTAAAGTTCCATTCATAAAAGGCTGATTAGCTGGTAAATGTCTATTACCAATTTCCAGATTTTCTGTATCCCTTGGAATCAGCAAGCAAGTGATGCCTTCCTCTCCTTCACCCTTCAAAAGCCCATCTGGATCTTTCAAGTTCACAGCCAATCCAATTAAAGTCGCAACAGGGGCTAAAGTAATCCACCGTTTATCCAAGGTGATATTTAAGCCAAGTACTGATTTTCCATCTATCTTCTTTTTAACTACGATAGCTTCTGACTGGATGGAAGTCGCATCACTTCCAGCCCCTGGCTCTGTCAATGCAAAACAGGGAATCTCAACACCTTTGGCAAGACGTGGGAGATAATATGCCTTTTGCTCATCTGTTCCATAATAATTTATTAATTCACCCGGGCCCAGGGAATTAGGAACCATTACGGTCACTGCCGCCACTCCCGAGCGAGTTGCAATTTTCATTACAATATCGGAATGGGCTCGAGCTGAGAATCCTTTGCCACCGAATTCCTTTGGTATCACTAATCCCAAAAATCCTTTCTCTTTAATGTAATTCCAAACCTTGGGGGATAAATCATATTCCTGGCTAATTTCCCACTCTTCCAGCATACTGCATAAAGTATGAGTTTCATGATCCAAAAAAGCTTGTTCTTCTGCTGTTAGCTCTGTCGAAACTGCTGATAATCTTTGCCAATCAGGTTTCCCTGTAAAAATATCTTGTTCCAGCCAGGTATCCCCCGCGTTTAAAGCTTCCTCTTCCGTTTTAGAGAGCTTGGGTATCGATTTTCCTGCGGTTTTGTACAAATAATCTGCGATGAATAGGCGTAATGGCTCCACTTGAACTACCAGCACGGCAGCGATAATAAAGAACCAAATGAATAAACCGATAATCCAGGGGAACCCAAAATAAAATGTTGCGGGAATAAGGTAGATTATGCTTCCAATTTCCCAAATCACTGGATTAATTCTTCTGGACAGTACTACCAGAGTAAAAGCCAAATAAATTAAAAAGAATACAATAGCCATAAAATACCTTCCTTTGCTATTTTATTAAGAGATTTATAGAATAACCAGTATATACTTTTTACACTTTATTTAGCGAGCAATAATCCTTTAAAAATTATACTAAATATTTAAGTTAACCTTGCCAAAACAAATCAAATCATCTAGCGTAAGCAAAAAAAAGATAAAATACTAATGATGCAACGACTGGTTTGGAATTTTGAATTTTCCTCTATACAAACACCACCACTCACGACTTTAGGTCATGATGTGCAAGACAACCTGAAATGGGAAAAACGCTATTTTTGGCCTCCAGATCAAATCATCCGTATACATGCTATTGACAGTTCGTTGCTTGACCTGGCCAACTACCAGAAAAAACATAAAGAAGACTATTATTATTTACTGCCTGACTCTGACTATAATATAAAACAAAGACGTAACGAATTATTGTATAAACCTGTCATTAAACAATCAGGCTCTGCACTGGGTTTTGGGCCTAAAGTACATCTTGAAACCCCACAAACTCTCTCTTGTCATGGCGATGCCGAGCACATGAATCGACAAGAACTATTGAAAAAAATAAAAGAAAAAGGAATTGTTGTTTTTGTTAAAAAAGAAGCTTTTGTCTTCAAATTCCCCACAACGCCCACTGTAAAGCTTGAGCTTGCTCGTCTTGAAGTCAAGAATGAAGCGTATTTCAGTGCCTGTGTTGAGGGGAGATCATTAACCCTGGTAGAAACCATCAGTGTCCTTTTGTTCGGAAATCAACCTTCTTTTGAATACGTTACCTTCTTAAAAAAGACTTTAAAGATATGATAAGAACTTTCATTGAAATCATCTACAGTTTTGGGAAAATTGGCCTGATATCCTTAGGCGGCGGCAATTCCATGTTAAAATTATTGGAATATGAGGCAGTCACTTACAGGCACTGGATAGGGAAAGAAGAGTTTGTTGGTATGCTAGGGTCAAGTTTTTTATTCCCGGGATTAACGGGAATAAAACTGGCCGCATTAATAGGCTATAAAGCAGCAGGAATCACAGGTTTAATTCTTGCTATTCTCTGCCTGAATTTACCGGGATTAATCATGGCTCTTGTGGGATATCAGTGGCTTAGTTCACATAACGGTCCAATAACACGCAAAATTATGATCTCAGTCCAATACGGAGCCTTGGCATTGTTAGCAGCCGCCACATTTTCAGTAGTTCAAGGCGTTATTGACGTCTATTATTCTGTTCCTATGGCTGTTTGCTGTATTTTGTTTTTTCTTGCCTTGGCCTTTTGGAATTTATCACCTTTTTATGGTTTTTTGGCATTTATCGCCGTATGTTTTTTCCTGGTACGTTAAGATGAAAGTAAACACTATCGCTTTTAATTCATTTTTTGAATAAAATTCAGAAAAACATTACGTTAGAGGAAAATTATGAAAAGGATTTTTATTGTTGTATTTTTGCTTTTTTTAGAAACTGCTTGCAATACAGCAAAAAATAATCCTCTTCCTGCTGAATTGGCAGATAAAGCGGTAGTGCCTGGTTTTAATGAAGTACGCACTGAATTCACCAACAGTGATAACCCAACAATTAAAAAGCAATCTCTTGAAAGGGTAAAACAACTGGCTAAAGCTTATCCTGATACCATGTTCCATCAAAAAGGCTCTTTCAGCTTACTGATTATTTCGGGTGGTGGTGATTATGGTGCTTTTGGTGCTGGATTACTAAATGGGTGGACAAAATCAGGTTCTCGGCCAACCTTTACAACAGTGACAGGGATAAGCACTGGCGCATTGATAGCACCATTAGCTTTTGCTGGCCCCAAGTATGACGCTACATTAAAGAAAGTGTATACAACCATTACCTCGAAAGATGTACTCAGTAACAAACCTTTACTATGGACATTACTGACAGGAGGTAGTGCTCTTAAAGGAACCAAACCACTCCAGGACCTGATTGCCCGTCATGTCGATGAAAAATTACTTGATGACATTGCCAAAGGCTATTATCAAGGGCGACGGCTTTATGTAGGGACATCCAATCTTTACTCACGAAAACTGGTGGTATGGGATATGACCCGAATCGCGGCAAGCAAAAACCCTGAGAGAGTTCAGTTATTCCGAAAAATTATGCTTGCTTCCGCCAGCATTCCGGTTGTCATGCCACCTGTTTATTTTGATGTCATCGCAAACGGAAAACCATACACAGAAATGCACGTCGATGGCGGAACAACATTTGCTGTCTTTTTAAGCCGTCTTGGTTCCGATATCAAAACTGCGAAAAAACATTTCAAACTGAAACAAAAACCAAACGTTAAAATCTACGTGATTCGCAATAACCAGAATCAATTCCATTACAAAGTAATCAAGCCCAAATTATTAGTAATTGGCAAGCGAGCTATAGAAAGCGTCACGGCATCCCAGGGGGCTGCAGATGTTATTTTTGTCTATCTTTGTGCGCTTATAGAGGGAGTTGATTTTAATTTGGCTAATGTTCCGAATGAGTTTGATTCGAACTCGGAGGAATTGTTTGACACTCAAAGAATGAATCAATTATATCAAATTGGTTATTCCAAAGCGGTAAAAGGTTACCCCTGGCAAAAAATTCCTCCAGATGTAAGGGCTTTGCATGGTAACTAAATCACCTGTGGACATGAAATGAAAAAACCTGGAGTTCCTCATGGATATTACTCTGGATAACCCAGATTACTATATTAATCGAGAATTTTCTGCTATCGCGTTTAATCAGCGAGTATTAATGCTTGCTAATGATGAACGCGTCCCCTTATTGGAAAGAATGAGATTTCTCAGCATCTGCAGTAGTAATCTCGATGAATTTTTTGAAATCCGGGTGGCTGGACTTAAAGAAAAAATAGCCATGTCTTCAGGCAAATTAACTATAGACGGGTTACGGGCCGATGAAGCATTCAGCCAAATAAGTCAAAAGGCTCATGCTTTAATCGATCAACTTTACAACATTTTTAACAAACAATTACTTCCAGCATTGCGCAAAGAAAATATTCATTTTCTTGAGACAGATCAATGGACCGATGACATCCATTTATGGGCAAAGCATTATTTTAAACATGAAATCTTACCGGTTATAAGCCCGATTGCCCTGGATTTGGCTCATCCTCTCCCAAGGCTTATTAATAAAAGTTTAAATTTTATTATTTCGCTAAGTGGAAAAGACGCTTTTGATCGTAATATCAATTACGCAGTTGTTCACGCTCCCCGCTCTATTCCTCGCATGATCCATTTGCCTTCCGAGCTGTGTGGAGATTCCCATTACTTTGTTTATTTATCTTCCATCATTAAAACGCATATTAATAGCTTATTTCCAGGTATGGAAATAAGCGGATGTTATTCATTTCGGCTGACTCGAAATAGTGATTTATTTTTAAGAGAAGAAGAAATTGATGATTTAGCTAAAGCGGTGCAAAGAGAGATATTTTCCCGTCATTATGGTCATGTCGTGAGATTGGAAATTGAAAACAAATGCCCTGAAAAAATTGTTGACTTTCTCCTGCAGAAATATCATTTGCGACATGAAGACACCTATTATTGTGATGGGCCTGTTAATTTACAGCGATATATGAGTGCTATTAACAGCATCGACAGACCTGATCTGAATTATCCTGCCTTTACCCCACAATACCCCAAGTTCTCCAAATCACAACGTAATTTATTTAATGTTCTTGATGAACAAGACATACTATTACATCATCCCTATCAAGCATTTGATTTAGTCATTGATTTTGTCAGGCAAGCTGCTTCAGACCCTAATGTACTGGCAATTAATCAAACGCTTTACAGAACCCACTCGGAATCAGTGATGGTTGACGCGCTGGTTAACGCCGCCCACTCAGGAAAAGAAGTAACCGCTGTCATTGAGCTAAGAGCCCGTTTTGACGAGGAATCCAACTTAAAATTGGCTAACAAACTTCATGCTGCGGGGATTCTGGTACTCTACGGAGTAGTAGGCTATAAAACTCACGCAAAAATGACGTTGGTAGTTCGAAGAACACATGGTAAATTAAAACGATATGTGCACTTAAGCACGGGAAACTATCACGAACAAACAGCCAAAAGATACACGGACTTGGGATTATTAACCAGTGAGCCCACCATAACGTCTGATGCCCAGCTCATCTTTCAACAATTAACCGGTCTTGGAAAAGTGGTTAAATTAAAAGCCTTGAGCCATTCACCATTTACCTTACAAAAAACTCTCTTACAATTCATTGAGCAATGCATTACTGCCGCTACGGAAGGGATTGATACTGAAATCATCCTGAAAGTAAATGGATTAACTGATAAAGTGATGATTCAAGCATTATATAAAGCATCACAGGCAGGCGTTAAAATTAATCTTCTTGTACGTGGGGTATGTTGTTTAAAACCAGGATTAACTGGCGTGTCTGAGAACATCAGAGTCTTGTCTTTTATCGGCAGATTCCTTGAACATCACAGAGTATTTTATTTTCGCATCAAGGAAGAGGAACATTATTTTTGTTCCAGTGCGGATCTGATGGAAAGAAATTTATACAATCGCATTGAAATCATGTTCCCCATTTATGATGAGGAATGTAAAAAAAGAATAAAAAACGAAATCATTAAAAACTATCTTAAAGATAACAACAATGTTTGGGAAATGCAAAGTGACGGGACTTATAAACACATCTTGCAAAGCGGCAGCTGCGCTCAGGAAAAGTTAATTGCCCTTTATGAGGAAGAGGACAAATCGATTTAGTCTCAAAAAACCACAGCAGAAACAAGACTATTGAATAAAATAGTAAATAACCAAGACATACCAAGCCTTTAAATCAACAAGGTTTTACTGGATCTTCCCGGCTCTTCTCGTACCAGACGAGGTAATAAATATCCTGGCACAAGAGATTGTAATTGATGGTAAATTGACCGAGCCCTGAGAAAAGGCATATCGAAATGCGCTGAACCTTTTACTTTATCGAGTAAATGCAAGTAATAAGGCATGATCCCATAATCAAAAAGAGCATGGCTTAGCCTGGATAAAATCAGTGCATCATCATTAATTCCGGCTAACAAGACAGATTGATTCAATAAATAACAACCAGTTTTTTTCAAATCAGAGCAAGCCTGTAATACGCTCTCATCTAACTCCTGCGGATGATTACAATGAACAACAACCACTTTTTTAAACCGTGTATTTGTCAATAAATTAAGTAATCCTTTATCGATACGTTCTGGTAAAACAATAGGAATTCTTGTATGAATTCTTAAGGTATGTACATGAGAAATTTCTTCCAAAGATTGGAGTAACTCTTCCAAAACCAAATTCGCAGCGAGCAATGGATCTCCACCACTTAAAATAACTTCAGTAATACTGGGATCATTTGCAATATAGGCACAAACCTCTTTCCACCCCCGGCGACCAGGATTATTCGCTTGATAGGGAAAATGCCTTCTAAAACAATAACGGCAATTCACAGCGCAAACGCCCGTTAAAGTTAACAAAACACGCCCGTGATATTTATGCAACAAACCTTTAATAAGGGTATTACTTTCACTTAGGGGATCGATAACATAATCTTCTGCTTCAGCAAGTTCATCTCCTTTTGCGAGAACCTGTAAAAGCAAGGGATCTTGGAGATTTCCTTTTTGCATTCGGTTAGCAAAACCTAAAGGAATACGGCTTGGAAATTGTTTTTCCGCGAATAAATTTCCTTCAGATCTCGGCAACTCCAGGAAATCTAATAAATCAGTTGTTGAAGTAAATCCTTGCGCCAAAATTTTTTGCCAACTCAAAGAGGTATCTCGCATTAAAGTTACAGACTTGATAAACTGTGCGAACTTTAGCGAAAATACAGCAAAATCTCAACTATGGAGCAGAAATGGCAGTCTATAGCACAAATGAATTTAAAAACGGCTTAAAAGTAATGGTTGATGATGCTCCGTGCAGCATTCTTGACTGTGAATTTGTAAAACCCGGAAAAGGTCAAGCATTCACCCGCATAAAAATTCGTAATCTAAAAACCGGGCGCGTTGTAGAACGTACATTCAAATCTGGCGACACCTTACCATCTGCTGATGTGGCTGACGTAGAAATGCAATATCTATATAATGATGGCGAATATTGGCATTTTATGGTTCCTGATACGTTTGAACAATACGCTCTGACTGAAAACGTATTAGCTGATGCAGCACAATGGTTAAAAGAGCAAGATATTTGTGTCGTTACTCTATGGAATAATGAACCTATACAGGTAACACCCCCCAATTTTGTCATTTTGGCAATCACGGAAACAGATCCGGGATTAAAAGGAGACACTTCGGGCGGGGGTGGAAAGCCAGCCACATTGGAAACAGGTGCCGTGGTTCGTGTGCCACTGTTTGTTCAAACTGGCGAACTCATTAAGGTAGACACCCGCAAAGGCGAATATGTGTCTCGTGCAAAAGAGTAATTATTAACAGAATAGCCTTCATTTGCTTTGAAGGCTTGCCTTCTCCCTGGAAGTTAGAAATCGTAATCTCCCCCCCAATATCCATAAGGACCTACAAAAGAAGGTGACGAATAGTAGTTGTTACCCCAATAAGGACGATTGCTATAATATCCAACCGAATAAACGTAGTCATTGCTATAACCTGAATCGTAAGAAACATCATCAACAGCCACACCATCAACCGCACATCCAGTTAGCAGCAATAATGATGCACCAGCAGTGACTGCAATAATTAACTTATTCATAATTGCTTCCTGGCAAAATAGTTGTTCTTTAATTATAAGATAATATTATTAATTGCTCAAATTGAGCTATTTTACAATAAATGGTGGCGGGCTTTAATTTTGGATTTACACAAAACCCCAACGGAATGGCAAAAAATGTTTTAATGAAATGAGTTTAAACAGAGAATAGAAGAGAGTTTAAGTACAGGCAACGACTTCCCGGTTTCTGAGCCGCAACTGAAAGACACTGTGGAGATTTATGTAGAGCTTCAGGTTTCCTACCCTTTGTAGGCTTACACACCACCCTCCAAAACGACCTCCTAATCTGGCACTACTTACTGGTTCAGCCAGGATCAGTCATCACCTATATTTAAAATAATAGACTAACAGGCCCATTGTTGGCAAATTTTTATACAATTATTCACTTGATTATCTGCCTGTCCTTGACAAATGATTGGCAGAAGCCTGTACTGTTGGCATGATAATCATTTGCTCAATATCGACATGCTGAGGTCTTGTGGCGCAATACAAAGCAGCATCAGCAATATCTTCGGCCATAAGCGGTTGAAAATCTTTATAGAAATCTTTGGCTCGCTGTTTGTCTTTCCAGCGAACCTCGCTAAACTCAGTCTCAACAGCACCTGGTGCAATTTCCGTGACTCGAACGGCACTTCCTAACATATCCAATCGCATGGATTTTGATATGGCATGAACAGCATGCTTCGTGGCCGAATAAACATTTCCATTAGGATAACACTCATGGCCTGCTATGGAGCCGATATTAATGACGTGTCCATTATTTCGTTCTAACATCCCAGGAAGAATTAGCCGGCTAATATAAAGCAATCCCTTTATATTGGTATCTATCATGGTATCCCAATGCTCTAATATTCCTTGATGCAAAGGCAAGGTATCCAGAGCCAAACCTGCATTATTGATTAGCACATCAATAGTACTCCACTGACCAGGCAAAGATTGGATTTGCTGCTTCACCAAATCTTTTTTGCTGACATCCAAAGGAAGAATATAATGTTCTTGATTATTATGATGATTTAACTTACTGGATAATTCATTTAAACGTTCAACCCGTCGTGCCGCCAGGATGAGTCGCGCCCCTTGCGCAGCAAAAAGTCGGGCACAAGCCTGTCCAATACCACTGGACGCACCGGTTATCATTACCGTTTTATTGTTTAAAAAATTCATCCGCTCCCCCTAGTTAGCCAGTACAATATATTTATCGTTAAATCGAACCGAAGCCTGGACAAATACAACAGCAATAGAGCTTATAACAACCAGGATGAGTGATCATCACATTCTATGAAACCCATTTTGGGCAGTAATCACAGGATCTTCTTCAAGATCACAAGCCATACTCGATGATTGCACCAATTGATTTGTCACTTTAACTTCACTGGAATCAGTCAGCCCTACCACCAAACTGTTTACAAATTGAATTGTAAATTTAGTAGAATCAAAATCATAGACTTCTGTATTGGTAAAGCAAGCCCAGTCAGAACGTATTCCAAAATACTCCTTCCTTTTCATTTTTGCAAAACAATAATCCTTCAGATCTCCCACAAAATTTAACCAGGGATCACATACTATATCCTTATCAACGATTAAAAAAGCATGGTTGGAAGTGGTCATAATCGAAATTGGAATGCACGTGGTAAAATTTGATAACTTATTCTCAATCAATCGCGTCAATAAACGTTGAAATGCCAAAAAAGTTTGCAACATACAATTTCCTGATCGCAGATCATCGATAATTTTGGCACACCCTAGCAGACGCTCCAGCAAACTGATTTCGGTATTTCTCAAAATCTCATCGCATTTTTTTTGACACAGATAGACGAGAGGCGCAAAAAACTTATTTTCTTTTTTTTGATTGGGGATATTACAAGCTTTTATGTTGTCATGAATGTAATTGCTAATCTCCAGTGCTATTTTCTTAATTCGTTCTTTGTTCATCAATTTTCCAATGATTACCGTAATTGGTTCTTATTTTGTTATCCATTATACCTTTTTAAAATCAAAAATCCCTTACAAAGTGAGACAAACCCAATCCATTAGGTTAATTTAAAGGCAAAAATTAATGTTATCTTAATAATTAACTTATAAAATAGCAAACTCACTGAACCAGGCTCTGTTTTTACAACAGTCCAGCTAATTATTATCAGAGGTTCAACGACTAATATCCTAACTGACCATTAAAAGAGAGTTTAATATGTTCACAAAATCCTGTGCCAAAGCGGCTGATAACAATAGACAGGAATTATTTATGGATAGCCTTTTAGGTGATTTTCAAAAAATGAAGGAAAAAGCACTTAATCAGCAACAAGAAAAACGCTCCAAAAAAAGAGTGCTTGACAGCAAATCTTTTGAAAAAACAAAAAAACCAAATCAGCATGCCGCTCTTACTCATTCTCAAGTTAAGGAAGTTAAAGCAAAAGCCCGCACAGTTAATGATAAATTTCATCTCAATATTGAAGAAAAAAAACTCTGGGAGCTGATTCTGCTTGGTAATCAATTAGCACAAAACATCAGCTCTTGTGATTTACCCACTGATAATGAAAACGATGCTTCACTGGTTAAGCTAACTCAAATTTTTGCTGACGAGACCTTGGAAACATCCGATTTGACCTGGCTAAATAAAATTCTGAAAATTGCACTATACAGCAGAGGATCAGGCTTTGGTAATTGCCAGGAAAAGGCTTTTTTTGCTTTTGCACTTATGTTACACCAGGCACAAAAACCAGAAAGCTTAATTCACTCCCTGCGATTAGCGACCTTTAATAATCATTTTATACTAATAGTCAATGAACAGTTTTTAATGGATCCCTGGTTAAATTTAGCCTTCCCCTTATCAAAGGGTAATCAACAACTGGAAATAGGTTACGTTTTTAAGGGATTCGGCCGACTTATCAATTATTTTTCAATCGATCAGGAAGGTCAATGTTTTACCCACGCAGTTCGGGAAGGGGGCACCACAGAGCGTGACCCATCATCTGAAAAAGACATGGCAAACTGTATTCATTCGCTGCTTAATCACAGGGATTATTTTGATCTATCAATCGTTTCGGAGAGAGAAATTGATACTAAGACAAAAAGAAGAAAATATGAGCATCAGGAACAAGAAGTGCCTCAACATAAACCAGAAACATCCAATCAATCCACAGAAACAGTAAATATAGACTCAAACCATAACACTTGGGATAACAAACAGACAGCAGACGATTTTCTAGAGCGATTTGAGCAAACACACCCTGTCTACAATCCAACTTTCTTTTCATTTGGTCAAGAGGATATTGGTTTAAAACCAGACCTCCAAAAGAATTTATTTAAATTTTAAATCATCACTGTTTGTGCCTTTTCTCTGAACTGGCCGCTGTCTTTAAAGGCAGCGGCTACTTTGAATGAAAACAGAAAGACATAAGACGGCTTAAGCGACGGTGAATCAAACCAATTCTACTTCTTGCTCAGCCCCTGTTGTACTATTGCCCGCACTATAGGAATGAGCGCCAACGCCAGCTAAACGGCCTTGAGACACGATCAGATATTCATCCCTAATTGGTTTGTTCCCTAACCAGCACTCTAATATTTCTCTGACTCCTGCTGCATATCTAGCTTGTGCGGACAAGGTAGTTCCTGAGGTATGCGGTGTCATGGCGTGATGTGGCATCGATCGCCAAGGATGGTTTTTGGCAGGGGGTTGTGGAAACCAGACATCTCCGGCATAACCAGCCAAATGTCCGGATTCCAGGGCATTGGCCACAGCGTACTGATCGCATATTTTGCCACGGGCGGTATTAATTAAATAGGAACCAGGTTTCATTTGTTTTATTAATTGATCATCAAAAAGATATTCTGTTTCCGGATGCAATGGACAATGAATCGATACGACATCACAAACTTTCACCATGGATTCAACCGTGGGGTGATAAGTCAAATTCAGTTCCTGTTCCAACTGGAATGGTAGTCTATGTCTGTCTGTATAATGCAGTTTTACAGCAAACGGCCTTAAACGTCTTAAAACAGCTAATCCAATTCGGCCTGCAGCAACACATCCCACCTGCATGCCTTCCAAATCATAAGAACGACTGACGCAATCCGCAATATTCCACCCGCCATGAATTACTGTATTGTATTGAGGAATAAAATCCCGCACCAAGGCTAAAATCATCATCACTGTATGCTCAGCAACACTGATGCTATTACAATAAGTGACCTCACAAACGCTGATATTATGTTTCATAGCCGCTTGCAAATCGACATGATCTGAACCGATGCCTGCCGTGATAGCGAGCTTAAGCTTGGGCGCACTTTCAATACGTTCACGTGTTAAATAAGCTGGCCAAAAAGGTTGGGAAATGACGACAGTAGCATCTTTCAGCTCCCTGGCAAATACTGAATCAGGACCATCCTTATCAGAGGTTACTACCAATTGATGCCCGTTGCTTTCAAGAAATTTTCTCAGTCCTAATTCACCACTAACAGAACCTAGCATTTCACCAGGAATAAAATCAATCGAATCAGGAGTAGGTAAATTTTGACCATCAGGATATTGCTCTAATTCTGGAATGGATTTCCTTGCATAGTTTGGAGGAAAGCCCCCCTTAGGATCATCATAAAGCACACAAACAATTTTTTGCTGACTCTGATTGAACATACCTGACTCCTTTTCATAAGTTGAAGTAAAAACATCCTGATTTTTTACAGCACTCACTATACTTGATTTAAGTCATTCATCTCAATAAAAAAACTATTCATAAAAGAATTCATGATCTATTTTAGGGACTGGTCATCATGTATCATGAACAATGATGACTCTGAACAATTATGGAATTAATAACCATCTCAAAAGAAAGGAATAAATATGTCAGAACGAGAGTGGCCCGCCAATGACTATGCCATTGGATCTTATATTCAAGCGACCGTGGCTGAAGAATATTTATCGTACCTGAAAGTAAATCCTACTGATAGAGTATTGGATATTGGCTGCGGTAATGGCGCTTTTACAAAAAAAATTCTTATGAAAGTACCTCAAGGCTCTGTATTAGGCATAGACGCTTCAGAGAATATGTTACATTTAGCCCAAGGCTTAAGTAAGGAATATACCAATTTTTCAGTCCAAAAAGCGGATGTACTCACTATGACATTCAACTCCCAGTTTGATTATGCCGTCTCTTTTTGGTGCTTGCAATGGGCATGCGCCAATATTCAAAAGGCATTTTTAAATATCATTAATGCATTGAAACCCGGGGGAAAATTTCTCACTCTTTTTCCAGCAGGAGATGATCCGTTTATCATGAGTTATTATGCTTTAAGAAAATCAGGACAATTTGCATCCTTGCATGATTTTATCCCTCCCGTGGATTATTCTCACTTAAACAATCTCGAAAAAAAACTGGAGTCACTCACCTGCCGTGATCTTAACGTGAAACTATGCCGGCAATCCATTGCCCTGCCATCCCTGGATGTTTTCAGGAAATTTGTCAATGGCATTGCGTTTTATCAAGGACAATTGCCCAATGAAGAGATACAGCAAATCAACGAAGCTATGGTTCATTATTACGATAGCGAATGCCAAACAAAATATCATGGTGAATATCAATTTAATTTCACTATCTATCTGGTAACCGGTGAAAAATAAAAGAGGTAACAAATAAAAACTCGTTCTACAACTACAGATCTCCAGATAAAATGGAAGAGCGATGCACTTAAAACGAACTTTATCATTAACACTACTGGCCTTTTATGGACTTGGAACCATATTGGGTGCTGGAATTTACGCCCTTGTTGGTGAGGTAGCAAAGGAGGCAGCACAATTTACGCCTCTATCCTTCTTAATCGCATCCATTATCGCTCTTTTTACTGCCATTTCTTATGCGGAACTAAGCTCAAGATTACCGCTTAGTGCAGGTTCTGCTCTTTACGTGCGTAAAGCATTCCAGAAAACGTGGCTATCTGGATTAATCGGTTGGATAGTGGTTTTAACGGGCATCATCTCAGCAGCAACCCTATCCCATGGTTTTGTCAAATATTTTCAATTGTTTTTTCCCTTACCGCCTTCCCTCATCATCACTATTTTAGTTGTCATTTTAGCTGGGGTTGCCATTTGGGGTATTCGTGAATCAGCGACTCTTATCCTGCTCATGACACTCATGGAAGTGGGTGGATTATTGATGATTATTTATTACGGTCGTTATTCATTAACTTCCATCGACATCAAATCCTTCTCTTTTCCTCATTCCTTTGATGGGGTGCTTATCGGGGCTTTTATTGCGTTTTATGCTTTTATTGGTTTTGAAGATATGGTTAATACTGCCGAGGAGACAATAAATCCTGAAAAAACTCTTCCAAAAGCTATTTTTCTTGCTTTAATATCTGCAACCCTTTTATATGTTGTAGTTGCCTGGGTTATTGTTTCAACCATACCAGCCAATGCTTTAGTCAAAACGGACATGCCTCTTATTGAAATTATCAAGCTTCAAGGACAATCTCCCTTGTTGTTTTCAATCATTGCATTAATTTCTATTACCAATGGAATTCTGGTACAAATTATTATGGCTTCACGACTTATTTATGGTATGGCCAATCAACAAAATGCCCCCCAGATATTCTCTTGTGTTTACTCCAAAACTCAAACACCAATCAACTCGACCTTACTGGTGTCTCTTATTATTTTACTATTTGCCTATGCTCTCCCTATTACTACCTTAGCGAAATTAACCAGCAGTATCATATTATGCATTTTTATCATAATTCATGCCTCATTGGTTAAAATCAAACTGACAGAAAAAAAACCATCGGACGCCATTTCATTCCCTATTGTTTTCCCAATGATTTCCATTTTATTAACCCTGACATTTTTAGCCATACAGTTTTTTCTAAAGTAACTTATTTCTTCTAAATCTTTAAACCTAAACCGGTGTCGTATAAGTTTTGGGAATCGACAGAGTCATTGCCTGTTTTAAATTCACCGCCCCTCTCTGCCTGATGCCTCGATTTTCGCCTAAACGCTATGATGATCTTGCCATCCTTATTTAGAAAGCGCTTAGTGCCTCTATGCTATACTTCTTGTAAAAAGGCAAGAATCCTATGGACATGAGAGACATCAAATCCTTTCTCGCTGTCATTGAATACCATTCCCTCACCCTGGCAGCTAAAAAATTGCATGTCACTCAATCAGCCATGAGCAAACGCATTCGAAAAATAGAGGACGAGTTAAATGTACGTTTGATAATTAGCGAGGGTTCCAAATTAATTTTTACCGAGGCGGCAAAACAGCTTATCCCCTATGCCAGGCAAATGTTTTCCGCACATCAAAATATGATCCACACCCTGAAAAACTCACAACAATTCACGCAAAGCATCATCATAGGGGCTTCGGTGTATGTTTCTCACTATGTTTTGCCAAGTTTTTTTAAATACTTAAAAGAAACCAATCCTGCCATCCAGGCGCATCTGAAAACCATTAGTGAAAAAGAAATGGAGTATATTCTGAACCATGGCACGGTTGATTTGGTTATCTGCCCAGCACGGGAAGTGTCTGAAAAATTATTGGGCGATTCTTTGCTCTGGGAAGAAAAAATGAATTTGGTTGTGGCAGCAAATCATGAGCTAGCCCATAGAACATGCGCTCTTTCACTCTCAGAACTTTCAGAGTACCCGGCCATCTTAACTGAGAAAGGGGCTGCACTGCGTGACAAGATTGATAGGCTATTTGAAGAAAATCAACTGGTGTTAAACCTGGGTTTTGAAATGAGTACTATTGATGCAATAAAATCTATAGTAGAGTACGGTTTAGGCTGGAGTTATCTGCCTGATAGTTTACTATCAGAAAAATTAAAAATCTTAACAATAAAAAACCTTGAATTAGCAATCCCATTTCATGCTTATTATCTCAAAAAAAGAATCAATGACCGCTTAATTAATGACTTACTAAGCAACTTCAAAAAATGGCAAAGTCATGATAATAAACAGGAATGAGTTTGCGCTGTTACGATATTAACATTGCAATAGATAACCCCTCTTCCTTGATCCTTTTGAACATAGACTATAATTAATCATAAGATAAATCCGAGTCACACCAATATGATGAAAATTGAATCATTTCAATACATTCAAAACCAAGGATGGAGTATTCCAACATTTCCTGAACTTGACTCCGAAAACACCTTAATTTTAGTTTTTGCCAACCCAGCATTTAGAGCAAACAGCAAACCAATTGAAGAATTGGCTCAGGCCTACAAAAAATCAAAAATCATAGGATGCTCCACGGCAGGAGAAATTTTTGGGCCTAATATTTTTGATAACAGTATTTCCGTGGCTGTGGCTCAATTTGAGTCAACAAAACTGCAATTGGCAAAAACAGACGTTAAAGGTACTGAGGAATCTTATGAGGCAGGAGTTCATTTAACAAAATCATTACATCAAAAGCAAAATCCCAAAAGTATATTTGTTTTGTCCGATGGATTAAATGTTAACGGTTCTGAATTAATCAAAGGATTAAATCAGCATGCTGGCGAAGGGGTTATTATTACAGGCGGTTTGGCAGGAGATGGTGCTGATTTTAAAAACACCTGGATTATTTATGAAGGAAAAATTGTAGATCATTGTATTGGGGCAGTAGGATTTTATGGCAATCAAATCCATATAGGGCACGGATCAAGAGGGGGCTGGGATATTTTTGGACCAGAAAGAGTCATTACACGGTCTAAAGCAAATATTCTCTATGAACTGGACAACCAGCCCGCACTAAAACTCTATAAAACTTATCTTGGTGACAGAGCGTCTGAATTACCAGCTTCTGGATTGCTTTACCCACTTGCTATCCGTAATCCGTCTGCACCAGACTCTCAGCACATTGTGCGTACTATTCTGGGAGTTAATGAAGAAGAGCAATCCCTCTTTTTTGCTGGCGATTTGCCTCAAGGATACTATGCCCAATTAATGCGCGCCAATTTTGACCGTCTCATTGTCAGTGCCAATGAAGCGGGAGAAAGCGCTAATGATAGGCTTTTTAAAAATGGCAACTTGAATACTCAGCCCGTTTTGGCAGTTGATATCAGTTGTGTCGGTAGAAGACTGGTATTAGGTGAACTCACCGAGGAAGAGACAGAAACAACACTACAGTCCTTGCCTCCCAAATCGATACAAATTGGCTTCTACTCTTATGGTGAATTATCACCTCTGGCAACAGGTCGCTGCGAGTTGCATAATCAAACCATGACCATTACGACTCTGTTAGAGAGTCCATAAAGCAAAAAGGAATTCAGTAATAATGACGGAAATGCATCGGTTGTTACAGCGACAGTTAAAAAAATTTGGTATTGCCGCTGATGAATTACCACAAAATATGGAGAATTGGGCTCAATTTATTGCACATATCAATAAAACCTACTACGAAAACGATCAAGACCGCTATCTATTAGAACGCTCTATTGATATTTCTTCTAAAGAAATGAGGGATATTAATTCGAAACTTGAATACGCCCAGGATATAGCACAAATGGGGTATTGGCATTATGACGCGGACACAGATACCGCAACATGGTCCAAGGGACTATTCAAAATTCTCGGTTTGACACCCAGTAATTCGGCACTCAACTATGCTTCATTTTTAACGCTTGTACATCCTAATGATCAAGCAGGACTAAAAAATGTGGTTGCAAGAGCTCTGAAAGAAAAAGAAGATTATGATTATGAACTTAGAGTAAGAAATGCAGACAATAATTACAAATGGTACCGAACGATAGCAAGAGCCAATCCTGAGAAAAATGAAATTTCCGGGGTTTTGATGGATATCTCCAAAAGGAAAATCATTGAAGAACAAATTCATGAGCTGAATAACAAACTGGTTTCAACAGCACGTCTTGCCGGGATGTCGGAAGTGGCCACCTCGATACTTCATAATGTGGGCAATATATTAAACAGTGTCAACGTTTCCGCCATTATTCTGAAAAAAAACATCTCCAAAATTCATTATAAAAAGCTGTTCGCTATAAAAACCATGCTTGATGAAAACATCAATCAATTAAGCGAATACTTGTCAAATAATCCAAAAGGTAAATTAGTTCTTCCCTATTTGGACGCATTATCAAAAGCCCTGCAGGAAGAGTATGAAGAAAATATGAAAGAAGCCAATAGCCTGGAAAACAACATCAATCACATCAAAGAAATTATATCCATGCAGCAATCATTGAGCGGTTTATCCAATTTAACAGAGAAAGTTTCAATCCATGATGTGATTCTTAATGCGGTGAAATCGGTCATCTTCGACAAACATCAAATTGATGTCCGCATTGAGATTGAACCGGAAATCAATGAGTTTATAACGGATAAATCTAAGTTATTTCAAATTCTAACCAATTTACTCGCTAATGCAAAAGATTCTGTTTTATTACACGAATCGAATGATTCCAGGAAAATTGTTATTGACATCAGAAGAACAGAAAAGAATCATATTATGGTTAAAATCAATGACAATGGAATTGGCATTCAAAAGGATAACCTGGATAGAATTTTCTCTTTTGGATTCACAACCAAGAAAAATGGTCATGGTTTTGGACTGCACTGTTCCGCAATTTATGCGCGAGATCTGGGTGGTAGACTTTATGCTGAAAGTAATGGCAGCGGCAAAGGGGCTCAATTTGTATTAGATTTACCCATCAATCCAAAAACCTTGGGTACGAGGTAGAAATGAGTACTGAATCTTTTCGCATTCTGGTCATTGATGACAATCCGGCAATCCATCAGGATTTTATGAAAATATTAAATGTCAGCAAAAACTCTACATTATTAAATAAATTTGATGCTGAGCTTTTTGATGATGAGACAGAACAACTGGGGATCTCTTTACCCGAATTTGAAATCGATGTAGCGACTCAAGGTATTGAGGGGATAGAAAAAGTCAAGCGTTCACTTGAAGAAGGCAGGCCATACCCCCTCGCCTTTGTTGATATAAGAATGCCCCCAGGGATAGATGGGATAGAAACCATCAAACGCATTTGGGCCATTGATCCACAAATACAGATCGTTATATGCAGCGCTTACTCTGATTATTCATGGGAAAGCACAGTGAATACCCTGGGATTAAGCGATAATTTATTAGTGTTAAAAAAACCTTTCGATGTGATTGCCGTAAGGCAGCTGGCAAGCGCTTTGACACAAAAATGGGTACTTGCCAGAGAAACTCAAAAGCATACTGAGTTTTTAAATCAATTGGTAGAAGAACGAACCGAGTCTTTACAACAATCCTTCTCATTATTACGGGCAACGATTGAGTCCTCTTCGGATGGCATTCTGGTTGTCGATTTACAAGGAAAAATCGTTGATTACAACTCTCAATTCGTCAAATTGTGGAATATCCCCGAATCCATCATGAAAAAAACAAGTGAATCCAAACTCATTCAGTATATGTCAACACAATTGCTCAATTCAGAACAGCATGCCCTACATGTCAAAGAATTCTCTATCCACATCGATGATTCGAGTATACAAATTTATCATTTTAGAAATGGCAAAGTAGTTGAGTGCTGTTCCAAACCACATCGCGTTGGTCTGCAAACGGTAGGCCGTGTATGGAGCTTCAGAGACATCACTGAGCAAACGCGATTAAAGGAAAAACTGGAGTACCAGGCCACTCATGACGCATTAACCGATTTACCCAATCGCTTGTTATTAATTGACCGTATTGAACATGCTATAAGTGGTTATGCCCGCCACAAAATGAAATTTGCCATATTATTTTTTGACTTGGATCGCTTTAAAATGATCAATGACAGCTTGAGCCATGAGGCAGGCGATCAATTACTGTGCGCAGTCGCTGCACGATTACGATCTTTGGTGCGAAAAGAAGATACTCTAGCCAGACTTGGTGGAGATGAGTTTGTAATGCTTTTTCAGTCGTTTAGTTCTGAAGAGCAAATTGCCGGAGTGGCTCAAAAAATCCTCAAATCCTTTCAAAAAACATTTCGTATTGCTGAAAGAGACATCAATATTCATGTCAGCATCGGTATTAGTGTTTATCCAACAGATGGTAAAACAGTAAACACTTTACTCAGTAATGCGGATATGGCGATGTATCAGGCAAAATTTCGCGGCGGTAACCAATTCTCTTTTTATACAGAGAAACTTAACAAAAAGACAAACCAGCAATTTCAGCTGGAATTGGACTTGCAAAAAGCGATTGTCCATCATGAGTTTTTTCTCCTTTATCAACCTCAATTTGAAGTGAATACGCATGAGATCCGTTCCATGGAAGCATTAATCAGGTGGAATCACCCGCAAAAAGGTATTATTTTACCCTTGGATTTTATTCCTACTGCCGAAAGTTCAGGGCTTATCGTACCGATAGGAGAGTGGGTTTTGCGGGAAACCTGTAAACAAATTGGTGAGTGGCGCAAAATGGGACTGCCTGAAGTTCGTGTCGCATGCAATGTAGCAGGTAAACAGTTAAGACAACGCGATTTTCCGACAATGGTAGAGAATCTTTTAAAGGAATATTCAATTGAACCCCATTGTTTGGAGCTGGAAATTACTGAAAATGTCATTATTGATAAAGAAATACAAAGAACGATCAAAAAATTGAAATCACTAGGTGTGTTAATTATTTTGGATGATTTCGGCACAGGAAATTCCAGCTTGAATTTATTAAAACAGGTTGCTGTCGATAGCCTAAAAATAGATCAATCATTCATTCAGAATATTTCAAAATCACCTGGAGATGAAGCGATCATTGATGCGATTATTGCTATAGCGCAAAGCATGAATTTTAATATCATCGCGGAAGGAGTAGAAACGCAAAACCAACTCAAATTTCTCAAGAAAAGGCGATGTAATGACATTCAAGGCTTTTTAATGAGCAAGCCTATACCCTCGGAAGAGATAGAAAAACTTCTCCAAGGGAATAGAATAAAATAAGGTAAAAATGTCTTTGGCATCTATAAGAGATATCCGATGGATTCAAAATATTGATACCAGATAAATTACGCCGTAATCATAACGGTTTGATCGCGTAAATCTTTCTCATCATAATCGATGACATCCACATCCATGACCTCGACATCCATTGGTTTTAAATTCAAATTTCTCCCTTTTCTTCTGGCTTCCCTAAAGAAACCATAGTTTGCCTCATCTGAACAATGATAAATGGCTTTCGGTTTACGATCCTCTATAGCCTGTTCAAGCTCACGCATCAATTTCATACCGCCATGCTGAAGTTGGTACACATCGTCCGTTTGCGGTTCATCTATAAGCACTGGTTTCGGATTTTCATCCGTATTTTCTTCCATGTATGGAGTATCAAGATTTGCAAAAATTTTCGAAGTATAACCACCAATTGATTTGGCTTTTACCAAAGTACAATTCATTTCTCTCAACTTCCAGGAGAGATCATCAAACATAGCTGGATTTGAGCATTCGCTTTTTACCACTTCAATCTCGGAAAGCATTTCAACAATTCTCTCATTTTGAAAAGGAGATAATTTGAGAACCGATTGATTTTCTGATAGCGTCGATTCAACAAAACTTACCAAACGTTCTGAATTCTTATCCTTATGAAACTGCTTGGCAATAGGGCCACCATGAGTTGTGATAAGTTCTTCATACTCTCTCAGGAGAGTTGTGTATTCGAATATGCTTTGTGGAAGATAAACATTCTTCATATACTCATAGTAGGGTTTTGACCAGGAAGTCCATTCATGTTGCATACGATTGAGCAATTTATTATGTTCCAAATCCAATTGATGTAACTTATCCTGAATTCTTTCAAAATCGCTGACAGAGTTATCGTAAGAGTCTTTAGTGTATATCTGAACCGTGAGCAGTGATGGTAATGCGGGTATCAAAGTAGTTTTGAATTTTCTTTTTAAATCAGTGTGTGCGTTGTATGTCGTTGAGAGATTGAATAATCGCTTAAATTTTTCTTCACAATCTTTAAAAATCAATCGGCTCTCGGAACTCAATTTCTTCCAATCAATGGAGCTAGGGAGGTTATTGGATATTAGTCCAGTATAAATTGCTCCCGCACCAAACAAATCCCCTTTAAGATAGCAAAAATTCATTAGTTGAATATACATATCATAATAAAAAACCCGCAGAGTAGGATCTTCTTGCTGCATCACCGAGAAATTAATCAATGCAGATAAATTGTTAAAGTAATCACTCATCCCATCGATATTTTGAAATTTCTCTCGCAAATCTCCAGGTTTCTTTTCCTTAAAATAAATGAGTTCTTCTCTGGTAATTTTGGTAAGTAATAAGCGAGAATGATCCCTTATGGATTCACTTAAATTATCTAAAAATTGCTGAACTTGTAATGTAATCGCAGTTCTGTCTTTTTTATCATGTTTATAAATTTGCTCGAAAAGATTATTGAGATCATTTTCCATCTCGCGGTATGCATTGCTATCTAAAATTTTAGGCATATTGATTTCTCTACTATTAAAATAAACAATTAATGACAATAAATTACTTTTATTTATCAAAATGCAAAAATATTATACAAAACTCCTATCTGTGGGCAAAAAATGACATTATGCTCTTTGGAATTGCATCAATCCGTAGGTATTGCTAATCATAAATTTATGCTGTCCTGAGTCACCTGAGTCAAACGAGATTCGATGATTAGAGGCATATTTCCTCAACCAGCGCTTACACTAACCAAACTTTGACTAGAGAATTCATGATGGTGTACATCTTCCTTAGAGCAAAATGGCTCTCTTACTTCAGGTATCGTGTTAAAAAATCTATGCTGATGGGATAATATATCTCCGGATTCAGTATATCCCGTTTTTCTATCCCACTCTTTTTTCAGAGGATGCTTTTCTTGTTGAGGAATAGTTAAATCTACTTTTTTCGCGGTTTCTGTCGATTTCAGTTGAGCATTATATTTCTTTTCGAAACTCTTTTCTGCCTCATGAAGATGACCGGAACACAGACTAGGGGATGTTTTTCTAGCGTAAGCCCCTTTTTCAGACAGATACTCGATTAATTTATCGGCATTACCATCCTCCCAACTGAGACCGGATGTTAACGGGCCATCTTCATTATCTTCATGATGTAATAATACAATTTTATCATCCATAATGGGCATAGCCATTTGTTCCATGACACTCAAGCCACCTCCACGGATAACCACGCAGTTACTTCGGGTCATTATCGGTGCCATTTCGACATCAGATTGATTCCCGAGGAGAATAATTTTCCTACGTATCTCTTCACGCCTGGAGGCAGGGTAAGAATTGATGATCTGATCGATGCGTTTGGCAATGGAATCATTAAGCCCACCGAAAAGAAAAATATGATCATACCCTTGATTCAATAAATACTTCGCATAATCAGCGGAAGCATTTGCTGCCAGAGAGCCTATCATGATGGAAGCAATTTTAGCATGCGATTTGATTGTAATTTTTTCTTTACCATTCAGTACTGGCAGTGCGTTTTGTTTTTCCTTTTTATAAACATTAAAGTGCAAATCAAATGACTGGCTCTTATCCAGGTACTTTGTCAATGAAGGGTCTTTAAAGGCATTGCGAATCATTGGGTTATTACGTGGATCAATATTATGAACCGCTTTAAAGCCTTGTTCTTTACCAAAATGCGCCTCTTTAAATGGTTCGCTCATATTCACTGCATGTACCTCCATCAATTGCCTTTGCTCTGCTGTGAGTTCCTCCAAATTATTCATAAAATGAATACAACCCAGTGAAGGTAAATCGGTCATGTACTGATCAATAGTAATAGGCTGATAGGAAGTTCTCCTTTCAGCATTGTATACAGGCAAAAATACCGTATTGTAGTATTTAACGGCATCGCAAATAGCTCCCAAAGAGAGTGCCTGTGTGGAAATTAATCTTGTGTAAGGAGTATTCTGTTTCGCAGCACGCATAAGGCGTTGTAATATATTTTGATAGACTATATTCCTGTTATCCTCTTCAACATGTCCCTTGAAGCTTATCATGGTTTGAATGTCTTCAATACTGGAAGTCAAGTGAGTCGCATTATTGAACGCGGTGTATTCATATCCCTCAGGGTATATATCCAACAGCATATCCACATAAGGACGGGTTCTGCCTGTTTCAATTCCATTTTCATTTTTGGTTTCACTTTGCTGTATTTTGGACATTTGATCCCAGAAGATGGAGGAACTCGGTAAAACGGGATATCCTATAAACCTCATAACTCCTTTCAGTATGTCCTCCAGGATAGGAAGAGAAGTAAACCAAACGCCAATACGAATCAGAGCAGATGTAATTGAGAAGGGCTTGTTTTTGTAGAGCTCGGCATGATGCTGCGTAATGACAACATTATCTTTTTTACTCTGTAAGTCATTAATGATGCCATGAGTGGCGGAGATATGTCCTGTTCCCCCACTGCTGGCAATAATTAAGGGGTGCTCTGTATCTTGAGACGGTTGAGGTAGAATCTCCTCTATATCCTTTCCCTCCTCTTCAGCCAAAGCAACTGGCCGTGCAGCACGATCCAATTGAAATTTTTCCCGCAAGCGGTCAAGGAAATAATCATGATTGGTATATTCCTCGCTATGACCAAGCTCTGCAACCAAATCTTGTCGGGAAATAAAATGCGGGCCTTTGTATTTTGGATTTTTTAAAACACTTTGACTTGGTTTAAAATGGTGAGAAAACTGATCATCACACAGAATTTGTTTTTCTTCCTCAGTAAGCGACTGATCAGTGGATAATTTGTATAAAATAGAATTAATTTGAGAGTCAACTAATGCTGCAATGGAACAGAAGTGATCGTGAATTACTCCATCGTACAAGCCATTGTCTTTATCCCGAACAACAGAATACATTTTATCCTGAGTAGGTATTCTATTCCAGGCTTTGGTAACATCAACTGGCCATCCTGCCATCCAAATTAAAGGCGTGAGTAAAACATAAACTACACCAGCCAGTACAAAACGACCATAAGTTAAAGGACTCCACCAATTTGCTGTTTGTAATTCAGGTACAATAAAACCAAATACGAGAGAAGAAAGAGAAGTAAAAGAGCGTTCATTATTCAACTTGACTTTCATGCCCTTCTCATGAAGTTTTGCTGTAGCAATTGTTGCTACCGCTCCACCTATACACATACCGTCAAGACAGATATTCCTAGGGTCGGCACCAAGACTAATTAATCTTTGAACCTGAGCCAGAATATCATCGACAAGATTATTTTCTGTCCAGACAAGACCGCGACTGTAATCCACACCTCTGTAATTGAAACTGATGGCCGTGGCGCCCAGATTTTTTGCCGTATAGTTTAAATCCTTTATCCAATTAATGAAATTCTGATCCCGCGCAATACAGGTAATAATAAACTTGCGCTCACCCATTGGTTTTTGTTCTTCTTCTTCACCTGTGACTTGCACTGAATCTAATTCACTTCCATCAGGGGTTTTTAAGGTGAAAAATTCAATATTAGGTTTGCGTTTTGTTATATATGAAACATGGCCGTATTTTTCATGCAGTTGTTCATATACATATCCTCTCATTTTAGGGTCCAGGAACTCTAACCCTTTGAGATGAATTTTTGACCAATCGAATGCTCTGCCTTTGCAATACTTTTGTTTTGATTTGCCCTGAACAAGCGCATCAATCTCGGCAAGCAAATTGTTCACATGATTGATATCATTCTCATTATCGTAATGTAACCTTGTACGTAATCTTGGTGTTACAAAAGGAAGAGCCGCAATGGTATTGGCTATTTTAATCAGAGTGTCATTAAACCATTTGTGAGGAGGCCGTTTTTTGAAATTAACGACAACAATATCATCCTCTGGACGATTGCTTGTTTTAGTAAGATGTATTAAACGTTGTTGTGGCACATTATTAGGATTTAATGCCACATGAGTAATATTTCGTGCGAGGAAAAAAGAAACGATCCAACCAGGTAGTCTAAATGGGGCCTTCAGAATATCCAGTATATGTTGCCAGAATGTTTTTTTTTCTTTTTCAAGACTGTAGTAGTTGTATTTTTTATGCATATTAGCTTCTAAAAATTAAATAAACTAAAGTGGCACTATACATTGCAATCCTATAGGGTTAACAGATATGCAAACAAATAGTAAAAATTGTGGACATTTTATCATGTTTTATGACACTTATACAATCAGAAAAATAGATCTTAACTTCAACTTGATTGAAATGTTAATTGATCATCAATTTACTGAAGAGATTAAACTCCAGCTTATTTTCAAACATAGGCTCCTGCAATTTATCACAGATAGCGTTCTCATAAATGGCATTTCATATAAAAATGCTAGGATAGTACCATTTGGGATTCAGTGAAAAGAACCATTATTGTTACTTTGTAAAAAAATCAATAAATCTTCGTATCTTAGGCTGTAAATATCGGCTTGCCTGATAATAGAGATACACCGATAAATTGGACTCCCGGAATTCAGGCAAAATCTCAATGAGGCGCCCATCTTGTAATGCTTCAGCCACTATGTATTCATGTAATTTGATAATCCCTATCCCAAGTATGGCGCACTCACACAAGGCACGACTGTCATTGAGCCATAACACAGGTTCAACATAAATCTGCTCGCCGCCTTTAAATGTAATCAAATTATCAGGATTTCGCATGCTATGGGTTATATAGCGATGCTTCGCAAGATCGGAGGGTATTTTCGGAATACCATTTTTTGCCAGATAATCTGGTGATGCACAAAGCACATATCGTGTTGTAGAAACTCGCTTACGCACCAGCTCTGGTGGGCCCTCCATGGAAACACCAAAAAGCACATCAACGCTTTCCTGGGCTAAATCAGGAAATCTTTCTGCCAATTCAATTTTAATCTGCAATTTTCGATTTAAATCCATGAATTCTGGTAAATAAGGGAGAATAAATCTCATAGCAAAATAACGACTACTCGTGACATTTAATATGCCCACCGCTTCATTATGGCTATTAGCAATCGCGATGTCTGCCTCATTCAACTCCAAAAGAGCCTTTTTGCATTGCTGATAATAGCGAGCTCCAATCTCAGTTAATGATAATTTTCTAGTTGTTCTGACCAACAGCTCTGCTTTTAGTTCGGCTTCAAGACGAGCAATCTGCCTACTAACAGCAGCTGTAGATACACCAAATTTTCTTGCAGCTGCTGCAAAACCATGCTCTTCGACAACAGCAATAAAGTAAGTAATTTGATCAAATTTACTCATGATTTCAATTTAATTATTGCAATATAGTTAATAGTTGTTAATTTATTATGATATTGTTAATTATTTTGTCAATAATTATACTGTTCTTAACTGTTAATCGTTAAACATATTCTTATCATGTATCCAAAAAATGAACTCTCTTTCATTACCTTACTGTTGTTAATTTCTTTTGCTTCCGTGAATGCAGTCTTATTTACACCGGCATTGCCCAATATCACTTTATTTTTTGGTATAACAGAACATACTGCACAACAGACTATCACCAGTTTTTTGATTGGTTATGCCTTGGGGCAACTTATTTATGGCCCTATAGCGAATCGCTATGGAAGAAAAAGAACACTTTATATCGGTATTAGCTTACAAATTATAAGCAGTCTTTTATGTGTATTGGCCGGTTTTTTTTCCATGTATTCATTACTTGTTTTAGGGCGGTTTTTATTGGCTCTAGGATCCGGCGTAGGACTGAAAATGGCTTTCACTTTGGTTAATGAATCCTATGAACCCAAATTAGCCACACAAAAAACCGCCTATCTGATGCTGGCTTTTGCGATAGCACCCGGTTTGAGTGTTGCAATTGGCGGCATTTTAAACTCCCATTATGGCTGGGAAAGTTGCTTTTATGCAGGAACTGCTTATGGAGTCATTCTGCTTGCTATGGTCAGACAGCTTCCCGAAACACAAAAAAGTCTTCAACTTGACGCTTTTCAAATGAAGCATCTGTTTTATGGATATGTAAGTCAATTTAAAAACAAACCATTAATCTCTGGTGGAGCACTAATGGGTGGTGCATCCTGTTTTGTCTACATTTTTGCAGCAACAGCACCATTTATTGCCATCAATTTGCTAGGAATGAGTACAACAGAGTATGGCTTTGCCAATATTTTACCCTCCTTAGGTCTGACCCTGGGCTCAGTCCTGTCTGCTCAATTTGCAAAAAAATACTCGCAACGTGCAGGAATCCAATTAGGTATTTCAATCTCAGGGTTTGCCGCACTGGCGATGATGATGGCGGCATTAACCCATCATTCAGCGCTCATCAAGCTCTTTCTTCCTATGATATTCATATATCTGGGACTATCTTTTATTTTTGCAAATGCTTCGACATTTGCCATGAATCATACCTCCGATAAAGCCCATGGCTCCGCTGTAATGAACTTCATCAATATGGGATTGGTTACAGTGGTTATCTTGGGATTAAGCTTACTACCAATGTCACAATATTTATTGCCAGCAATTTACATTCTTCTATGCATTTTAATGATGGGATTATTCTTTTCTTTCATAAAAAGTAATGAAATAATTTCTTATACCGACAAAAACAAGGAATCATGATGAGTATACAATTGAATCATACTATCGTGTGGGTAAAAGATCGTGATAAATCGGCTCGCTTCCTTACAGAGATTTTGGGCTTACCTGAAGCAATTCCATATGGCCCATTTATGGTAGTTGAGATGAGTAACCATCTGAGCCTTGATTTCTGTAAAACAAATAAAGAAATTACTCCCCAACATTATGCCTTTTTAGTAACAGAAACTGAATTTGATGACATTTTTAAGAGAATTTGTGAACTTAAAATAGATTATTGGGCTGATCCAGGACAAACCCGATTAGGTCAAATGAATTATAATGATGGGGGGCGAGGATTATATTTTAATGATCCTAATGGGCACCTTCTTGAAATCATTACGAAACCTTATGGTAGCGGGTCTTAAAAATACGCCGGGATTTCCTTTGATATCAAATTCCTTTATCAATTAGTGAGCTAAAATATACAAGTTTAAAAATCAAACCATTTTATTGTAAATTATTAAGCAAATTTGAACTGTCAATTATGCTAATTCCTTGTTTTATAAATTCTTTTTTTATTTTTATGAAATCATACTTCACAAGCGCTTGAGTTGCATCCTCAATCAAACAGCAATTAAATCCCTCACTAAAAGCATCTTTGATGGTAAGATAGACACAAATATCAGCGCACAAACCACAAAAATAAAGCTTTTTAGCGCCTTTTTCGCGCAGATAACCAGCAAGTCCTGTAGTTTTCTGATGCAAATTGTCATAAAAACCACTGTAGCTATCTATATTGGGGTCTGTTCCTTTTCTAAAAATGGCTTCAATAGGATTAGTATTCAATTGCGGATGAAATTGAGCTCCAATGCTGCCCTGAACACAATGGTCGGGCCATAAAGTTTGTTCAATATTTCCCAGTTTGATTTTTTCAAAAGGTTTCTTGCCACTATGACTGGAAGCAAAACTGATGTGATTAGAGGGATGCCAATCTTGTGATGCAACAATCAGATCAAAATAGTGCAAAATGCTGTTAATAACGGGAACAATAGCATCACCATTCGGTACTCCCAATGGTCCGCCAGGCATGAAATCATTTTGAACGTCGAGGATGATTAAAGTTTTCATAAAACTACCTTGAGTGTTCAGCTATCAGTTGATCTCTCTTCATCTTAAGCTCGGTACTTAAACCCACCTTATAGGTATGAGGATTAATAAAACGCTTATATTCCAAAGGCAATCGATCAAAACATTGCTGGCTAAACCTGGCTATTTCTCCAAGTGATTTTTTAGGTAGTAACCGTTTGCCGTTTTCCATCACTTTATGCAGTAATGCCTCTTTTTTATAGTGCTTTATCGAAAGCGATTTTAAAATTTCAAAAGGATGATGCATCATATCAATTTTTTTTTCCGTTTTGAGACCGACAACATCCGCACCTCGATACATCCCATCTCTTTCGAATACCCTGTATACTTGTTTTTGATAAGGAATGGTGATCTTTGCAGGGGTATCCGATAATTTAATCCTGGGTTGACCATTTACAAATGCCAATTTATAAACCCCGTCAAGAGCCGCATCGGGAGCGCCAATCGCAAGATTGGTTCCCACACCAAAAGCATCAATAGGCGCATCCTGCTCTAACAAATTTTTGATAACATACTCATCGAGTTGATTGGAAGCTGTAATAGCCACATAATTTAAACCAGCCTCATCCAACATGTGGCGAGCCCTCTTGGCTAACCATGCCAAATCACCACTATCCAAGCGAATACCTTTGAGTCTATGTCCTTTCCTCTCCATTTCCTTAGCTATTTTGATTGCATTAGGAACACCACTTTGCAAGGTATTATAAGTATCTACTAACAAGATGCAATTCTCCGGCCAAGCTTCAGCATAATCAAAAAAAGCGTGTATCTCGTTATCGTAACTTTGGATAAAAGAATGAGCCATAGTACCCGATACAGGAATTGAATAATCACGTCCTGCTCTGACATTGCTTGTCGAATCAAAACCACCAACTATAGCTGCACGGCTTGCAAAATACCCTCCAGCACCCTGTGCTCTCCTTAATCCAAAATCAATTAAAATACGCTCTCCGGCAACCTGCCTGATGCGCCTGGCTTTTGTCGCAATAAGTGTCTGAAAATTAAGTATATTTAATAATAAAGTTTCTATGATTTGTGCTTCAATCAAATTGGCTTCGATACTAACCACGGGCCGAGTGGGAAATACAACATCTCCCTCGAGCGACGCATACAACGCGCCATTGAACTTGAACTGCTTCAAATAGTTAATAAAATCAGGATGCATATTCTGATGTTGTAAAAACTCTATATCTTGTTGTTCAAAACGAAGTTGCTCCAAAACATCCAGTAAATCCTCCAGACCCGCAAAAATCGCATAGCCTCCTTTAAAAGGAAGAGCACGAAAAAAATAATCAAATGTCGCTATATGCTCATGATATCCTTTTAAAAAATAAACTTGAGCCATAGCCAATTGATATTGATCAGTGTAGGTTCCTGTGATGTTTATCATGTATATCCTTGTCGATTGAATTGCATTTATTTTGACTATGCGTGGTATAAGTTAAAAAATTAATATGGAAGATAACCGGTCTAGTTCCTTTTATTCTTAAACAAAGACAAAATCGCTCTGGTGAGTTCTCTAAAAACTTGACGTACCACTTGTCGGAATAAGGTGTTTTTACTTAAATTATTCAACACGGAGGAATTGTTTTCTTTCTGACTGGTCTGTTGTTTTGCAACTTGTTGGCCAGAGGTTAGTTCAGACAATTTCTCTTTCGCAGAGGGCACATCGATCATTTGATAATATTTAGCGAAAAGGAGTGATTCATTCACTAAAACTTTTAATTCCTCATTGCTTAAAGTCCCCATACGCGATTCAGGTGCTCTAATCATCGCATGAACTAAAGGCGTCGGTTGACCCTTGGTATCCAAAGCACTCACTAAAGCTTCCCCTATACTTAAAGTCGTAAGTAGTTGCTCAGTATTATAGTAATTAGATACTGGAAAATTCTGCGATACCAATTTTAAAGCTTTTCGATCTTTTGCAGTAAAAGCACGTAATGAGTGTTGGATTTTTAACCCCAATTGGCTTAAAACAACCTCAGGAATGTCGTTAGGCGTTTGAGTACAAAATATCAAACCAATTCCTTTAGATCGGATTAACTTAACTATTGTTTCTATTAAATTAAGCAATGCTTTACTGGAATAATTAAAAATTAAATGCGCCTCGTCGATAAAGAGAACCAGCCGTGGTTTGTCAGGATCACCTAATTCCGGCATTTGGCGGTAAACATCAGACAGCAATTTCAGCATAAAACTGGAAAATAATTTAGGTTTTTCCTGCATATTTAATAATCTTAGTATCGAGATAACACCATGGCCATTTGCGTCGGTTCTCAGCAAATCCTGAATGACAAAGGAAGGTTCACCAAAAAATTGTTTGCCTCCCTGAGACTCGATCTCGATGATTTTACGAACAATAGTCCCAATCGATGTGGAAGCTATTCCTCCATATTGGGCAGCAATCAGCTGGTTGCCTCTATCCGTTTGGGCAAATTGGAGCAAAGATTTAAAATCATCCAAATTAACCAAATTCAGTTGATTCGCCTTGGCATACTCAAATAATACAGTGACAACACCTGCTTGAGTGTCATTCAGATCCAGCATCAGCGAAAAAAGCAGGGGGCCAAAATCATCAATTCTCGCACGTAATGGAACCCCGGGGTCTTGTGGAGTCAGTGTCAATAACTCTACTGGAAAACCTCGGGGAGTAAAATCGATACCTAACTGCTGACCTCTATCCATTAATTTAGTAGAGGTTTCACCTGGAATAGCCAAGCCAGAAATATCCCCCTTAATGTCCATCACTAAACTGGGTACACCATTTAGGGATAATTGCTCAGCCAATACCTGCATGGTTTTCGTTTTACCTGTTCCGGTAGCACCTGCAATTAAACCATGCCGATTAAAAGCCTTTAACACTAAGTGAATAGGCGTTTCAGAGAGTAATTGACCATTTAAGACAATGCCACCCAATTTTAAAGAGGGTAGGCCGGTAGACACATAGGGCTTCCATAGATCATCATACATAATGCTTATCTTCTTGATAATAAGAGTTTTTAAAAGTATAGAGGATTCATTTTTGATTCACCAACTTTTAATCTGTCTTGAGAGCTCTTTAACATTGAGTCTGGCAGGATGTGTTGAAAGCAAGCATAAATGACACTAGGAAAGAATGAGTTGCTCTTTGCGTAAATCCACTTTTAATTTTTCAAACAAATTACTAAACGTTTCACTAAATTGAAAATAAGGGTATTTTGTTTTCTCAAGTTGCGCCATTGAAATATTAAAAGGGATATAAGATTGTTTTGCCTGGAGACGTTGGAAAATTGGACAAATCGCATCGGCTGCTTTAGCAATTTTTGCCTCAAGACTTTTTCTTTCTTCAAACTCATGCCATAAACTATCCAATTCTATCCCAAATGAAGGATAGACAGCTCTTAGTTTTTCAAGCGCTTCCAATTCAACTTTTTCCTTATCCTTCCTTGCTTCCAAATCAAAAGCCAGAACATCTCCAGCATAAATTTCAACGACATCATGGATAAGAACCAATTTAATAGTTTTTAATTCATCGACCTCTGTAAATTCTCTTTTTAATTCATTCATGAGAATAAGGGTTATCATAGAGGCCGACCAGGAATGCTCCGCTGTGCTTTCATTCCGTTGTGGAGTAGTTACGGTATTGCGAAACACCGGCTTCAACTTATTTATTTCCATAATCAGTTGATACATCTTTTCAATTTTTTCCATAGCTTCATTCATTAAGCGCTCAAAAATAAACTACATTAATGGATTTTGATTTTATACTCATTTAGGCTTAAATTCACTTTTTCGTGCCCAAAGCAGAATCTGAATTATATATAGGGATAGAATCAAAACAAGACGAAAGCCAAACAGGAGATTAGCTCTCCACGAGACACTCACAGTCTATTGGAAAACCCGGACTATTTAAAAATAGTTTGTCAATATCATCTAAGTCTCCTATTCTTAAACTATATGAGGAAATTAATCGAATAAGGATGGGCATTGAAATGCATTCGTTTGATTCAATCGCCGTTGAATTTGATTTAAAAAATCATAGTATGCAAAAAATTGCGATTGAGGATTTAAACATCGATTACCAGGATAAAGATAAAATTTATTGGGTACATAGCAATTTAAACCAAAAAAACATCTTTAAAAAATTGCAAGAGAAATTACGATTACCTGAAGAAGTGATTCAATTGTGTGGAGAAAAAGACAACAGATCCACAACCATAGAGATCGATGAAGCACTCACATTGCAAATTCAAGGCTTGTGTTCAATGAAGTTGAATGACAATTATGATGCTGATTTTGGCAATTTGATTATTCATCTCACACCCAATTATTGCTTTACCGCTTCTAAAACACTTTCTTCAGTTTTGTTTGACCTGTTAAAAAGCTGCCCAAAATCCTTACCCTATGCTAAAACATCTTGTTTTTTGTTATTTTTGCTTCTGGAAGGAGTAATTAATGATTATGCCAAGATTCATTTAGCTTATGAAGAATTGGCCGATCAATTGGACGCGCAAGTTCGTACCACCAATAAAAACACCTATTCGCAAGTTTTGGAATTAAAGCATGGCGTCATGAAAATTAAGCGTTATACCATAGCAATAAGAGAAATATTAATGCGTCTCACCAGCCGAAATATTTTAGTCATCTCAGAACAGTGTCGAACCTCCTTATATAATTTATCGAATCACTGCCATCTCATTGTCAATGAAATAGACTCTCTTCGCGATATATTAAATGGCTTATTAGGACAAATCGACAATCAGTTGATGCAAAACATGAATGAGACTATGAGAGTACTAACTGCCTTTGCGGCCATATTCTTACCTTTAAGTTTAATTACCGGAATTTATGGGATGAATTTCTATTGGATGCCGGAATTAGGTTGGAAATATGGCTATTTTGGGGCACTTGGATTAATCGTGCTGTGTGCTCTGATACTGTTTTTAATTTTCAGAAAAAAGAAGTGGTTTTAGGCCGCTTCATAAACTATCCGACACTAAAATTTTCCCCTACTCCTTTGACTACGCGCCATGCGCATTCAGCCCCATGATAGCTAAGCGCCTGAATATCCGGTTGCGCAGGACCATTAGCCGTGATAACAAACACACAGGCTTTTGATTGAAAACCCTGCTCTTCACTCACAGCCGTTAAAGTATACGCCAGGTTAAAATCTGCGTCTTTGCTGAATTTAAGACCATAGTTTAAAGGATTATTCTGAGTCAATCCTGTTTCAGTAATTTCCGCACACGAAGGATCAACAAATTGGCCATTCTGACTGATCATTTTTAAAGTGATTTTCCAGGAACCCGATTTCGATGTCACTTCATGCCAGGTATGAGCCCCACATCCTCCCATTTGCTCAAAAGCGTATGCAGAATTTAAAACCATCCCAATCATCGATGTTAAAAAAATCTTTTTCATCATTTTCCTTGTAAAAAAACGCCGAATCACTCGTCCTTCATGAATTATTGCAACTTGAAAGCATGGTGTAACTCCAGTAAATGAGAACAATAATACAAACGAGAATTATTTGCAATCACGCGGCTGATTCTCAAAATTAATCCCTGATAATCCCTAAAATCGGGGATTTGCTTACTGCGTTATTAACTGATAAAAATAATAAAACTATCATGGACATGGAAAGACCAGCATAATGACCAATACTATAGATTTTTATACAATTACTCCTCCAGCCAAAGCCCGTTGGCAAAGAACTCTAATCAATAAAATGACAGTGCAAACTTTGAGTAGAATATCCTTTTTTATCATGGCATTGACTATCATGATAACCCCGTTTAACTCCTCTTATGCAACCGATAACAAACTTAAACCGACGGTCATAACCGTCAGTGAGGAAGAATTCCAGGTCGATGGTACAGGAAAAAAAACCAAGGAATTTAAACTCACTTTTACCCACCCAGATGGCACAAAGGACAACAAGGGTTACTTTGCCAATAAAGGAGAGATGTTTCATGTTGTAGTTGAAAATAAAAGTGCATCACCAATAACGCTTCATTGGCATGGATTGATTGTCCCAAGTGATCAGGATGGAGTACCTGAGGTGAGTCAAATCCTGATTCAACCAGGGCAAAATAAATCATTTAACTACAGGTTATTGCAAGCCGGGACTTATTGGATGCACTCCCATCAAAAATTTCAAGAGCAAAAGCAACTTTCTGCCCCTTTAATTATTTATGATAATGATGACCCGTATAAAGGCTTACAAGAAACCGTCCTGTTTTTAGAGGATTTTACTTATAAAGATCCCCAGTTAATATTTGACCAGTTAAGAAATGCCAAAATGGACATGAAGAAAATGGATGCTGGTAACGATTTGAATGACGTGACCTACGATGCATTTCTCGCCAACAAAAAGACATTAGCCGCACCCAATGTTGTTTCAGTTCAACCCTTAAAAAAAGTAAGATTACGAATCATCAATGCGTCTTCCTCCACCAATTTTAAAATTGATACCGGGAAACTATCAGCCACTTTGATTGCTGTCGATGGTGAAAACATTGAGCCTATTGTGGATAATTCTTTTCCTATTGGCGTTGGTAATCGTATGGATTTGATTGTTGAGATTCCCTCTGAAGGTGGGGCATTCCCTATTAAAGCCCTGGCAGAAGGAACAAACAAACAAACCGGTTTAATTCTAAAAACGGCAAACACACCTAATCCGACACTATTGCCCAATACCAATAATAAAATGGGTCGTGTCAATTACTATGACTTGGAAAAAAAATTAAAAGGAAAAAACACCTTAATCAGTAAAAAAATAAATGTTCGTTTGCACTATGTGCTTGATGGTCAAATGAATGGTTATATTTGGACCATGAACAAGCAAAGCTGGCCAGATGTCACGCCAAAAGTAATCCATTTCGGTGATCGTGTTGAAATGATCTATGAAAATAAATCCTCTATGTCTCATCCCATGCATTTCCATGGACATGTCTTTCAAGTCACTGAAATTGATGGTCAACCATTGGATGGAGCTATGCGTGATACCCTGTTAGTGCAACCGCATTCGACAGTGAAAGTACAGTTCGATGCACTAAACCCCGGCATCTGGGCTAACCATTGCCATAATTTATATCATTTAAATGCAGGAATGTTTACAACATTTGAATATCAACATTATCCAAAGCCTGATTTTTATTTAAAAGCAATAGGGCAAAAAAAGCACTGATAAATCATTTATCTCTAACAGCCCAGACAGTTTCAGAAGGCACATGTGCAAGCATTTCTGCGCTCATCCAGACTGGCAGCTGATTGAATAAAACATTATCAGATATATCTTTATTCTGTTATTTCTAAATCAAAAAATGCCGTACTTGTCCTGTCCCCATGAATTGGGATAGCTGTTCGCTCTAAAAACTGACTCATCTCAGTTGGTCTAAAAGTTAACCGACAGGATAAGCCCGGAGCCAATGAAATACATGCAGAGGCATTTTGATTAACCTGATTTTGCAATTCCTCTGGAAAATAAGCCCTGACATTCGTCAGCGTTCTACTCGAATTATTATGAATAATGACAAAACCCTCATTAGGAATCATGAGCTTTAGGGTCACCAGACAGTTTGCTATGGAATTTCCACAAGAGCTAAAAGTGGATTTAGATACAGCGCCAGACTCAATTGAAAAATCACCAGCCTTGTCCGAAGTTATTTGAGTTAGTGAATAAGTGTTTTCATATGTTAATAATCCAATACTGAGAACAATCATTATTTTCAATAAGTTCTTACGCATAAATCGTTCCTTTGCTCTTTGTTAATCCGATAATTGTATTTAAAAATTCACAAAAACATATATATCCTAGCCCCTTTTATAATACACTTTCTCCCTTATAAATTCTTATTTTATTTCAAACACGCCTAAATATTTATTTTTCAATTACAGGAGGTATACAGTGTTACATTTATTGCAGCCGGGGTGGACTTGTTGGTTCATATTATTTCTATCCTTAGGACTTTCAAGTTGTGCCAGTAGCCCAACCACAGTTCAACAGGCTGTTCAAAATGCCGTTAACCACTTAACCCCCGAGCAACTGGCAAGCTATAATTCAACGGCAGATCAAGTTAATCAATGGAACGCCAGCAGTGAGTTTAATATTTCTACAGGCGAGCTTTCTTTTTTAATAGTAGGTTGTGGAAATACTTAGAAACCATTTTATAACTAAATAATTAACCATTTTTTAAAGGAATATAATGAAACCCTGTATTTTTTTATCATTTCTTCTATTCTTTGCATCAACCTGTTTTTCCAAAACCGAGCCACTGGAAACTAAAAGCGTTTTAAAAAATACGCAAGAAATAGAGCAACTATTACGTCATTATTTAAAACCAAAAGCCGTATTGAATAGTTCTTACGATGAATTTAAATTCTCATCATATCAAGGAGCACTGTTTAATCTATACTCCGGACATACCAATTTTAACGGTGTTGGAGCAGAGAATCTACGCTTGGGCAATTTCTATTGGGGACTGAATCTTTATAACATTACAACTAATACTGATTCAAACTCAAGAATAACCAATGCACTGAGCCAAAATCATGGTTCTATAGAGGATAATGGGGTTTATTTTCATGTATTGAAACAAATAACCTCGTTAGTTTTTCTTGATGTATTCGCCAATTTTGGACGAGATCGCTTTAGGTTAATCAATACGGTCACAATTGACGGCAATACACCTTTAACCGGTTATGCAAAATATTACGGAAATGATAATACAGTTGGAATACGCACCTTTTTTGGGCAAACTTATAAATTGTTTTATTTGCAAGGAGACTTGACCTTTTTATACAGTAATTTCAATCAACCGGACTACATCCTGACATTCCCAGATCAACCTGTTGGTGTGCCTGCACTGACAACCAAAATTGGGACGTTGGTAGAGCATGTGCGGCTTTATTATCAAATCAATGAACATTTTTCACCCTTTTTAAATGGCGGTTTAATTCAATTGACTAGTCGATCTTTTAGCAGGCCTGTGCTTGGTCCTGACTTTGTTACCATAGCCCCACTTCCTCAATTGCTATTAGCAAAAAATGGTTACAGTTATGGTATTGGTTTTGATTATCTGTATAAATTAGTACGGATTACCCCGGTTTATGCACACTCAGTCCGTGGTAATAGTTTCAGAGATAACTATGTGGGGGTTAAATTGGAGTTAAAAGGAACGAGTTAATTGACTTAATAACGTCATTTGATAACTCCTAAAAATCAAATTTCATAGGCATATCGTATAGATGCATCACCCTTATTATAAGTAGTGTAAATTGAATTAAATACTTGAGATAAGGGAAATAAATTTTAATGAGTTTATCAGTTTATGACGCAGCAATTAATTGTTTTACTTTTTTAACGAAAGTTGGCCCAGGATCCGTTTTATCGGTTTGATAATTTGGATCCTTCTCTAACCACAAAGCCGTTCTCTTATACTGTAAATATTCATTATGGCCGATAACATATTTTATTTGCGGGTATTTTTCCTTGAGATAGCACACAAGAAAGGCATTTGCCTTGGCTTGTTCCTCAGTCAAATCGTCTTTACTATCAACACCGCCAATATTTTCAATACCAATCGCGTAATGATTCAAGCCAATCACATGTCTTGCCATCCATGTTTCTGGCATCAGTTGATAAATAGTTCCATCCCTGTCGACTAAAAAATGGCTTGATACATTTAAATCCCCGGGCAATTCATTTCGTCTTGGCGAACTGGTGGGTAAAGCGGGGGTATCAAATATGCGGAAAGTGGTATCGAAGCTTGGTATGCAAGTCCAATGCAATACTATCATTTTAGGCTCAATTTCTATCGACTCGGAATCAATGCCATAATGAGTAAACTGATATTCCCGGGTTAAGGCAATCCGTTTTTTGTCAAACTGTATGGGTTTTTGAATGATTGTTTGTGGATCATGGCAAGAAAAAGCATGCCCGCAGGCGCTAATGACCACAAATAATAGAGGTATAATAATTTTCATATTAGAGCAAAGTATATCATAAGAAATAACTTGTAAAAACAAAGAGGTAAATTTTGCTCTCCCTTAGCTATCAAGCCCATACGTCACTTTAAGACAGGAAAAATCAATCTTCCCAGGATTTTTCTTATTCATTTTCATGAACCAATAATAATAGTCCGCCTCCGATGATAAAAAAAGGAATAAGAACAGCCATACCCAAACGCTGACTCTCGGTTAGCGCAGTGATTATACTAACCAGTAAAGGCCCCAGAAAACTGGTTGCCTTGCCAGAAAAAGAGTAAAAACCATACATTCTTGTCATCTCTTCGGGTTTTGCCAAACGTGCCAAAAAAGTACGACTGGCAGCCTGGACAGGACCAACAAAAATACCAAACACAGGTGCACAAACCCAAAATAAGGTATTTGAGCGGATGGTTAACAGAAAACAAAAAGTTATTGTCAGGCACGCCAAGGTAATCAGAATAGTTTTTTTAGATCCAATCCAATCATCAAACCAGGCGAATAATCCCGCACCAAGGCCTGCAGTAATATTTAAAATGATCCCAAACACCATAATATCGCTAACACTCAAATGAAAATTGCCAGCCGCATAAATACCACCTAGTGCCAATATGGAGTTCAATCCATCGATATAAAAAATTCTGGCTATTAAAAATAAGAACAGATCACGTTGTTTAGGCAGAGTTTTTATTGTTAACCACAATTCTTGCAGACCTTTCCTAATCGCAGTACCCACTGTCAAATGCTCCCCTGTTTTTTGTTGCACCATTAAAAACAAAGGCAGGCTAAACAGACTAATCCATAAAGCCACAAATACAGTGACAGCTCGAATATTGGCAAAACTCTCTGTTCCAAACAACAATCCACCAAGATCACCTTTCACAAAAACAAATAAGGATATAATCAGACACAGCAATCCTCCCAGATAACCACAACCCCAAGCCCAACCAGAAATCCGGCCCAGATAGTTTGATGGAGCCAAATTAGCCAAAAAGGAATTATAAAACACAGACCCTACTTCCAGGGCAAAATTGCCAATCAGAATACAAGTTAAAACCAACGGAATAGAATGACTATCAGGATAGGCAAACCACAAACAAGCCGTTGAAATAACCCCCAAATAAGTAAAAACGAATAGCCAGGATTTATGATGCCCACTAAAATCAGCTATTGCGCCAACGATAGGGCTTACCAGGGCAATGAGCAAAGCAGAAAGCGAAATTGTATAACTCCACAATTCGGCTCCCAGTATAGAATTAGGGGCAATGTAACTTGTGAAATAGGTTGCAAAGACAAATGTAAATATCACTACAAAATAGGAAGAATTGGCAAAATCGTAGAATGCCCAGGCAATCACTTGCTTAATATCTAATTGTTTCAAATCCTTTTGGCTATTCATATTCTTTCCAGTCTCTGTTTAATATTCTTCACCCCCTCAACTCTCTATTTCTTACAGGCAGTGAGTATATGATGTTTTTTTAAGTTTCTTTCTTTAAAATAGGACTGATACAATAGATTAACTATAGGACTTAAGCAAAACTCCAAGGCCAAGGCAAATAATGTCTTTAACAAAGAGATTGGAGGTGCGTAAGTACCAAGCTACAAAAGGTAAGTCTAATCTATAATCCGGATTCTATTAATATTATGAGTTTTTTATGTCAGATGTATTGAACAATTACTATCTACAGACTATGGGAATTGAAGTCTGGGTGATGCGTGAGTCCACTCCTTCTTGTGAAAAGCATTTAGCAGCTTTAGCGGATGAAGTGGCATCCTGTGTACGTTGTTCTCTGCATAAAACACGCACCCAAACTGTTTTTTCTCGCGGGAATCCAAAAGCAAAACTGATGATTATTGGTGAAGCACCTGGTTTTTACGAGGATCAGAAAGGACAACCTTTTGTGGGAAAGGCTGGGCTTTTATTAAACAAGATGATACGTAGTATTGAAATGACAGAGAATGATATCTACATTGCCAATGTTTTGAAATGTCGCCCCCCTAATAATCGTGATCCAGCCCTTGAGGAAATTTCTCAATGCAGTTCATTCCTGACTCGTCAAATTCAACTCATTAAACCACACTTAATCCTTGCGTTAGGACGTTTCGCCGGACAATTCTTACTTGATAAACCACTGCCTCTGAAGCAGCTGCGTAATCATATTCACTACTATGACAATACTCCTTTTATCGTAAGCTATCACCCTGCCTATCTTTTGCGCAATCCCTCGGATAAAAAGAAAGCTTATATTGATTGGTTAGCTGTGAAAAATTTTCTGTTGGATTACAAGTAATAACTGCCTACTCAAGTTGCTGAGATGCAGAAATACTATTTAGCATGAGATTGACATAAGAAAACCTGGTAGAAAATGGCTGACTAATAGCTATTTTCTACCAGAAAATACGAGCCGCACTTTACATGGTATGCTGAACTGCTGACCTGGACTCTACTTCTTCCTCATTACCAAGTTTTTCAAGCTCCTTAAAATTAAAACGATGATTAAGGACATCAACTGCATTGGCGATACCTGGGATTGTAGAAGGAAGTGAGGTGATAGCCTTGAATAGGGCATCAAATCCCCTATAAGTATTTAATGCCATAGCAACAGCTTTAACAGATTCTGGGGCTTGTTTACACATTAAAGTGATCGCAGTCAGCGCATGAATCGAGATATCAATGACGTATTCGGATGGCTCAGCCTCAGGATTACTCCACAAGCTATACAATACCGCCAAGCCTGTAAGCCCGTTATAAATGACAGCGAAATTTCTTAAAGTGATGTATTGCTTATAATCGCTAAAAAAACCAAACATTGCTTATTCCTTAAAAAATAAATCTTATCTAAAGTGATTTAGTGACCTTTGCATCACTTTAGCCGCAAAAGCTTAGCACTATTTTATAGATTATGAAAATAATTTGATTTTAAGGCATCGCTTATCAATGCAGCTAAGATCATTCCTTGGCGATTAGCCAATATGAATCCGCATTGCAATACACTCTCTATCAATTTGATATCAAACTCACTGTCCTCACAGTTTAATGAGCCGCAGGTTATATCCAAGCCACTTTAGAATTTTTGGGAACAGGAATATGCCTGTCAGATTTTCTGACTCCTTCCATGATTTCAATGAGTATGAATATAAACATAGGCGCTAGCGCCTATACTTAACGGGTAATGAACCGGGTCATAATCTGTTATTTGAATTTGTACTGGCAGGCGTTGAGGCAATAAAAACCAGTTGCTTTCGCTATTACGTACAATTTGTATTTGCGTCGCCCGATGGGTTTCCAGACGGCTGGCAGCCCAGTTTCTGGAAAGAATCACTCCGTGATAAATTTTAGACCCAAAATACATTCTTGGGAAGATAGAGACTTTATCCCCTGGCTGAACTCTTCGTAAGTCCGTTTCGTTGAAATTGGCCTGGATAAACAAGGTATCGGTATCTGCTATGGCAAAGACTGGCTTTCTGATCTTGATGGGGGTTCCCAATGCGACAAACATATCCTGAACTGCCCCATTTTGTTTGGCGTACACTGTGGTTTCATCTAAATCGATTTTGGCATTTTTCATCACCGCAATTAAAGAATCAATTTTCTTTTTTTGCACAATGATTTGTTGCTGGTTGACCTCTAACTCTTTTTCCAATGCATGTAATTTGCTTAGTGCCGCATTTTTTTCTTTTAACATCGTATTGACAGTTAGCTTGGAAACCGCGTGATCGCGCAAGGCTGAATGATTATGTTCATAATCAAAGCGAAATTTTTCATAAAGTTCTTTTTGTGCTTGCAGCAGATATTTCGTTTTCTCAACTTGTTTATTGAATACCAATAATTGGGCTTTCGCCTCTTGAACATCGCTGACAGCCTTCTGGTAGGCCAGTTCGTAGGGATCTTTGAATACAGTAAATAATGGTTGTCCTTTTTTTACCTCTTGCTCATTCTTGACATAGATGTTGGTGATATAACCTTTTACATTAGCGGCAACTGGGCGGACATTCGCAACAACAAATGCATTGTTTGTAAAGGGAAATAAATACGAGTAATGATAAATCAGAATGAATAAAAACACACACAATAAAATAATTACAGGAAATCCAGCTCTGGGTTTGTCACTCATGTGTCTCTTTCATCCTCATTTCCATTTAACCCTTTCCATGATATTGGGATTAATCATTATCTCTCATTCAACCTGATATCATAAACATCATAAATTAATATTATTTTCTTAATTTCAGCATCAAGCAAAGCAATTTCTTTCTGCATATTATTGACAATGGCTTCTGTTGCTATTTTATTTTCAATATTGGGTGTTTCTATAACGATTTCTTCTTCTGGCTCTCCAACAGAAGCTTCTGTCCTTTCAGGCTCCTCATCCTGTTTCAGCAATTGTTGTTGCAGAGCCTGTAAATTACTCAGAAGCTTACCTAACTGATCACATACCCATGGATCTGATCGAATTTCCTCGGTGGATAAATAATAAATAAACACACTGAACAAACGAAACAGACGCCTGTAATGTTGCATGGCTGCAATGGAATGGGAAATGAAAAACGGAGCTTTCTTTGTTTCTATTTTGGCTTCGCCAATATAACGGTTATATAAAGTAAACCCATCGAGCATCTTGCGTTCATAATCTAAATACTCTGTCTGGATAGCAAGCAAAGACTGGGTTGGATTCAGGTAGCTTTCTAAAAGATTCGCCAGTTGAGTAATAAAGTTCAATTGAATCTCTAAAACTTTATCTCTTGCATATTGGGGATAAAAAAACCGGATCATGAACATGGAGCCAATGACGCCGATAATGACATTGAACACCCGCAATACAGCCGTATCTATGTCATTGTAATTCAACAATACAATAGTAAGCGTGACAGCCCCAATGGTACCAATGTATGTCTTATCTCCCCCCATGAAAAAATAGGCGTAAAGAAACAAACCAGGGACTAAAGCCATGATGTTGATCAACGGGTTATTAGCACAAAAATAAACAACTATCATTCCATAGATAGCACTTAAAACCGTACCTGCAAAGCGCAAAAAGCTTTTTGTCAGCACGCCACCAACAGTGGAATATTCATACATGACAAACCATATGGTCACTAAAGTCCATGCGCTTTCTGGTACCTGGTAATACCAGGTCATTAGAAAAAGAAAAATACACGTCAGGGATAATCGCAAGGTGCGGATTGTTTTTTGCTGATCAATGCCCATGGTAGCCTCCTCCTAAATCCTGGTATAAAGTGACCAGGGATAGCAGTTTTTCCAGCTTGTTCTGGTTTATCATCAGCTTAAATTCGTCTAACAGGATTTGGCATTTTATTAAATGTAAATAGTCATCAATTCCATGACGATAACGAACTTCTGTCAAATGGCATCGCTGTTTTTCATCACTTAAAGCCAATTTATTATTATTTAACTGTTGGCTATAAGCCGAATAGGCAGACAAGTCATTAGCAACATCGCGCAAAGCTTCACGGATAGTGGTAATGTATTTGATATAGATTGCCTTATATCGAGCTTTCCTTACATCAATCTGGGCAAATAGCGGCAAATCAATTATTGGACCATTTAAATAGGCTTGCCCTAATTTAATGGCGCCATCGACATTAGACCCCTCTCCCAGGAAGGCTCCTAAATTAATCCCTGGCAAAAGATTCGCTGTTATCGCGCCAACATCAGCATGCGCTGCTTTTAACAAGGCTTCTGCCTCATGAATATCAGGTCTCATACTGAGTACACTGGCCGGTAAATTTCCTGGTACCAATTGATTACTATCAATATTTTCAAAGAGAGCTTTAATCTCAACATCTCCAGGATTTTCATTAAATAAAAAATGCAAGGCATTTTTACTCACCACAATGTTATGTTGAACCACCTTAATTTGTGCCTTAATTCGTTGGATATGGCTTTTGATTTGAGTGATGTTGTCAAGCGAAATTAAACCTGAGCGGTATTGGCTTTGAGTTAGTTTGAGATAGGTTCGATAGTCCTCAAGCAGTTTATTGTATAAATGTAAAGCCTCATTCTGAGCAACCAAGGTAAAAAAGCTGGCTGAAGTCTGGGCTATCACGACCAGTCTGGCAGAATATTGTGCATAAATACTGGCTTCAAGCATGGCTTGGGCGCTTTTTTGTTGCTTATATTGCTGAAAAATATTAATGATATAGGCTGGATAGGCAATTGCCGTAGTCCCCGGATTACCCAAAACGGGAAACTGAGTGTAACCTGCAAGCCCTGTGAGATTAGGCAACCAATTTAATTGGACTTGCTGTAATTGACTTTGTGTGGATTCAATATTGGCCATAGCGAGGTGAATCTGGTGATTATTTTGTAATGCCTTTTGGATAAAGGCATTGAGTTCCTGGCTATTGAATTGTTCCCACCAATACAGGTCTGGTAAATAAGCGGTTTGCTTAGTTTGAATTGAATAGTTATGCGGCCATTTTTGCGGTACGTTGACAGATGGTTTCCTGTATTCTGGCCCGAGCAGGAAACAGCCATTATTCAACAGAACACATAACAAAATGAGCCATCTCTTCCTGAACAATAAAATTCCTGATCTTTGTTTTAAATAAAGAATATTGAGCTTTCCGCCTTGGAATTGTCAAGAGACAATCGTACAAAACCATGTATATAGGAGAAATTGATTAATATAGAAAATTAGAGGAAATTGCCCACTGGAAATTTTAATTTTTCTATTTTTAAAAAGTGAATGAATCTAAAACTACATTACCAGACAAAAGGACTCTTTCTCTGGAGGCCTCCAGCGCAAACGAGTAAACTCCTGTGCCAGATAGTCCTTGTTCAGAAGCTGTGATTTGATGTCTTCAGCAAAATCGGATTTCAAACGATAGCTATCCTTAATAAAAGCGATAATATCCTCTATATACGTCCGTGAATCCTTACAAGGCACTATCCCAAGATGAAGTGTTTTCTTTTCTTCATCAAAAACGAAAAGCTCTTCCCCTCTTCCATGATGAAGCTTCAGCTTCAGTATCCCTTCCATTGTATCTCGAACCTTTTTGTGGATATTCCACTCATTCCCGGAAAAAATAATGCTAATCCCAAGGATGTCACCACACTTATTAAAAGCAAATTGAATCGATTGCAAAGAGACCCAATGTCTTTGCAGCCCACTTGGCATTAAAATAAATGCACAACAATTATCAAATCTCCCCTCGGTATAATTACTGTACATTTTGAAATATAAAATCGGATCAGTATCCAGAGGTTTAAACATTTTGTTGTACATTGAGCACTCCATTCTCGCAGGTAGAAACAAATATTCACTCAATTAAAGAAAAATACAATCATTTTATGATAAATCGCTTCGCTTATAAGGATACCTAAGCAGAAACAATCAAATGATCTATATCGGTTACGGTATAATTCAATCTCTGCATTAATCGCTCTTTTATCACCGGCCACTCTGAGAAAAGAATACTAAATACAATAGTATCCGTTATCACCTGATTATGAAGAATCATATGTTGACGTAACACCCCTTCCTCCGTTGCGCCCAGCTTTTTGATAGCACGATAGAAATGAATATTGCGAGAATCAGTACCTATTTCTACTCGATTACCCCCCCCAAACATCAAAAGCCTGATGCAACATGAGTAATTTTGATTCCGGGTTTATCGCTGTTCCCCATACTGTAGGAATATACCAACTATAACCTAAAGCCAGTCGTTTGTTTTCCGGTTGAATATCGTAAAATGCAGTAGCCCCTTTAAGATTTCCTTCTTTTTTACAACGCACAGCATAAGTAATTTGGTTTCTCACGGACATTTTCTCAAGACAATCATCAAACCAGGGGTTAAATAAATTGTCCGTTGCTTTTTGCGGCATGTATTTCCAAATTTGTTCATGATTTGCTGCTTTTCGCAACTCCTCCCGATGCTGGCTGGTAATGGGTTCTAACTGAATATATTTGCCATTTAAAATCTTGAGGCCTTTTGTAAGAAACCTTAAATCTGTCAGCATCATCAATCCTTATTTTGAAATGGTCTCAAGATACCTTTATACCATTAATTTGTTGGTAGATTTTATACCAAGAATACATAAAACCAGACCATACACCGGAACAAAAGCAATTAAACTAATCATGATTTTAAAAAAGACATCAACCATCGCAATTTCAGGCCAATTCTGACTTAAAAATCGATTGGAACAGTGATAAAACGCGATAGTAAAAAATAATACAGTATCTATGAAATTGCCTGCAACAGCCGATAGAGTTGGAGCCAGCCACCAGGCATGCCGATTTCTATAATGTTGGAAAACTGCCACGTCCAGCAATTGCCCAATAATGTACGCTATAAAACAAGCCAGAGCGATACGTAATGGCATGAGGTGCAACACCGATAGACTGTCCCCATTCAAATTATGGCCTGTCTCAATATAGCTCGCAACGAGATAGGAGAATATCAATCCAGGAACCATGCTCAGCATAATAATTTTCCGTGCTTTATTCGCTGTTGCTATCCGCGTTGTCAGATCAGTTAAAATAAAAATTGCCGGATAAGTGAACGCTCCCCAGGTTGTGTGAAAACCCATCATATCAAATGGATATTGAACCAGAACATTGCTCAGCGTTATTAGAAAGATATGACCAAGCGATAACATCCACACTGAGCTCTGTGTGATTTTACTTCGCTTCAGGGAAGCTTGCTCACTGAAAAAACCTTTTGCTTTCATGCTGACTATTATCACCTAATGTTTCGGTCTTTATTTTTGCATATGGAGTAGATAAAACACAAGAAAATAAATGGCTCACTTCTGAACTGGAGTAAAATAAACAAGACACATTGAGGAATAGCTGTTATAATAATGTTTTATATTCCTAGTATTTTTTCAAAAAAATACTTCAAGGTTACGACTTTTCTCCTCTAAATTAATGCCTCATTTTCCTCACAACATTAATGAGTGATTAACCTCAGAGCCCACAACCCAAATAGATATCAATAAGGAAAACAATGAGTTTTAAAAAATTAGCACTGATTGAGCCCCTACACAGGGCGGTTAGTGAATTAGGCTACACGAACCCTACCAGCATTCAATTAAAAGCTATACCGCTCATTTTAAATGGACATGATTTACTTGCTTCCGCTCAAACAGGAACAGGAAAAACAGCAAGTTTTGTTTTGCCTCTCTTGCAAAAAGCCAGTCAACAAAACCCAACTAGCCGTAATAAGGTTAAAGTACTCATTTTAACCCCCACAAGAGAATTAGCCATCCAGGTCCACGAGAGCATAATCCAATATGGCAAATATTTAACCTTGGGCTCAGCTGTGATTTATGGAGGAGTCAAAAGCCACAGCCAAATTAAACAATTAGGCTCAGGCCTTGAAATATTAGTTGCGACACCAGGAAGATTGCTAGATTTGTATCAGCAAAATGCTGTTAAGTTTGATGAGATTGATACCTTAGTACTGGATGAAGCGGATAGAATGCTAGACATGGGTTTTATTCATGATATTAAAAAAATTATCAAATTATTACCTTTAAAAAGGCAAAATTTGCTCTTTTCGGCAACCTTCACCCCTGAAGTACGTACTTTAGCCAGAGGCATACTGAATAAAGCGGTTGAAATTGATATTGCACCGAGAAATACCGCAGTAAAAACCATAAAACAAACTGTTTATCCAGTAGATAGAAATCATAAATTAGCCCTTCTCAGCCATTTAATTCATAAGAATAATTGGGGGCAAACTTTGGTTTTTTCACGAACCAAACATGGAGCTAATAAACTGGTTAAGCAACTGGCAGAATCCCAAATATATTCAGTCGCTATTCATGGGAACAAATCACAAGCTCAACGCACAAAAGCCTTGGCTGATTTCAAGTCAGGCAAAGTGCAAACATTAATTGCAACAGACATCGCAGCACGTGGCATAGACATCGAGAAACTTGCCTGTGTAGTGAATTTTGACCTGCCTAATGTGCCCGAAGATTACGTACATCGGATTGGGCGAACAGGACGGGCAGGCGCCTTTGGCTTGGCTGTATCTTTGGTCAGCACAGAAGAAACCAAGCTCTTGCTGTCTATAGAAAAATTAATCAATCAAAAACTGGAGCGCATTAAAATTAAGGATTTTGAATTCTTGCAAGGCTTTTCAGATTTAATCTCAGCCAAAATGCAAAAGTATGTACCGCCAAAATCAGGGTATCAGAATAATACAAGAAAAAAATCCGAGGCGGCTTTTAATAAAAGTGCTTAAATAATGAGTTTTTAATTTTTAAATGCCACTAAGATAAAAATAAATAGTTTATACTTGGCGTATATTAACGTATAAAAGATATTCTTGCATATCGCTTTACCAATTATACAATTATTGGCGCATAAGAGGAGAAATGATGTTTGGTTTTTTAAATATGACCTTATGGGGATATCTTTTGACTGGTCTTGTCCTGACTCACATCACCACTACAGCTGTTACCATTTACCTGCATCGTTATCAAACACATCGGGCATTAACTCTACATCCTGTTGTCAGTCATTTTTTCCGGTTCTGGCTTTGGTTAACGACCGGGATGAGCACCGCAGAATGGGTAGCCATTCATCGGAAGCATCATGCCAATACTGACATGGAAGGGGATCCGCATAGCCCTCAGGTATTTAATATAAGAAAAGTATTTTGGCAGGTTCCAGAGTTATATCGAGAAGCCTCTAAAGATAAAGACATGATTAAAAAGTACTCCTATGGTACCCCCAACGACTGGATAGAGCGCAAATTATACTCTCCCCATGCGAACAAAGGCATATTTTTAATGCTCGCACTTAATCTTTTCTTGTTTGGAATTCCTGGACTTACCCTTTGGGCAATCCAAATGATGTGGATACCTCTTGTTGCTGGCGTGGTCAATGGAATAGGGCATTATTGGGGTTATCGCAATCATGAATCGTCAGATTCTTCAACCAATGTTTTTCCCTGGGGTTTATTGATTGCTGGTGAAGAATTGCATAATAATCATCATACTTTCGCCTCCTCAGCCAAATTTTCCATTAAATGGTGGGAATTTGATTTGGGTTGGTTTTACATACGTTGTTTGTCTTTTTTAAAGCTTGCCAAAGTAAAAAAATTATCCCCAAAACTGATCGTTGACAAGAATAAATCTCATATAGATGTAGATTCGGTAAAAGCGATACTTGGCAATCGCTTTCAAGTGATATCTGATTATTACAAGCTGGTTATATTTCCTACTCTGCGCGATATGCAATACCGCATAAAAAATCGGGAATTAAAGAATGCTCGCCATTTACTCAAGAAACCGAACGAACAGCTATCCCATGCGGATCAGTTGCGATTGAAAACATTACTTAAGCAACATGACAACTTGCAAGCGGTTCATAATTACCGCGAATTATTACAGCAGATATGGTTAAAAACGTCCCTATCCAATAAGGATCTTCTTAATTTAATACAAAAATGGTGTAGCCAGGCCGAAGAATCCGGTCTGCATGTGTTAAGGCAATTTGCATCACAATTAAAAAGCTATTCTCTCTGAAGTTTTGCAAATGCTTTTATTCCTTACCATGACAGTGAGATTAGTCATGGTATCAGGATTAAATTTATATTATCGTACAATAAAGACTAATCAAACAGCTCCAGGACTTTCTCAGGCGGACGCCCGATAACAGCCTTACCTTTAAATGTGACAATTTGGCGTTGCATTAATATAGGTTCATTTACCATAGCTTCTAAAATTTGCGCCTCATTAGCCAGAGACAGACCCAATTCTTTAAAAACATTTTCATTCGTGCGCACCAAGTCTTCAAGAGCCAGGTGAATCCGTAATCTTTTCAATTGTTCCAGATCAAGAGGAGTTTTAAGATATTCAATGATAATGGGTTCAAAACCTTTGTTTTGCAGTATTTCCAATGCTTGTCTAGATTTTGAGCATCGCGGATTATGATAAATAGTAATTTTTTCCATATTCTTTTTAAATTCTTTGCCGAAGTAAATTAAAACTATAACACTTTCCTTCGCTTTTATCCTGCCCGCTTTGAAAAAATACAAGCAGGGGTTTTAAACTGAAACCTCACATTCTTACTAATCTAATAAGCCACCTGATAGAGAATAATCAGATGGTACTTACCGTTGATGACAAACCACGCATCCATATCCGGAATTAAACATAATCGACTGATTGGGGTCATTTGATTTTTGATTAAAATGTTGTACATTGGCTTTCGCATTCAGAATACGTTTCTCCAACATGTCTTTATACGGCCATTTATTGTAATTTTTAGTCAATTTGGCATTATTGTAGATTTTTATTCCCGTTTCAGGATCTCCGGATTTAACTAACATATCCCCCATATTCATAAAAAAGCCTTCAAAATTATGAGGCGCAATTTCTGAATTCCAACAGGCTCTTTGCGCGCCTATTGTCGTTTCTCTCTTCATATAAGGCGTAAAATCAGGATTCTGTCTGCTAATCTTCTCACCAGCACAGATATCCAACGTTTTCCATTGCCAATCCAAACCCTTTTTAAAATGATCCGAATCAGCACTTAAACTACTCATGGGGTACCCTGCAGTAAAATAATTAAACTCAGGCCAATTGCTTATCGCTTTCTGTAAAGTAAAATATCCTCTGACTTCTTCTTGTTTGTCTTTAAAAATCTGCCCTTCTACTAATTGGGTATCGCCATAAAATCCTTGATAAATTGGGTTTTCCGGATCCAGTTGCAGAGCATCAGCAAAGTATTTTTTAGACAAAATAATTTCATTGGGAAGCAAGGGAGAGTTATTTTTTACTCTTTCTCGCTCCGTAAGTTTCCAAATATGAATAAAACCAAGATGGGCAGCTAATTTCGAATCATAAGGATTCTCAAGGTAGGCCGCCATCAGCAAATAGTCTGCTTTGGGAATGTCCTGGTATCGCCCCTGATGAAGGGTCTGCCAAAAATATCGCTCTGCCCGAGTAGCCAGCGGACTATTAGATAATTGCTGTTTTTTAGGTGGCGTAGTCATTAATGCTATTTTTTCACAAGCCACCAAATTAAATACCATGAAACCTAATAAGCCATAAAATACACGCACGCTCTCATTCCCTTAATAATTTTATTTAGTCCATCACTATGTTTTGTCTTGCTTTAAATGCCAACTCAATAACTCATTATTAAGTCAGCACATCAAAAATATAGGCGGGAACCAATGACATCCTTCATAAACGATATAACGCGGCCTGTTAAGTGGCAAGCAGTTGAGAAAAATAATCACTATCCATTATAGCTTTCAACAAAAATACCCTGATTTTTTTAATTAATTTAAATTAAATGGATAAACGACTTAGATTTTCATCTTCCCTTTCTTCAAATTTATCCTTATGAACTCTTTTAATCAAATCCAGGATGTCATATTTATACAGTGTGAGGCTGGAAAGTTTTCCGTTGAAATCGTCATTATCAGGAGCACGCTCTAAATCTCTGAAAGAAAACATTCCCTGACAAAGCTCATTGTTGAGACCTCTCATTTTATATTGGAATTTATAATATTTTCGAGTGAGCTGATTGTTGTTCTCATCTCTAACCGTGTAGTTAACTTCAGAACAACCAAGATAGATTTTATTTGGCTTAACCTCTTTGTCTGCAACCATCTCGGCCAGGTTGTATTGGTCTTCAACCAGGCATTTAACCGTTGCAATACATCGGCCTACAGTGCTTAATAAAGCAATAAACGGCATTGCCAAAGTAACCGTAGTTATTTCCAAATAATTAATTAATGTTCTACCCGCAAACCCCGCCTCGCCCATACAGAGCATGAAAATGGAATAGGGTACCAGTAATTGGGCGAATGCCCCAGCAACTAGCATCGAAAAAGAAGCAGTGACGGGCTGGAATAATACTTCTCGCAAATCCTTGGTGTTTGCAATCGTGCCAAAAAATGTGTGTTTGATGTCTTGCTTATTGTGCTCCCAAAGACTTTGATATCGATTACCGTCATGTTCATTCCAACGCATACGACTAAAATTTGAAAAAAACAATATATTTTTATACATACCAGATGCTCTGTCTTGTAAAAGAGGCTTTATTATATTTTTATGTCCTTAACATTTTATTAAAGCTTACTTAAAAACTTCCTGAAACAGATAAGGCACTTTGTATAAAACAAGTTAGCAAATTTTCATTTTATTCTTTGAAATGGCCTATACTTTTGAGTAACGATAACAACATATCTTGCATGGAATTTTAAGAATGATGACAAACTCATGGAAAGATAAATTGCAAAAGCAATTAATACAACATTATGGTGCTCAAAAAGGGAAACAACTTATTGATAAGTACACCGAAACACTGTCCATGAGTTATTGCGAACAGCATTCTCCTGAAGAGGCAATACTGGACATTTTACAAATAGAAAAACTGTCCAAAGACAATCCGCTGGTTATCGACTTTTATGAAAACACTCTCTCACAATATCCTTTGCACATTAAACTCTATCGGTATGAAACCCCAATCCCCCTATCTGACATCTTGCCAATGCTTGAAAACATGGGGCTGCGCACTTATACCGAACGTCCTTATAAAATCAAAACACAACATGGACAATTATTCTGGATTAGTGATTTTAACGTCACCTATTCTCAAACCGAGTCACTCAATATTAGCCAGGTTAAGGACATTTTTGCAGAGGCACTCATTACTATCAATCTTGGTCTTTGTGAAAACGATGGTTTTAATAAATTGGTCTTATGTGCGGGACTCTCCTGGCGAGAAATTACTATTTTGCGCGCCTATGCAAAATACCTGCATCAGATTGGCATTCGTTACAGCCAATCCTATATTGAAAAAACCATCGAAACGCATGCGGCCATTGCGCGTGATCTGATTCACTTTTTTTATTTGAAATTTGGCCTTAAAAAGAAATCTTCTTTTCAAAAAGAAATGTCTGCATTTGAACAGAAAATTCAAACAAGCATTGATGCGATTAGCAGCCTCGATGAAGATAGAATTATGCGTTATTTTTGGTCTTTGATGAAAGCAACTCTTCGTACTAATTACTTTCAAAAAAATCACGCGGGATTATCTAAAGATTACCTTTCCTTCAAATTAAAATCCTCGGAAATTCCTGACCTACCTCCAGGTCAACCGCTTTATGAAATTTTTGTGTACTCAACACGTTTTGAAGGAATTCACTTGCGTAGTACCAAAGTAGCCCGCGGCGGTATTCGCTGGTCCGATCGGCCAGAAGATTTTCGAACCGAGATTTTAGGACTTATGAAAGCACAGAAGGTAAAAAACGCAGTCATTGTTCCCTCTGGCGCCAAGGGAGGTTTTGTCTTGAAAAAACCGCTTCATGCAGCCAGCCGCGAACAAATCCAACAAGAAGTCATCTCTTGTTATAAATCGTTCATCAATGGTTTACTGGATCTCACCGATAATTTAATCAATGATAAAACAATCCCTCCAGAGAATGTTATATGTTACGACGACCCTGACCCTTATCTGGTTGTTGCTGCTGACAAGGGAACAGCTACTTTTTCCGATATTGCCAATAGTATTGCCAAGGAACATGGATTTTGGCTGGGTGATGCTTTTGCGTCTGGAGGTTCCGCCGGGTACGATCATAAAAAAATGGGGATTACGGCACGTGGTGCGTGGGAATCTGTCAAAAGACATTTTCGTGAACTTGATATCAATATTCAGCAACAGGACTTTACGGTAGTAGGTATTGGTGATATGAGTGGCGATGTATTTGGTAATGGCATGCTTTATTCAAAACATATCCAGCTGTTAGCTGCTTTTGATCATCGTCATATTTTTCTCGACCCGAATCCCGACCCTTTAAAATCCTATGAAGAAAGACTTCGCCTGTTTAATTTACCTACTTCATCCTGGGAAGATTACAACTTACAACTTATTTCTAAAGGCGGAGGCGTTTACAAACGCTCAAGCAAATCTATCCCCATTAGCCCGCAAGTAAAAAAAGCTCTCGCTATAGAAGCAAATGCCCTTACGCCCAACGAGCTTATTCGAGCGCTGTTAAAAGCACCAGTGGATTTACTATTTAACGGCGGTATTGGAACCTATGTCAAAGCAACCACGGAGTCACATGCCGATGTTGGCGACAAGACTAATGAATTCTGCCGTATTAATGGCGCAGAACTACACTGCAAGGTAGTGGGAGAAGGAGGAAATCTGGGTTTTACTCAACTTGGACGCGTCGAGTTTGCATTAAAGGGCGGTCTTATTAATACGGATGCGATTGATAATTCCGCCGGCGTTAACTGCTCTGACCATGAAGTCAATATCAAAATTCTTTTAGATAAAGAGATTAGAGAAAAGAAACTCACAGAAAAAAAACGCAATCAATTGCTAAGCAGAATGACAGACGAAGTCGCCGATCTTGTTTTGCAAGACAACTACAATCAAGCCTTGATTTTAAGTATATCGGCAGCCCATTCTTCCCATTATAGTGGTTTATATCAAGATTACATGAAAGAATTGGAAAAGTGGGTTAACCTTGACAGAAGCGTTGAATTCCTTCCCGACGACAAAAAACTCCTGGAACGCAAAACCACTGGCTCAGGACTGACAAGACCAGAGCTTGCTGTTCTAATGGCGCATACCAAAATTCATATTGCTAACGAATTATTAAAATCGAATTTACCAGATGACCCATACTTTACAACTTTTTTGGAAACAGGTTTTCCCCCCTCACTGAGAAAACCTTACGCAAAAGCCTTGCCAAAACACCCTTTATCTCGTGAAATCATAGCAACGCAATTGAGCAATAAGCTGGTTAACAACATGGGAATTACCTTCATGTACCGAATGCTGATGGAAACCGGTATGTCGATTGCTGATATTGCTTGTGCTTACACTATTTCAGCCTGTATTTTCCAAACGGATGTCTTACAAAATCTGATTGATTCATTTCAAGACAAAATATCTTTATCAACACAATATGAATTATTACATCATATTCGTCAATTGCTCAACTTGGCGACACGCTGGTTTTTGCATAATAATCGACTGGCTGGTGGTATTGAAGAAAATATTAAAAATTATGGCAAGTCAGTCAGCAAACTCGAACAGTTGATTCCCAAGCTCATGGGTGGTGTCACTAAAGAATACCTTGAGAAACTCATTAGTCAATTTGTCAGTATTGGCATTGAAAAAGATATGGCTCAAAAAATTGCTATAACTCGGGCTCTTTATACTTCATTAAATATCATTGAAGTAGCCTCTCAAAATCAATTCGAGTTATCACTCACGGCAGAAACTTACTTTAAAGTTGGCAGTCAATTTAATCTTGTTTGGTTTCGCGACCAAATAGCCAGTGATTCACGTGAGGGGCATTGGAATACTATGGCACGGCTGTCTTTGCGTGATGAATTGGATAATCTGCAAAGACGTTTGACGATTGCCATTTTAACAACCAACACCAAAGAGCGTGCTTCCGAAAATTTGATTAACAACTGGCTGCAAGAAAACTATCCTATTCAAAAACGCTGGGAAAAATTGTTAGAAATGTTATTGGGTAGCGAAAACATTGATTACACCATATTTTTTATCGCCTTGCGTGAGCTTTCCTCATTAATTCAAGTATTGTAAATAGGAGAAAAGAATGATTTTAGAGTTTGATACCATCATTTTAGGTGGAGGAAAAGGAGGAAAGACTCTTGCAATGGATTTGGCCAAAAGTGGGCAGAAAGTTGCGATGGTTGAAAACAATCAGATTGGTGGAACCTGTATTAATGTGGCATGCATACCTACAAAAACGCTTGTGCAAGCAGCTAAAGTGGCACATTTCTGCCGTAAAGCAAAAGACTATGGTTTCAATACCAAATTGGAGACCATTGATTTTAAAGCGATTCGAGCACGTAAAGAAGCTGTGGTGAAAGGGATGCGTGAAGCGAATTTAAAACAGTTTTTAGATTCAGGGATGGATCTCATGTTAGGCCATGGTCATTTTATTGGACCAAAAATGATTGAAGTTATTCTATCCTCACCACGTGACAATCAAAAAACACTTCACATCACGGCTGATAAAATTATTATTAATACAGGCGCTCTGCCATTCATTCCCCCCATTATGGGGCTCGATAAAGTCAATTATTTTACCAATGACAGTTTAATGAACGCCGACTCGGTACCCCAACATTTATTGATCATTGGCGGTGGTTATATTGGTTTGGAGTTTGCGCAAATGTTTCGCCGTTTTGGCGCTGCAGTTACAGTCATCGAAGCAAGCCATGATTTCCTTGGCAGGGAAGACAAAGACATTGCTGAACAGGTTTTGCAGACCTTATCCAATGAAGGCATTCAATTTGCTATCGATACAAAGATTAATGCCATTCGTCAAGAACAAACAGAAATAATTATCGAGGCTAATCGACATGGCCAATCAGAAATTATCCGTGGCACAGCTCTCCTGGTTGCAGTAGGGCGCACGGCCAATACTGAAGGATTGCATTTGGATAAAACAGGTGTTGAACTTGATGAGCGTGGGTTCATCAAAGTCAATGAGTATCTCGAAACGACCGCGGCAGGGATTTGGGCATTGGGTGATGTCAAGGGAGGGGCACAATTTACCCATCTGTCTCTTGATGATTATCGCCTGGTGAAACACAATTTACAAAACCCTCAGAATAAACTTTCTTCCCGAAACAGGCTTATTCCTTATACAGTGTTTCTTGACCCGGAACTAGCACGCATTGGGCTTACTGAAGCGCAAGCGAGATCCCAGGGTCGTCCAATTAAAATAGCCAAAATTCCGGCAGCCGCGATTCCTCGCGCCAAAACCCAAGGGGAAACGACTGGTGTTTTAAAAGCCGTCATTGACACCGAAACCGATTTAATTTTGGGCGTTTCTATTTTCTGCGCAGAGGCAGGTGAAATATTAGGGGTCATCCAATTAGCAATGGAGTTGGGAGCACCTTATCAAAAATTGCGCGATATGATGTTCGCTCACCCTACTCTGGTGGAGGGCATCAATCTGTGGTTTGCACAAACAATTTGAGTTGATATCAACTGCATTCGCCATATCACATGCTACAAGACAAGTTATTAATATAGGCAGTAATCACATACAGCCGATACACTCCTTTTTGCGTAATTTATTGTTGATACTGTAATATTCTACGTGGCGCGCTTGCTTTTTATTGGATAAAGAGGGAATGAATTATGAAAATAGTGGTGATTGGTGCTAGCGGGATAATTGGAAAAGCAATAATTGCTGAATTAAGCCCAAGACATGAAATTATTTCAGCAAGCTATAAAAATAGTGATATTCAAGTGGATATAACCAGCAAACAATCAATCGATGCGATGTATAAGAAATTAAATAATATTGATGCGGTGGTGTTGGCTACCGGTAAAGTGCACTTTGGTGCCCTAAAAGACATGGGAGAAGAGGATTATAAAATTGGTTTGACCAATAAATTAATGGGGCAAGTTAACGTAGTCCTGGCTGGATTAGAATATATCAATGATAATGGCTCATTTACATTAACAAGCGGAATATTAAATCGCGATCCTATTCTCTATGGAAGTTCCGCCGCCATGGTTAATGGCGCATTGGATGGTTTTATTAAAAGTGCTGCTCTGGAAATGCCTAGAGGTATCCGAATCAATGGTGTAAGCCCCACAGTAATCACCGAAGCCATGGAAAACTACGGCCCTTATTTCCGAGGCTATGAACCTGTATCTGCTGCTCGTGCGGCACTCGCCTACAGCAAGAGTATTGAGGGCGCTCAAACTGGTCAAGTGTATTGCGTAGGATAACATTAAAATTATTTTAAAAAACAGCAAGCGTGGTTTTGTATATTATTGCAGGTAAAGTAAAGTGAGTTATGGATAAGATCGGTTGTTATTTCGAACCGTTCAAGGCTTCGAGACGGCATCAATGCCTCCTCAGCCCAAACGGTTCCTGGATATTGACTGGTTTTTATATAATCCTTATCCATAACTCAGGTTAAAGCATGATTTTGCCCTGGGTTAAACTACCTCTGAAGTACTACAAGCTATTTTGCAATCAACGTTTTATGTTTCTTTATGTTTTTACACGGTTTTATAGACGGGACGAAAGAAACTCTTTGATATTTTTGATGGTCAATTGCCCCTTGGCCACAAGTGCCTCCCTTGTATTAAATCCTATGTGTGGTGTTGCGATAAGATTAGGTGCCTCCCAAAGGCTATAATTTGCAGGTAATGGTGGTTCAACATCAAATACATCCAATGCGGCACCTGCTATCATGCCCTGTTCCAAGGCTTTTTTTAAATCACTGCTAACCACAATCGGCCCTCTTGCACAATTAATCAAATAAGCTGATTTTTTCATTTGAGATAAAAATCTTAAGTTAACCATGCCTTTGGTTTCATTTGTAAGTGGTACATGCAAAGTGACGAAATCAGATTGGGAAAACAAATCGTCTAATGTTACTTGGGATTTCCTGTCATAAATTAGAGTTGTCATTTGAAATGAGTTAGCAAGTCGCGCAACTTCTGCTCCAATTGCTCCATAACCGACAATGCCCAGCACTTTATTTTTTAGTTCAACACCGGTATTGGTTATACCTTGCTCTCTTATTTTCTGATTATTATCAGGAATATGACGTGCAAGAGAAATCATGAGTCCAAATACTAGTTCAGATACCGCCGTATTGGCATAACCCGCGGCATTTTTTACCGGAATATTTCTTTTATTCGCAGCATTCCTATCAATATGGTCAACTCCAGCAAATGCAACAGCAATCAATTGTAATCGCATCGCCGAGTTAATGACTGCAGCCGATAAACGTCGATTCGTCAGTGCAATGACATCTACATCCTTCACAAAATCCATTAATTGCTCATCAGTCCACTGACGGCTGTCGCATTCGATAATCGTGTGGTCTGGTAATTCAGAACGAATTTCCTGAATCGCAATCCCTATCGGCTCAATAACGGCAATTTTCATGTAAAATCCTTTAATCCAAATTTAATTAAGTTTTCCCACTCCCAGCTTGTCATCGTTATTTCACTTTAATCAAAACGATAACATCTCATTCTGTAGCGCTCTTTTCTTAAAAATTAAGGCAATGCAAAATGCCAATTCATTGCTTTGGACAAACCTTCCAGCATGATTTCACCCCGGATGCTATTGCCTTTCGCATTCACTCTTGGACTCAATACCACAATGCCCGCTTTACCAGGGACAACCGCGATGGTATAACCAGACACACCACTTTTAGCTGGCATCCCTGTTTTAACCATGTGAGTGCCTGTTTCATCATATAATCCACAGGTTGCCATAATAGCCAAAGTAATTTTACAGGTTTCCGTAGACAGTATTTGTTCACCTGTGTCCGGATCTTGCCCTCTGTTCGCCAACAAAGCAGGTAAGTACAGCATTTGCTCCAACATCGCCTCATAGGAACATAGCGCGAAATACAAATCGAGTGTTTCATGAACATCTGCTCCAAGATTATTTCTGCTTTTCAGCAAATAAGCGAGAGCACGATTGCGATTACCAGTTCGTTTTTCAGAGGCAAAAACCAGGGGATTAATGCTGAGGCGTTGATTAAATAATTTTTGTACCCAATGCTCTAACCATCTAAATTGCTGCTCACCTATGCCAGGAATGCGTGAGCATAAAGCAATGGCGCCTGCATTCAACATGGGATTTGACGGTTTAGGGCCGAATTGTTCCAGACGAGTTATGGAAGCGAAATCATCACCTGAGGGCTCCACCTTGACCCATTCAAATAATTGATCAGCGCCAAACTCTTCAAGTAATCCAATCAAAGGAATCATCTTCCCTGTGCTTTGCAAAGTCACTGGATGAAGCGGGTTATTGCTATAAGCCAGGGGTTTCTCACCCAAAGCTTGCACCGCAATTGCCGTCAATTCCTGATTAACATTCGCCAGTTCAGGGATATAATCCGCGGTTTTGCCTTCTTGATTTAATTCGGCAGTGTGCACGAGTTCGTCTAACAGTTGGATGGTAAGCAATTTTGATGACATAGTACTATTGGATTAAAAAAGGGGCTATTATGGTAAATTTAGCACATTAAGACAAATATTTTATTTCTAAAGAATATTTTTGATAAATAGGCTATGTTGGAAATAAGACCTCTTTGGGAATTAATTATTTTTACATCAATTGGAGGTCATACCCAAGCACTCAATCTACTATTTTTATAGTAGATGATAATATCTAGACCTGCATCAATTTTGCCCCTGAAAGAATTCAGGGACAAAATAATGAGAACAACTGTGTTAATACATTATTTTTTATTTACAAGCACATTGGTTTGGTCACTCAACTCAACACCAGACAATGTAAATAATTTAAATATACCAAATCGATGCAATATGCTTACACTCTTGGGCATGGAATTGACGTGAACATTCTTTTGCAATGGAGTATTTTCCAGATTTTCATCAGTAATATTAAGACTAGCTTCAGAATCGAAATCAACAGCAAATTGCAAATTGATCATTTGCGCTTCTATCTCTTTCATCATTTGGCTAAACCCTTTCGAACAATCGTTATCTAATCCTTTACAAGCTTCGGTAAAAGATTGAATGGTTTCCAAAGTGCAATTTCCTTTTAGAATAGAGATTAAGTGTTTGAAATCAATGTCAAGTTGATGATTTAAACTGACAAACGTCTCCACTTCAAGTTGATTGAGAAACTTATTAAGCAATTTACCCTCTTTATCTGTATCGAGGAACTTCTTAATTTCTGTAAGGTATGGAATAAAATCTGAGTTCCATATAGCTGCATCATTGCCTGACTTAACATAGAGCAAGCTTAGTCCTAAAATATGCCTGGAAAATTTGGCTAAGGTAACTGAGCCGGGTTTTTCATTCTCAAATTTTAAAAAAGATTTTTCAATGAGACCTAAAAAGAATTCCATCTCAAGCTTATTATCCACCTTTCTAATAGCCAAAAACAGTTTACTTAAAAAATTTTCCCCATCTTTCCTGTTTGCTTCCGGAAGTTTTTCAAGCAAGTTGCGCATTATATTTTGATACCACATGTCATTCACCTGTAATTAATTGGAACAAATGATATCAAAAACTAATTAAGTGAACATTAAGACACCTATCTCATTTCAGACTGTTTATCTATATTGATAGTCGCTTGAGCCCTTCCTCAATAATCGAAAGGCCGATTTCCAAATCTTTTACGTCAGTAGACAGCGGCATATGGAGACGAATTATGTTCCCATATGTTCCACAGGTCAAAATGACCAATCCGTGTTCTAAACAAAATTGAGCCAATTGTACTGCGGCTTCTTTATTAGGTTCCTTCGTGTTTTTATCTTTTACCAATTCGATCGCCTGCATGACACCCAAACCACGGACATCTCCCACTATTTTGTATTTTTCCTTAAATCCAGAAAGTCTGGACTGCAGTGCCTTTGCAAGATGGGTAACATTTTGCAACAGGCTTCCTTCTTCAAAAATTTTGAATACTTCAAGAGCAGCAGCGCAACTTAAAGGATTTCCACAAAACGTACCACCCAAGCCACCTTCCATAGCCGCATCCATGATTTCAGCTTTACCTGTTACACCAGCAAGCACTACCCCACCACCAAGGCCTTTTGCTGATATAGTGAGGTCGGGGGGCACTCCTAATGTTTTCATCGCAAACAGATTTCCTGTGCGGCCAAAACCGGATTGGATTTCATCGGCAATAAAAACAATATGGTTTTTTGTACAAAAATCGCGAAGTTTTTGCAAAAATAAGGCGGGGGATTGAATGAATCCACCTTCACCCAATACCGGCTCTATAATGACTGCGGCAATATTTTCAATGCCAACACGAAAATTGACAAGCTCGGAAAACTCATTGAAACATTCTTCTACACAATGCGTTCCCCTCCAACGATACTCGTATGGAAAAGGAGCACGATGGATTTCGGAAGGAAACGGGCCGAATCCATGCTTATAGGGCTTATTTTTCGAAGTCAGTGTCATTGCCATGTACGTGCGTCCATGAAAAGCATGATCAAAACAAATCACTGCTTGTTTGCCTGTATAGGCACGAGCAATTTTAATGGCATTTTCAACTGCTTCCGCACCAGAATTTAAAAGGAGCGATTTTTTTTCGAAGTTTCCCGGAGTGTGATAATTTAATTTTTCACAAACCTTGATATAGGCTTCATAAGGAATGATGTTAAACCCGGTGTGTATGAATTTTTCAGCCTGGTCCTTGATAGCATTGACTACTGCATCAGGACAGTGCCCTGTATTAACCACTCCAAACCCGGAAGAAAAATCCAAAAATACGTTTCCATCAACATCTTCCACAAAAGAACCCTTGGCTCGCTTCACAAAGACAGGAGTAGCATGAAATGGTCCTCTTGCAACATGTTGACGTCGCAGTTCCATCAACTGTTGCGATTTCTGCCCGGGGATTGACGTTTTGATATGTATTTTTTTCATTAGTTTAGTACCAACCAATTGGTGTTTCATCCAGGTTAATATTCACTTGCTTGACTTCAAGGTAACTCTCAATGCCATACAAACCTAACTCACGACCTGCTCCACTTTGTTTGTATCCCCCCCAAGGCATTTCATTATAGGTTGGATGATAATGATTCACCCAAAGAATTCCGGCACGGATTTGAGACGTGACTCGATGGGCACGAGTAACGTTCTTTGTCCATACAGCCCCGGATAAACCATAATCAGTATCGTTTGCAATGCGAATGGCTTCTTCTTCGGTATCGAAAGGGATAACTACAAGTACAGGACCAAAAATTTCTTCACGAGCAATACGCATTGTAGTTGTCACTTCATCAAAAATAGTTGGCTCAAAAAAATTTCCCTTTGCAAATTCACGACCCGTCGGGCGTTTACCACCACAAAGTAATTTCGCCCCTTCTTCCATTCCAATCTTGATATAACTTTCCACTTTTTCACGATGTGCACTTGAAACCAAAGGCCCCATTTTTACTCCAGCATCCAAACCATGACCGAGCTTGATATTTGGAATTTTTTTCAACATCCCCTCTACTATTCTTTTATGAATAGAGCGCTCCACTATCAGGCGGGAACCTGCAGAACAGACTTCTCCTTGATTTGCAAAAGCACCAAAAAGGGCACCATCAATTGCCATTTCAAGATCACAGTCTGCAAAGACAATATTTGGATTTTTTCCGCCAAGCTCTAAAGAGATTTTTTTCAAATTGCCAGTAGCAGCCTGCATGATTTTTCTGCCAGTTACTGATCCTCCGGTGAAAGCAACCTTATCCACCATAGCACTACTTGCCAACTCCTCTCCAACACCTATACCCGGCCCAGTAATGAGGTTAACTACACCCTCTGGAAATCCGCATTGATCAATCAACTTGAATAACTCAAGTGCCGTTATCGGTGTCAATTCTGATGGTTTTAATACCACGGTATTGCCTGCTGCAAGAGCGGGGGCAAGTTTCCAGGCCGCCATAAGCAGTGGAAAATTCCATGGAATGATTTGCCCACACACGCCTATAGGTTCACGTACTACGTAACTAAAAGAATTTGCTGGAACTGACATCGTTTCACCATGAATTTTAGTCGCAAGCCCACCGTAAAACTCAAAGCAGTTGGCAGCATCAGTGACATCAAACTCCGCTTCGGGTAACGGCTTCCCACAATTTCGGGTTTCCAGTTCTGCCAACATTTTAGCATTGGTTCGAATCAAATCAGCAAGCTTGAATAACAGTTTTCCTCGGTCAAGCGCTAGTGATTTTCTCCACTCTCCTTCATCAAATGCTCTTCTTGCTGCTTTGATAGCAAGTATGGCATCTTCTTTGGCACTTTCTGGCACTTTTGCAATCAACTCTCCATTAGCCGGATCAATAATGTCCCGAGTAGCCCCGCTTTTGGCTAAAGTAAATTTTCCATCAATGTACATTTCGTAAATTTCCATTTATTCAGCACCTTTTTTTAGGAAGAGGTTAAAAATTTTAGTATGACTTCATTGACTATTGTGGGTTGTTCTAAAGGACTGGAATGCCCTCCTGGAATGGTAATGAATTGAGCGTCATGGATCCCTTCTGCAAGCTGTTGACTTTCTGCTGGTAAGGTAAGGATATCCTCCTCGGCTGCAATAACCAGTGTTGGCACTTTAATCTCATGTAGCCACCCACGAGAATCAAATGATGGAATGGTTATAAATTGTCGCTCTTGATCTTGTATGGATTGCGGATAAGGATTATTTTTCAAACTCTCTTTAAAAATGGAGATATTTTTAGGCTCAGCCAAATATTCGCTTGAAAAAAACCATGGTATTCCAGCCTCTATTAATAAATCGAATGAAATATTCTCCTTACGCAGATTCAAAAGGGTTTCCATAGCCTGGTTTGCTCTCGTATTAAATTTTGCCACCGAATTTAAAATAATGAGTTTAGCAATTTTTTCACCATGTTTTTTTGCAATCAGTTGAGCAATAGCCCCACCCATTGATTGTCCTAGAATAGAAGGGTTTCTAAAACCTAATTGCTCCAGGAAAACCATGATGTCATCAGCCTGGGCTTCTAATGTAAAAGAACCTCCATTGTCGCTTGTTTGCCCTATCCCGCGATTGTCAAATATCAATACCTGGAATTCTTCAGCCAACTCATGGAGCATGGTGCTCCAAAAGGTGTGATCACAGCAATAACCTGCAATTAAAACCAGAGGTTTACCTTGTCCATGAAGCTCATAATAAATATCAACACCATTAATCTTGAGTGTGGCCATGTCGCAAAACTCCTTAATTGATTTTTTAACGGGCAAACACAACGCTTCATTCAATGACTATTCACCTCAATTCTCTATTGTTTCGATGAATTAAATTATTTGTCAACAAACAGGGTTGATAAGTTTCTGGTACCATAATTGTTGATTCTCATAAAAAACACACTGCCTGATAACTAGCAAGATAATTGCAAGAAAATCAGCTCGCTTCATAATTTCTTAATTAAGGTTTACTATACTCCGCTTCATCTCATCTTGCTCTATTAGTTTAGATAAAAATAAATGCGTTATACTAATATTGAATTATTAAAGAGAATCCCACAGCATCTTAAAGGGGTTATGGAATACTACCCCGATGTGCTTCTGTTTCAATTGAATCAAATACAGTATACCCATTTATGGCATGAGTTAGCTTCTGCAAAATATCTATATACTAATGGATATGAGATAAAACCTACTCACTGGTTGATGTATGCCTTCCAAACGGTTAAAGGCTGGTTTGGCTTTGATAACCATTGCCAACCAGAGAAAGTGTCATATGTTTTAAACAAACTCTCATATTATGGATACACAAAACAATTTCTTCAGCCTGATTTTTCATCCATGAGAAATTACTCGATGTCTCCTGAAATTTCTGCTCTGGTTGTTAACAGCCGAGACGATTTAACGACAGCCCAACTACAAAATAAATTGGTGAATAATTATTTCAAAGTGGAGCCCTATCTTGGAATTAACTATTCCTACCAGAAACTAAACCCTAATCATCGCTTTGGTGAAAGCTGGTTGCACGCACGCGAATGGGGACTGATTCCGCAATTAGATCCTCAAGACGACAGCTTAATTGCAGAGGTTATTAGCACACTGGATAAGAATGGGATTTCAGCAAAAGATTTGTTCTTTTTACAACATAGTAAATACACCAAAGCTGCTGCTCAGTACTATTGTGATAAAGCTAAAAATACGATTGTCCCTTCATTTTTTTTCCGGTTGCTTTGGGTTGATCCGCGTCCTCGCTATCTTGCGTTGGCATTAGCTTACGATCCTGAAATAGCCAAACGGGATACTCAGAAATTCATTGAATATCATCTTGGGCAAAAAGAATATGACAATGCGTTTAATCTGTTGGGCATATTGAACGACTCTAATCTGGTTTTAAAATTTTTGTTAGCGATTCCAGAAAAAGAACGTCATGCTTTAATTCAAAAAGACACGGCAATCGCCGCCATCATGGCGAAATACTATACTGAAAAAAAGCAATATCTCCTGGCAACACAATTTTACTCCAATATTGAAGAAATTAACCCTAATGCCGCTTTTGCTATTGAAATTCAGGAACAAAATTATGAAAAGGCCTATGATATCTTTAAGAAATACAAATCCTCTGACCTATTTTCAACTCCTGAACGTAAATCGCTTGCCAAGGTATTTTTTAGTGAAGCGGAAACAACCTATGTCGCTGGGAAAACTTACCGAGGAAATAAAAATTGGGAAAAAGCAAAACAATATTATCTGCAAAGCCTGGAGCAAAAAAAAGCAGCGTATCATTTGGATCCATCTGACGAATACTTGGAAGATTTATACGCTCACAAACGCTTATATGCCTTGCTGTTAATCGATGCGGATATAGACCTGAACAAAGCAGAGGACAGTGATATTGCCAGTATCCAAAAAGCAATAACTCTGCTCAGGGAATGTCATTCAAACAATAAAGAAGAACAAGAACATCATAAGCGTGCTCTGGCAACTGGGCTTATGCGTCGCGTAGATACCTTGCGTGAAAAAATTGCTTTTAATTATTACTCTTCTGATTTTAACTCCATCAGAAAACATAAAATACAGCATCAGCAAGACATCGCAATTTTAATTAAAACATTGGAAGAGTTAATCGCACTATTGCAAGGAACTCAAGACAAAGCCTTGCGCTTGCAACTGGGTAAAGCACATTATCTCCTGGCCGATGTTCAATGCTTCTTTGATATCAATGCCCCAAACATTAACCAGCATTATAAAATGGCGATGAAAGCCGTACCAGGAAACCCCTTTTATGTGCTACGCGTAGCAGAGCTATTTGAAGAGGAAAAAAACAAACTGCAAAAAATCGGCATAACTCAGCTGAAAAATATGGGGTACCAGGTCTTCGATTTTCTTCATTGGTCTGAAGAGCGCTGGTGTAAACGAGACGATATTATTCATAATGTCAAAGATATCCACGTGCCGCCCTCAGAACCAATTAATAACTCATCATGGAATTTTACGTTTTAATTAATAGCTACAAAGTATAAAATAACCTCGGTTTGTGGGCTTTCTTTAAAATATACTTTTCCATTACTGCCAATTGAAGGAGGCATATAGAATAATGGCAACTTATTATGGGCAATGCGCTTGTGGAAAAATTCAATTCATATGTACGGGCGAACCTGTCTTTACCCAATACTGCCATTGCAATAAATGCCGGGAAATTGCTTCTTTATCTCAAAAGGAACAGGATAAATCAGGTTACTCCTGCACTGCCGCTTATTTAACGAAAGACTTCAGAATCGTATCTGGGGAGAATCATTTTAAGGAAATTATTAAAGAAAAGGCAAAATTATTTCTTTGTTCAGATTGTAACAGCCTTGTTTATGGTATTGCACTTGATCCCGCGCAACAGGATGGTATTGGGATTAATGTAAATAACTTTCGCTTTGATACCAGCATCCCAGATTCATTTAAACCGATAAGGCACATATGGTATGCCTGTCGTATTATTGATTTCGATGATGACCTGCCAAAATTTAAGGATGCTCCTAAAGAACAGTTTGGTTCAGGAGAATTATTTGAATCGTTACATGCCAGGTGATAAACCGTACCCTATGCCTTTCTCTTTCCAAAATATTCAGCACACTTGATCGATCTGGCTCTCATATTTTTTCAATCCGACAAAACACCATTTTGCCAAAACTAATTCAAACAGGACTTAAGCAGGATGTTTTTTTATCTCTTAATATTCTCTTAAAGTTTGGCAGCTATAATATTTACCCACTGTGCTAATTTTTAAGTCACGAATATTAATTTTAAAGTATTTATCCAGGAGTTGTGTAATGCCTAAGTACGTTGAAGGGATAGAATTAACCCAAGAAGGGATGCATGCTATTTTTGAGCGCATGGGACATCCAAATATTACCAGCGGTACTATCTACAACGGAGAGCCTACAATTGATAAAGGTGCTCTTGACAGGCAAGGCTTTATGCCAGTATTGACCGGGGTCAGCCCAAGGCAAGACTCTGGACATTGGATTATGTTAATTAAAGGTCAAGGCAATCAATATTATCTCTTTGACCCTTTAGGAGAAAGCTCAGGAAAATACTATCAAAATATTTTAGCCAAAAAACTGCCTGGCGCCACGCTTTCAGTTATTCCTAATAACGCTGGATTGAATATGGGATTATGCGGTTATTGGGTTGCCTCAGTTGGTTTAAGAGCTCATGCGGCATTAACACAACCTATTCCCCCTTCTTTAAGAAATCTGGGTCAAACCATTACCCAGGAAATGCGAGATGAACTAACACAAGATGGAAGCACAAAAATTACACAATGGTTACGTGCCGTTGGTAATGAGTTTCCGGCTGGTGACGTACAATCTGATGCCACAGCCTTAAGACGCGCTACCGAAAAGAATGTACGTATTGATGAATTTCAGCCTGTTTTAACTGGAACATCACCTAAAGAAATTTCGATAAATCCTACTGCTCCTCAAGAAGTATCCGTTCCCACCTGGAATGGTTTTTCCTTATATACTGATGAAACCGTGAGAAACGCAGCCAGATACGCGTATGATAATTACTTGGGAAAACCTTATACCGGTACAGTAGAAGCGACACCTGTCAATTTTGGTGGGCAAATGGTATACAGGCAACACCATGGTCTTGCCCATACTTTGCGTACCATGGCCTATGCGGAAGTGATTGTTGAAGAAGCGCGAAAAGCAAAATTAAGAGGTGAATCATTAAAAAAATTTAATGATGGACGTACTCTGGCTGATGTCACGCCGGAAGAATTGAGAAAAATCATGATCGCCCAGGCCTTCTTTGTCACCGGAAGAGATGATGAAGAATCCTCCAAGAATTATGAAAAATACCACGAACAAAGCCGAGATGCTTTTTTGAAGTATGTCGAAGAGAATAAATCCACTTTAATTCCCGATGTCTTCAAAGATGAAAAAGATGTCAAATTTTATGCTGATGTGATTGAAGACAAAGATCATAAATGGGCAGATTCACCGGCGCATGTTCTGGTCAATCAGGGCCATATGGTTGATTTGGTCAGAGTAAAACAACCTCCTGAATCTTATCTGGAATACTATTTTTCACAACTTCAACCCTGGATAGGTTCAACAGCTGCCGAAGCTGTTTTTGCGACACAGAGACAATTTTTCCATGCCACCTATGAAGCAGTTGCCGGCTTTGATAGCGAAAACAAAGAACCTCATCTGGTGGTTGATGGTTTAGGACGCTATGTGATTGGACAAGATGGCAATCCAATCCGAGAAGAATCTGACGACGAAGACGAGGAAGAATCAGGTGAATTAAAATTTTTCTCACAAAAAAAGAAACTCGAGGAAAACCAACGTTACATGCGCGTTGATGAATATTTAAAACTTGATGAGGTCCAAAAGCGATTCCCCGGCGCTGGTAAAAAACTCGATGGGGGACTGCCTGGACTGAAAGAATATCAATATTTACAGCGCTTGAACTCAATAAACAGAGCACGGTGTGAAAACGACGTCGACTTTTGTTTGGGGCAATTACAAACGGCACATCATCAAACCCAAATTACTCCAATAAAAAGAGCCTTTCAATCCAGCTCTGATAAAGTGAGAAGACAACCCAATATGGATGAAATTGCTGCTGCCCGTATTATTCAGCAAATCATGGCCAATCCTGATTGCATCCATGACGATCATGTGCTGCTCAATGGTCAAAAACTGGAAGAAAAATTTTTCCGTAATTTGTTGGCGAAATGTGACATGGCTGTTGTAGGGTCGCTGCTAAACGACACGGACATTAGAAATATCGATACCTTAATGCAGCATGAGAGAAATACGGAGTTTCACTCAACCGATGCCAAAGCAAAACCGGTGAAACTGGGAGAAACATGGGAAAAAACAATCAGATCGGGTGGTGGTGTTACCCAGATAAAACATGATTTAATTTTCCTCATGCAAAATGATGCCTGGTACCATACTCGAGTCAATGCGATTGCACAAAACCGGGATAAAGATTCAACATTCAAAGAAGTGTTGATTACCGCTTTAATGACCCCTTTGACTAACAAATCATTGATAGATACATCACGTTCACCGGCCCCAAGAACGCTATTCCGTGGCTTGGATCTGTCAGAAGAGTTTAAAAATAAATTGATTAACCAGGCTGAGACTATCATTGCCAACACAACAGAACATCTCTTTACTGATCTGTCGACAGAAGCCTTTAAACAAATCAAATTAAATGACTTCAGCCAGGTTTCTGCGAGAACTTGTGCCAGTACATCTACTAACATTGAAGTCCCCAGGACAATATTTGGCTCCAATACTATCTTTGAAATACTTGATCCTGATGGTTTATTACACCCCAAACAAGTTGGAACCCATGTGTCAGGGTCAGAAAGTGAATATTCCATTTATTTGCCAGATGATGTTGCCCTGGTTCCAGTCAAGGTGAGCTCCGATGGAAAAACAGGTAAAGGCAAAGACCGGCATATTTTTACTTTAGTCGCGGTAAAAAGCCCCGATTTCACGCCAAAGCATGAAAGTGGCTATGCGGTTGAACCTCTTTTGAAAATGCAAACGCCAAAATTAGCAGAAATTCAAAAGATAGTTGAACAAGCAAGAGAAGAGCCTGACCTGGAAAGGGTATTCAATTTACAATCGAGAGTAGCAAGACAAGCCAAATTCTCCACTGAATCAGGATATAAAACCTTTCTGAATGAAAGAGTGGCACCGGTATTGGAACAAAGCCTCAATGGCCTCTTGGACAATAATGTAACCATTCTAGGCAAAGTATTATCAGCATTCCCTTCAGACGGCCAATGGTCTGCCTTTAATTCTGTTGAAGCAAGGCAAATGAAAATACAGATGGATGCCATTAAGCAAATGGTTGAAAAAAAGGCAGTCCTCGAAGGTCAAATTCTCCCTGCCTTGGCTCAATGCCAAAATGCTTTGGAGAAACAAAATATTGCAGGTGCATTACAAGCACTTAGAAACATCCCTTCTGAAAAAGAGATGCAAACCATGCTGTCAATTAGTGGTGGTTTGAGAGGACAAATCCAGCGTACCAAGCAAGATTTGACTGAAACTCTGGAACCACTTCAACGCGCCATAACTGCTAAATTGGTAAGCGATCAAGAAAAAGTGAAAGTGCGTTATGAAAAGCTGATAGCAAGCATACCTCAACAGATCGCCTATCTTGAAAAAGCAGAACTCTCTGATCTTGCCAGTGTTAAAAAAGCTGTCTCTCGTTTTAATAACCTGCAGGAAGAATTAAAATTACTGCGTAATGAAAAAATTCGCATGCATACTGGCTCTGAAAAAGTTGATTTTTCAGATATCACACAATTAGAGACGCCATTACAAAAAATTCATACCAAATTGTATGATGCTTATTTGGCTGAATTAAGCAAACAAATTTCAGCACTGGCTAAAGAAAAACCGAAAAACCTGGCTGACGTAAAAAGCATGGTTTCAAATTTCTATGCCAGGTTAGCTGATTTAGAGCAATTGCGTCAGGAAAAGCTAAAAGAACATGGCGAGTCAAAAGATCCCATTGATACGTCTGATATTGATAAATTAAAGGAAGAACTACAAAAAATTAATCAATTTTTAGTGAAAGCGATGGCAACTAATATCAGGGTTTCACTGAATCAAATGGAAGTAAAAACTTTTGACGCACAAGAAAAAGAAGCACAACACAATTTGCAGCAATTAAATGAATTGATCAATAAATTGGAGAATTCTAATACTGTACAGAAACAAAAGGAAGAGCTCGAAAAATTAAATCAATTGCTTGTTGAGAAGCGAAAAGCCTACCCAGCAATGGTGCAATTGCAATTCAGGAGCGAAGCATTAATTATCCATTTACGTGAATTATGTGAAACTCATCAAGACCATTTGGCTAAAACAAGAAAAACAAGGGCACAAGAAATTACCAATGGACGATGGAAAGTGCAATGGTTGACTGATTGGGTGGGTTTAACTAGAGATGAGCGAGTAACTCTTGCAGATAAAGGAAAAGAATTGGCTAAATTCAAGGAAGATTTAAACAATGACGAGTATGATTTGCAGGAACTGATCAGTAACCTGGCCGAGAAAAACCCATCAGAATTGGAAGAAGCAATAGGGATCTCTAAAGAGAGCGCTCAGAAATTGCATAAACTGTTAACTCAGCTAAACCACAGTACAACCTTTATGAGTAAAATCGAACAACGATTACAGTCTATTGATGAGCTATTAAATGAGTTTGGTAAGCAATCGCTCCGAACTGAAATGATAACAACTGTTGAGGAAAAACAAGAAACTCTCTTGAGATTGTAATTCTTTATCTTCCACGGGCTAGTCCATTTAGGACTAGCCCGTGGAATATTTTAGATGATCACGGAAAATAAGATTATAACTATAAGCTCTCGCTGATATCTAATTTATCTTTGATTGCAAGCCCCCATCACAAAACAGCCACAAGTTTTCACTCCTGAAAACCCTTTTATGAATTGGAAAAATTGAACCGATATCTATTTTGTGCTAGGAATGTAAATACGGAAAGCATTTCTATTTGTAAGGATATTTCTCTGTGAAGCAAACAGGAAGTGATGTTCTAAAGGAGTTTATAACTACCTTTGAAATTAATTATATTTTTGGCAATCCTGGCACTACAGAATTAAAATTTCTGGAAACAATTCAGCAATGTGATAATGCGACTTATTTTCTCACTCTACAGGAATCCAGTACTGTAGGTATAGCCGCGGGCTATGCCATGATCACGAAGAAACCAGCTATTGTTAATTTACATAATTATGTTGGATTAGCGAATGCCATTTGTAACATATACAATGCGTTCACCTCAGGAATTCCACTGCTAATCATTGCTGGCCAACATGAGCGTCCCTATTTAATTCACAATCCGGTAATGTCCGGAGATCTAAGCTCTTTAGCTCAAACCGCAGTAAAATATGCCTATGAGGTTAATTCCGCCAGCGATCTGGCTGTTGCTTTGCAACGTGGTTATGCTCAAGCCCTTTTGCCTGGGCCAGGCCCGGTTTTTCTATCAATTCCTATGGATATTTGGAAAGAGGAAACCCAAGAAACCACCATAAAGAAGACAAAGTTTTTACATACCTGCGTCAATACTGAAATCAACCAAATTTGTGAAGTTTTAACAAATACACCCAAAGGAAAATTGGCATTTATAGCGGATTATGAAGTGGGGGCATCGAATAGTATTTACCTGTTACATGCCATAGCAGATCAACTCAATGCTGATGTTTATTCTGCCCCTTATCATGTACGTGAAGTCATTAATCCCTTAAGTTTAAATTACAAAGGTAGATTATCTGATAAATCTGGAGAAGTGCATAACCTGCTGCTGCAATATGAAACTGTGGTGCTTTTAGGCGAAAAAGTGAAAGGATATTTATATACTGGCCAATCTTCCATTCCACAGAGTATCCGTTTCATACAAATCAGCGCCACATCGGAACATCTGGCCTTCGACTATCCATGCGATCTGGCAATTCTTGGCAATCTTGAGGTGACCTTGACTGCTATTAGCAAACATTTAAAAATTAATAGCTTAAATGTACCGCTTAACCCTGCCGCCAACCTTAAAAATTTGGAAAAAAAATATAAACAACATCCTCTGCATTCTTTGATTGTTACCCTACTGAATCAAGTAGATCGCTCTGTCCATTTGATAACAGAAGGCTCATCGGAGGATGCTGTTGTGCAGGACATTGCAACAACCCTTGGTTTTTTAAAGGTAAATTTTTCCCCAAGAGGGGGTGGGCTTGGCTGGGCTATGCCATTAGCAATAGGTATTTCTCTAGCCACCAAACACCATTCAATTTGTTTTGTAGGTGATGGGGGTAGCATGTATGCGATTCATTCAATATGGTCAGCTGCCAAATATAAGATCCCTGTCATTTTTATTTGTTTTGTTAATCAAGAATACAGAGTATTAAAAACAGATATGTCTCAAAATAAATCCTTCACAGAAGAAGATTTTTTTCGCCTGGATTTGAATCATCCACCAATTGATGTCCAACAAATTGCCTTCTCTTTCGGAGCACAGGTGATGACAATTAATTCAAAAGAAGAAGTAGAGGCCGCTCTTAGGAATAGCTTTGCATTCCAAGGCCCTACATTTATTACCCTATATCATCAATAAAGCATTTCGAGAATCAGATGTTGTCTTTTGCATTATCTAAAAATGTAACGAATAAAATCAGCCTTTATTATTTAAAAACTTGTTATCTTATTGCTAAAAATTATATGGTTATTTGATTTTTAAATGACTTGTTAAACAATCTACGTGCCTCGGCTTGTCCGAGGCATCCAGCACCGCTTTGTGGACACCGCTGACAACAACAGTAAGTAGGAAATCGGTCATTTAAAATTCAAATGACTATAACAGCATTATTTTGCTATATATGGGGTAAATAAATGTCATTTTTTACAGAGCATAGGGAAATTATTACCAGGAATTAATTTCCCAGGTTAGCCAGATTACAATCAGCACACAAGCCTTTGATTTCTACAGTACAATTAATAACTGAAAATTGAATAGAGTTCGCCGCTTCTGTTACCGAAGTGAAATCAACAAGACATTCCAATTCTTTGACAAAATCACACTGATTGCATATAAGGAATTGGGCCTGTCCCACATGATGCCCATGCAGACAGGCAACATAGGATTTCAGGCTGTCAATGCAATGAATAAATCCCTCTTGGTGCCAAAACTGAATAGCCCTGTAGACCGTTGGCGGCTTGGGATTATCAACTTCCATAGATAATCTTTGCAATATATCATAAGCACCGAGAGGCTTTCTCTCATCGACTAATATTTTGAGGACACGCTCCCTTGGCTCTGTAAATCGATAGCCATGGTTTACACAATGTTTATAAGCCTTATCCAACAAATTATGTTTCATTAATCTTCTTTTAAACTAATAGTCAGTGCGCACTATTTTATCATAATCCCTGTTTCAAGGAAAAATGATCAAACAACAATCAATCATTATTTCATAGAAATCATTTACTGTCTAAAAATTATTTAATTTTCCTTGTTATCTAACAATTAAATGTTACAATATAACATTTTTTGAGAGAGGCAGTATGTGATTGTAACGCCTGGCTTAGGAAGAAATCTTATTAGGGACAAACAGCTGGATCTATCTTGCAGATCCATTTTCAAAATAGGCATTTGCAGAAAATTAACCTTTCTCTATAGCAACCAGATAACCCTTTTGATAGAGGAAAGCCATGCTGTATAGTAATTATCGATTCTACCTTGCAAAAGATACCCAACTTCTCAACCCGGAAGAATCCAGAGAAACAATTGAGCAGATTCTGGCTAAAACCAAAGAGTTGGAATTAATACGAGTAGCAGTCGATTTGACTGGTTCAAATAAAAGCATCAGCCTATTGAGCGCATCTAAGGAGAATCATGTCATAAAAACCAAAGTGACTCAGATTTTAAAGGAGCAAGGCCTTTCTGTAATAGACATGATGGAAATGGAAGTACTCCAGGATATTGAAAAAATGGAGCCTCGCCCTCATACACATGAGTCTAAGAATACACATCTTCATCCCATTAAAAAGCACCCAAAAAAAACAAAACATGCCCATTCTCATGGGCATGGGCACCATCATGAGCATCATCATGAAAATCATTGGATCAAAGCAGTCTTAGGTTTGATTTGGGGAGTTGGATTACTTGTTCTTTCAATTGGGACCTTTAATATTCCCCTGGTTGCCTACTATGTCATCACAGGACTTACCTCTTTGATAACGTTGTATTTGGGCCATACAGTTTATCAATCCGCTTGGCAAGCATTGAAAGAAAAAAAATGGGACACCACCACTCTATACTCAATTAGCACTCTAACCATTCTTGCTGTTTCTATTGCGAGCGTTTTTATCCCCGGTCTACCTATGATGTTTGAGGCAGCACCTTTTGTTTTAGGCTTTTGGCATTTAGGTGAAGGAATTGAACATACTCTAGTCGGTAAAATCAACAAAAAATTGGATGTCCGGGATTGTGTACAGCCATTAGTCCTGTTAAAGGGTAATCCGGAGAAGGAAATTTCAGTCAAGACATTAATTCCTAACGACATGATTATTGTTAAAAAAGGACATGTTATTCCTGTTGATGGTGTCTTAACGAAAAAAGCGCTCCTTTATACCACAAGAATTGATGGTTCGCCCAAACTCAAAGAATTTAATCCAGGCGATGTTGTAAAAGCCGGCATGCAATTGGCTGATCATATCCCTTCAGTAGAAATGCAGGTTACCAAAACTTATCAAAACTCTTATCTATCATTGATTGCCAAAAATATTAATAAAGCGAATGATGAGAAAGCGCCTATTGAAATGTTTGCAGACAAGGTATTGAAATACTTCATTCCTGGTTTGATTGCGGTAGCGCTCCTGTCAGGGATTGTCATCGGCTCATTGTTTAACCCGGCACTGGCTATTCAATGTGTTGTGTCTGTTCTAGTAAGTGCCTGCCCGTGCGCTTTGAGTTTAATTACCCCCATGGCAGTTAAAATCGGTATGAAAAAAGCATCTGAAAACGGCATCCACTTTAACAACGGTAAAGCGTTACAAGCCGCAGCCGATATTGACACCATTGTTTTTGATCTAAATGGTACTCTAACTCAAGGCAAAATGGTGGTGCAATCATTGCATATTACCGATAAAAAATATTTGCGCCCTATTGCATTACTGGAAAGTCAATCTGATCATCCGGTAGCGAAAATTATTAAATCTTACATAGAACAGCAAAACACTGTCGCAACCGAGCCATTAGAAATCACTTCCATTGACAAGAGTCATCATTCTGGCATGAAAGGTATTATTAACGGTGAGACTTTTATGATAGGGAATAAAGACATGCTTGCAGCCAATGGAATTACTTCTATCGACAAACCCTATGATAATCCTGAAAACGGTTCCGTTTATATTGTGCGTGGGACAACAGTGATAGGACAAATTGCCTTAACTGATCCATTGCGAGAAGATGCCATTGCCACAGTGAAGCAATTGAAACGTCTTGGTAAAACCGTACATATTTGCACAGGAGCAGATCAGGCTACCGCAGAAAAATATGCGGCACTATTAGGCATTCCCAAAGATAATATCTGTGCGAACACCGTAGGGGCTGTCACGAAAAAGGGTGAAGTATCCAAAACCAGTTATATTCAACAATTAAAGCAAAAAGGCTTTAAAGTGGCTATGGTTGGTGATGCCGCTAATGACGCTACGGCAATTGCCTATTCCGATATAGGCATTGCTGTTAAATCAAGTATCGGCGATTCCATCACTGAACAACATGCAGGCATTGTGGTACAACAAGGGTTATTATTCCCTATTGCGACCGCATTTGATGTAGCCAAAAAAACAAAACAAAATATTTTCCAAAACCTGTTCGTGAGCCTAAGCTATAACTCAACAATTACTCTGGTAGCAGCGGGGTTATTTGTCGCATTAGGTTTTGCGCTCAATCCTGTTCTTGGTGTTGCATTGATGGTGCTTGAATCCACTATTGTTTTAACGAATTTATATCTTTTCAAGCAACAAGAAATTGTGTCTGCAGCATCATCCAGTGCCAACCATGTAGTGGAGGTGGAGACCACTGCAAATACAACATCAAAGGTCTTGTATGCTTTAGGGCATCGCTCCCAACCTCAAGAAAATTTAACTGTTACAATAGAGCCTAAACCTGTAAGTTCGAAAGTAATTAATTTGTTTGCACCTAAGGAACATCCTTCTTCTTATAAGCCTGATGTCACTCAACAAAAATTGGGATGCGGCATCTGTTGATCAGGTAGTGCCGCAATTGCCTTGATTTTCTAATTCAAGGCAGTTGTTATAGTGGTCATCTTTTCGTTAATAACCGTTTTTTGGACTATACTCATATCAAGACAATGCAAAGTATCAAGCAACAAAATTAGGATGATCCAATGCCATGAATAACGCTTGGCATCAAACCGCCACTGGACAACGCTCCATTTTAAGTAACTTGCGATTGAGCAGAACTGTACTTAACGTCATATTTATTATTGCCCTTTCTCTGCTTTTAATCATCAATATTATTTCTTATAACCAGGTTAAAAATTTAATCTCAGCCAATAACTGGGTTTCTCATACTCATAAAGTTATCCAAACTATAGATACTTGTCTTTATGATGTAGTCGATATCGAATCTCGCCAACGGTTTTACCTGATCCGCGGGTCTGACTCTCAATTTATGGTCGATGTGGATAATATGAAATCTGTTTTAAAACTGAATTTAGACAAACTTGAGCAGTTAACCAGAAATAACCCCGAACAAAACAAGCGAACCCGTCGTTTTATTGATTTGGTTGAACAGCGATTAGGCTTGTTAAATCAACTCATCCAGTTAAAGATGAGTGACAAACTGAATACACAAGAAGGCTATGATTTACTTAATCAAAGTCAAGACTTGTCTCATCAGGTTAAAAGTCTCGGACAAGAAATCAAATCTGTTGAATTGGTACTTTTATCAGAAAGAAATACTCGTGCCCTTCGCTGGGCTGATACCAGCAGCTTCATTTTAATATCTGGAGGTATTGCAAGTATATTATTTTTAACGATAGCTTTTATTCTGGCAAATATAGAATTATCGACGCGCAGAAAAACTGAACTGCAGAATCAGAACACGCAGATTCGTTTAAAGAAAATTATAGAAAGTGCCAGTGATATGATAGCCGCTTTTGATAAAGATAAGCGATTTATCACTTTTAATGAAGCTTATCAGCGCGAGTTTAAACGTCTTTTTGATAAATCCATCAGCATCAAGATGTCTCTGGAAGAAGCGTTCGCTGATATCCCTGAAAATAAAAAAGAATTGGTGCAATCCTGGAAAGAGTCTCTGCAAAAGGATGAAGAAACTAAAAATATCGAATTGAATACGGAACACGAAAAAACTATTTATGAAATGACCTCCAGACTCATTCAAAATGGTGACAATGAAATTAAAGGAGTAGTGCACAGCGTTCGCAATATTACCAAACGGGTACAAGAACATACCGAATTACAGGAATCATATGAAAAACTGGCTAATGGAATGAAAGAACTGCAAGAGAAAAATGAACAAATTACCCTACTGGTTGAAATGAGTGACATTATGTTGGCCTGCGGTTCCCAGGAAGAACTAAGCGAGGTGATGACTAAATACTCCCAACGACTGCTGCAATTTTCAAGCGGGTATCTGTTTATCATGCATCCTTCCAAAAACTATTTGGAAAAAGCAGCCAGTTGGGGTAATCCTCACCCGCACGATCTGACCTTTACCCCAGAGCAATGTTGGGCTATCCGGCTTGGTAGAATTCATTATATAGGTTCATCCCGCACCGAGTTGATGTGCAGTCATATGACGTTTGTCGAGCAACCAGAATTGTCACTGCTTTGTGTACCATTAATGGCTCAAAATGACATTTACGGTTTGTTATACCTTGAAGTTGACCCAAAGTTTGATAAAAACCAACGCTTACTAATAACAGCATTCGCTGAGCTTACTGCCTTGGCTTTAGCAAATGTTCGCCTGAGAGAGAATTTACGATATCAATCCATCCGTGATCCACTCACTGGATTATACAACCGCCGTTATCTGGAAGATTTTCTATTCAAACAATTACACCAAGCTGAACGGACAAAAGCCTCATTTGCCATTTTAATGCTGGATTTGGATCATTTTAAAAAGATCAACGACACTTTTGGTCATGACGCAGGAGATCTTGTATTAAAAGAGATAGGGCAAATTTTAAATAGTGATATTCGCCTGGGTGATATTGCAGCTCGATATGGTGGAGAAGAATTTGTCCTGCTACTCTACGACCTTGATGCTCAGGCTGCTAAAATGAAAGCCGAAAATTTGCGTTCAGCCATTTCCAATTTACAAGTTAAATACGGAGCACAACCTGTTGGTCAGATAACGGTTTCAATCGGAATATCCATCTATCCCGACGATGCCAAATCACCTGCTGAACTTATTGAAGCGGCTGATAAGGCTTTATACCATGCCAAAAACAAAGGCAGGAATAAGGTGCTTTTATTCTCCGAAGCAAGCTATTGATTTAAATTATCAACAGCCCATCGATTTTCTATTTTTCTGATTGCACAAAATGATTATTTGATGGGGTTTTTTAGGAAAAAACACTAGACATCAAACTCCACGCCCAATGATTTTTAATAGCACACCAACCGGCAATCATATATAATGCGCCCAACAAACATAAATATTTCTATTCATGCTCTATCAAGGAATTATCTCGAATGTTTAGCAAAGCCCTAATCACTGCAACTTATAAAAATGGAAAACCCGGCCAACTTACAGAAGAACATGAAAAAGCGGAGTATCACCGCTTTAAAACAGAATATCTGTTTAAAAATGCAAAGATCCCTAAAGATTTATACGCCTCACGCTTGATTCAGCATTTTTTGATTATTAAAGCCATAGAAACAAAATTACAAAATTTATCAAAAATAGAACAGTCTGAAATCAGCGCATTTTTTGCTTTATCCTATCTTGAGCATTTATGGCGCACCCCTGGTATAGAAAGTGATTTACGGCAACTAAGCGTTAATCCTGATGAAATTAGTAAGGATGAGATAACAAAAACAACCGAAAATTACCTTGAAAAAATAGGCAAATTTACACCAAAAATCCTTCTCGCTCATTTTTTATTACATGTTGCCGGGTTTATGCATGGCGGGAATATTATTCGCTCGAAATATATTGAACCGAGCAATCGTTTGACCACTTACCAAATAGCGTCAGATCAATATGATTTTTCTTCCGCCATCTCCTTTTCATCATCAGGAAAGCATTCACCCCTCGCTCTTTATCAGGATATGATGAAACAAATCGATAGCATTGTTCTAACTGGTGATGAGTACCAAGAGATTCTTGAGCAATGCAAAGACATTTATGAAACTATGACCAATATCTACGATGACTTATGTGATATGCACACTCATCACCTGAAACTCCCCACATACTCGCTTGCGGCTATCAGCGTCAGTCTGGTTGCACTTGGATTAATTTTAAAACTACTGATGGATTGCTTAAATCCAATGACGAATCCTATGTCAAACGCTCCTCGTTAAGGTCCATCGGACAGATAACGTTGTTTTGGTAAACAAATGGAACAATAACAGATGTTAAAACGGGATATTTCAACCCTGAATATATTAGTTGCGTCAGCTGGTGGAATGATTGGTTCAGGTTGGTTATTCAGTCCATTTATCAGCGCCCAAATGGCAGGTAGTAATTCTCTGATAAGCTGGGTTATTGCTGCAATATTTATGTTGTTTATTGCCTTGCCGCTTTGTGAGCTGGGAACGATGTTTCCAGTTTCAGGAGGTATGTCTAATTATCCTACTTACACACATGGTCGAGAAGTGGGTTTTTTGTTCGCATGGACATCCTGGTTATCTTATGTCGTTATGACACCTATTGAAATACAGGCAATTTTGCAATATTCAAGCCATTTTTTTCCAATATTAATCGATAATCATACCGAATCACTCAAGCTTTCCAATTATGGTTACCTTGCCGCAATCGGGATTATGCTCTTTGTAGTTATTTTGAATTCTTATGGGATTAAGTTTTTAGCTGAATGCAACAAGTATGCCAGCATTATTAAATTTGTTTTACCGAGTATCGCTATTATTTCGCTGTTAAAACAATCACCATCTCTTGCTAATGTTAATATTAATCTGTCAAGCAAAGAGCATTGGGTAGAGATATTTACCGCTCTTTCTGCAGGCGGTGTAGCTTTTGCTTTTACAGGGTTTCAAAATGGTTTAATCCTGGCAGGAGAAGTGAAAAATCCACAACGAAATATTCCTATTGCTATACTTGGAGCAGTATTGGTTGGCTTTATTCTTTATTTTATGTTGCAGTTCAGTTTTATAGTGGCTGTACCAGAAAAATATTTGGCCCAAGGTTGGCATGCATTGAGTTATCCCGGTGATGAAGGTCCATTGGTTGGGTTAACTCTTTTGTTAGGACTTGGCATTATTGCTACCCTGTTATTGTTTGACGCCGCTTTTTCTCCTTTTGGCACGACTTTAGTTTATACCGCAGCTACATCTCGTATTTTGTATGGCATGGCATTAAACCAACACTTGCCTAAGTTTTTTTTAAAGGTCAACCGCCACAACATACCTTACGTAACGCTTTATGCAAATCTTTTGGTTGGTTCTTTTGCATTCTTACCCTTTCCAGGATGGCAAAAACTAGTAGCATTCCTCTCATCAGCAAGCATTTTATCGTACGGAATTGGCCCGATTTGTCTCTTGGCCATGCGTAAAATGCACCCCCATATGGATAGACCTTTCAAGCTCGCAAATAGTGTTTTCTTGTCACATATCGCCTTTTATATATGTAATCTCATGCTGTACTGGTGTGGTTTTTCTATTATTTGGAAGCTAAACGCAGCATTGCTTTTGGGACTTGGTATTTACTTTTTTTACCATCGCCATATTTCTTTGAGAAATGGCTCATCTCTGGCATGGTTTATCATGTACATGGGATCATTTTCTATTATTTCTTATTTAGGATCTTTTGGTGGCATTGGTTTATTGAAATTCCCCTTCGATTTAATCTGCTTCTTGCCTTATAGCATTTTAATGCTTTACATGTCTCAAATTTTAGTGATGTCCCATCATGAAAATGAAATGATGGGCAATGTTACAGAATTGCCAGTATAAAACTCTTGGGGCAGTAAAGCGATAAAATAAAAGCACTTACTCATTGCTCTTATCTATTTTGTTGTGAAATGTACAGGACTTACGATAAACCCCAAGGTCGAGGCAAAAAATGTTTTTAATGAGGGAGATTTGATAAACTAAATGACCGAATTAAAAACATTTTTTAACAAAGAGATTGGGGGTTTATCGTAAGTGCTGATGTAATGATCTCTTATGGACAAAATAAATCAAGGGTAACTTGCCTGCTTCCTGCCAAGATACCCTTAGTTTCATATTGAGTTTCGAAATTTTTTACGATAAAGCGATTTATCAGAATACGAGCCGTCTAAGTTCTGCTTCCTGTAATTGAACTGCCAAAGCCTCATCAGACTCTAAACCAGTTTGCGCTTTACCAAAAACATGAACATTCCTTTTATTCTGAGCATGCGGAAAGAAACCGTAAGGTGATAAAGTATCAAACAGTGTTTCAAAGTGTTGGTTGTAACGTTTTGCTCTATCTGATTCAGTTTGGGTTCTGAAAGTCCTATCAACAATTTGCTCTTCTTTTAAAGAAACAGCTCTACCAGATACGGTTTCATAACCAAAAGCTCCCTTACGGGGTACACTGTATTGTCTGGGTCCATGGAGAGATTCTATTTGGGTTGTCCAGTGTGTATTGTAATGATTAATTAGGTTTACTGTAGGATGGCCAGGAATAGGCTTGCCATTCGGTTGGCCAACAACGTTGAGGTTTATTTTAAGTAGTTCGGCAATTTCTTTCAAATCATCATGTGTTGCCCATCTTCCCCGCTCTTTAATTTTTTCAAGGCTCTTTAAAATAATTGAATTTGAATTGATTGCATTGCCTGATAGAACATCGTTTAGCAAGACTTCCTTAACAAACGCATTTTCTATTTTCTGTGCCTGATGAAAAGGTTGATTCCTGAGGATTGGTCTCAGCATTCTGGCGATATCCTGAGCTGTTTGAACAATTTCCGGGGAGAGGGCTAGTTCATTGAATTGGCTTATCATTTCCAGAGAACCCCTTCGATACAAATAAAGTTGTACCAATTCCATGAATTTGCAATAAGCATTTGATCCTTCGATTTTGGTTTGATCTTTACTTCGCCCTTCTTCGATTATTCTCTTGACCAAATCTTCTTTATTCACAATCACGGCAATATTTCGTAGAGACATCTGCAATAGAAATAATAATTCACTTTTATAAGTGTAAGGTGAATCATGCAGTTTTTTTAAATCGACATTAAGGATATCTTGCATTCGTATGCCATAAATACCTTCCACTTGTTTCCATCGATCATAAGTTTTACTTTTCCCGTGAAGTTTGTATTCATTTTGTATGATGTTTATTAAACCAACAGCAAGAGCATAAAATCCACAATCCCCGCCACCAGGATTATCTATTGAATATGACATCTGTATACTCCCTTTTAGGATTAATGATTTAATGTTTCAGTCAAGCATTATAAAATATGAACATTAAGTAAACATTATGTAACATATGCCAAGGGGGAGTGCAAGTTGTTATCAATTATATTTTGCCCCGTCTGTGGGTAAACAAGATATTTATCACCTACGTCTCAAATTGATATCCATTATTATTGCGTGGAAGAAAAAAATCTCGCTAAAGCCTTAGCCTCTTGTAAATTGACTTCCGCGTTAATCCAATTTAACTTGACTTGCGCTGTTGTTTGTTCACGTTGATTCACTAAAAAAAGCGTACTATCGCCTTCATAAAATCTTTTGGTTTCACCTCTTTCTACTTGCCGCGCAAGGTTTAACTCTTTATTAAGCAAAACCACTTGCTGCTGATATATTTTTATTGCAACGAGGAGATTAGACAGCTCATTATTTAACTGTTCATAGGTAAATTTCATTTCTGTTCTTACTTGCTGTAGTTCGCTCGTGGTGCTGATAAGCTTACCTCTCGCTTCGCGTTGAAAAATAGGAAATTTAAAATTCACACCGATCATAGCAGCCTGTGGGATCAATAAAGGATAACCACCTGTTCCATATTGCTTGAAGGTATAGGCTGTTGCATCAAGATTAGGAAGAAGTTCATTTCTTGCTAAATTTTGTTTTAATTTAATAATTTTTGAATAATTCTCCAATTTACGCAAAACAGGATGCCGTTGTAACTGTGAAATACTATTGGATACTTGAATTGATTGCTTAGGAAATGATGCCGGTAATTGACTTTCTTCCGGTTTTTGCGGTTTGCCATTTGCGTCACGATAGTAAAGTGAAAGATTGATGCCAGCTTGTGCCAATAACATTTCTCCTTGATTGACCAGTTGTTCACGTTGAACGATAAGTTGTAAGTTTTCTGCAATGGCAAGTTTAGGCAGATCACCTTGTTGAGCTTGTTGAATAATCGCATTTTGTCGCTCTTTAGCTAAATTTAACAGGTGCCTGAAAGTTCTTAACTGGAAACCCGCCTCAACCCATTGCCAATAGGCTTTAATGGTTTCCTGATAAATTTTAATTTTTGTGGCGGCAGCATCTTGCTGTTTCATGCGAATCGTTTCTTCTCTCGTAAAAAGCTCAGTACGCTCTTTATCAATTCGCCTGTCTCTCAGCAACGGTAAAGAAAGGCCCGCACGATACTCACCACCAGAGTTGGTCAAATAGTTTTGGTAGTAAATTGGCCAATCGCCTCTGCCAATACGATAGCCTCCAAACAATTTAAGCCCATTATAGAGGGTTGGCACATTAAAAACATTATCCGCATAATTATTAATGTACCCCCCGACCGGCTGGAAGCGGGGATTCACATCGAAAGAGGGGTCAAATTTTCCTAATGCATTGACATAATCGCCTTCAGCCTTTCTAATTTCAAGACGCGCTATTACTATCTGAGGGTAACTTCGATCAACACTTTTGAGTACAGCATCAAGCAGCAAAGGTTTGCTTGGTTTTGGAAAACAGCTGAATGACAGCATCAAGAACAAACATAAGACAATCAATCTGTTTTTGCCTGTAGAAAAAAAAATCATGATGCTTTATTCTCGCGATCACTTTCCGGGGGAAAACCATTATACTGACGCCAAAGCTCATACCATAAAGGCACCTGACCTAACTGAACCCACCCATGAACCCGCACTCCCTGCCTTAAAAAACGCGTACCAGGCCAGGGTTCATTAGGAACGATAACGACCCGAAATAAGCCAAACCCATTATCTGTAGGATCAATAAAGGATACTGTCCCCCCAAATGTTCCCACTGCAATTTCTGGCCATCCGCGAAATTGAATAGCAGGCCATCCTTCAAATTGCAAACGAGCTTTTTGATTAAGACGCACGAAAGGAATATCGTTCCCATCAATCCATAGCTCGACAGCACGGGACTCCGTTTCAGGCAGGATTTGAGCCAATACATCACCGGCGTTCACAACGACACTTTCTTGTCCAGTCAAACGCCTAAAAATAATACCGGCGACATGGGCTTTAATGATTTGTGTTTTTTGACGAGCGATTCGAACATCGACATTCACTTTGTCAATATTCGCCTGCGCAAGTTCATTTTGGTATTTTGCATATTCAATTTGTGCCAACTCATATTGCCTTCTCGAATTAATTCCCTGTTCATACAATTTCTTTTGTCTGTCAACATTGGCTTTCCCAGCAACAATAGCTTGTTTGGCTGCTTCTATACGAAGCAAAATTGCTTTTTTCTCGACTTCAAGACGAGACAAAAGTTCCGGATCATTATCGGTAATATCGACGATTGGATCCCCTGGATTGACACGCATGCCTTCGTCGACATACCACTTTTTTATTCTTCCGCTAATTGGTGAATTAACTGTGTGTTGTCTCTCAGTTGGTGAAAATGCGATGACTTTTCCGTTACCTAATGCAAACTGTTGCCACGGAGTAAAACTCAAGAAAAGAATAATGGCAACAAAAACAATGAAAATTATTTTCCCTATTTTTTGAGGCTTAGGCAGTTTACTTATCATTGTATAAGCGTGCAGTTTCATGAGGGAATCACCAGACGGTTGTTTAAATGAGTAAAATCCGAATGCTGGCTCACGACCACGAGCAGTGTATTTTTTAACGTCAATAACAGCCCCATCATCTCATTGATTTCTTGACGGTTAAAGAGATCAAAAGCACGATCAATAACGATTAATTCTGGCTGAGATAGAATAGCCCTGACCAACATCAATTTGGTAATTTCAACTGAAGTAAATACATCCTGCCATTCATAAAGAATGGTGTTTAGGCCTTCCGGTAATTGTATCACTTTATCAGCAAGCCCAACATTTTTTAATTGTTCAATAATGACTTTGTTAGACATATTGCGATGATTGAGTACTAAATTGTCATAAATGCTTCCCGTAAACCACTGAGGCTCTGCAATCAATAAACTGAAACGGCGAAGAGAAATGAGGTTTCTCTTCGCGCAAGGAATCCCATTAATAAGTACATGAAGTGAAACAGGATCTTGAAATCCAAATATTTGCTCAACAAAAAATTGGCATAAATCTGATTTTTCCGAAAATACTAATAATGGATTATCAACAGTTATCAATGCCTTATTCTTGCTATCCATCTCTAACTGGATGCTATTAATTGGAGTCAATAACTCACTATGCTCATCCTCTTTCACCTGTTCAAGCGACAAATTAAGCACTGCATCGATTTTATTTTCAGAGGCGACCAAGTCATAATAATTTTCTAAAAGTACACCAAAGCGTTTAAATGAGTAAATAAGAGCGCCTAAAACGATTTCTGCCGCAACCAACTGCCCCAGGCTTAGCTGATTATTAATAACAAGATAGCCCCCCAAACCCAACAAAAGGCTGCTGGCCAAAGCAGACAACGTGTAAAAACCAATTTGATGTTTGATAAGCTGTTTAAAATGGGTATTTCTTGCTTTTAAGAAAGCAACCAGTTTTTTATCCGTTTGTTGGGCCACATAGCGGTGATATAAATTAAAACGGAACAGATACCGGTTAATCAAAATTTCCTCTAACCAGGCACCTACGACGTGTTTTTCAGAGCATTCTTTTTTGGCGCTGCCTAATGCTTTTTTGTAAGGGATGAAAATGATCAGTAGAATGCCAAGAATGATAAAAACATCAAACAAAAGAAAAAGAGGGTGATAAATTAGAATCAGCAATAATCCAAAAAAAAGTTGTAAGCCCAAATTAATGCCGTATAACAATAAACTCGCCAGTGATTTTTTGATAGTGACGATTTCAAAAAAGCGATTGACCAATTCCGGTCCATGGTGTGTTGAAAAATTGTCTAGCGATAAATGAGTGAAATGTCGTGTCAGATGTAGGCTGATTTTAACCATCAGTTTTTGCTGAATCACCTCAATAATGACAATTTGCCATATATGGAGGGCTCCTAAAGCCATCATCAAAATCAATACCATGAAACTTAAAGTAATGACCGGCTGCATTAACTTGCCAAACGCGATTAAATTCACAAGCGTTTGCGCAGCAATAGGGATGCTCAATGACAATAAGCTAATAAAAACACTAATCATCATGATAGATAAGATTGTTTGACGATCTAATACATCAAGAATTGAATTAATTGGTTTTGTACTCATTCCCTAAATATCCCTTTTACCCTTGCTCGTTGTTTGCATTATTAATGTTTTAGTTTTTGCAAGATAAAAAATTTCAGCGATTCAATCGCTTTATTGCTTTCGCTCCTTTTTAACAAAGACACATGGACATCATTCAATACAGGGAGAATATCGTAATCAAGCCGTTCCAGATAGTTGGGAATCATGCTACGTTGAATAGCAGTAATCCCTAAACCAGCGCGGACAGCAGCCATTTTGCCCGCATAACTCGCACTACTATAAACCAGTCGCCAATCAATATGTTTTTTATCCAGAGCATCAATCACATTACCTCGGTAAACACAAGGTGTTGGTGAAAGCACTAATGGGATTGGCCCTGGTTTGTCTAAAAGAGGTAATAATTCCTTTTTTCCTATCCACTCAACAGGTTCTGTGCAAACGTGGATACACTCGGTACCTATCTGTTGTTGAGTGGTTTTAATGAGAATTAAGTCAAATTTACCTTCATTAAAACGCTCAATGAGATTTAGAGTTAAATCACATTCCACATTCAATAGCACACGGGGATGCAATCTTGAAAATTCAACAAGTACATCTGATAAAATAATACTGGCAAAATCCTCTGGTAATCCAAAACGGATTTCACCTTGTAACTCAGGCGCTTTAAAACGATCCAGAGACTCTCGATGCAACTCATAAATTCGTTTGGCGTAGCCTAAGAATATTTCACCATCCGTAGTCAGAGAAAGTTCCCGTCCACGATTAATCAAAGGTTTCTCAATCAGATTTTCCAATTTGGCAATTTGCTGACTGATAGCCGACTGGGTGCGTCCAACCCGCTGTGCTGCCTTGGTAAAACTTTGTGTTTCAGCCACTGCGAGAAAGCATTGTAAGGTTATTGTATCAATTGACATAAGTTTTTCTAATAATTCGAATCAATATTTTTAATTTTACTTATATTAACATATCTAATATATTTCCACAATAAGAACAGAATTTCTAATGGAGAACCAATGTGGAACAACTTTTAAATGGGCTATCGATTTCCCTCATCCTATCACCCTTGTTGGCAATATTCCTCTACCTTTTATTAGGAAAGAAAAGGAATACCCTCGCAACATACTACGGTACCTCTGCTATAGGTATTGGCTTTCTTTTCAGTCTTTTAGCATTAATCGTCTCTTCAGGTACTGTCAACCAAAAGGGCTATTTTTTATTTCATGTTAGCACGTTGAGCCTCTTACTGACCACATTGATATTATTCATCAGTTTCATTATTCACCGTTTTTCCATACGATACATGCATGGAGATAAATCCTACCGACGTTATTTTTTCAATCTTTCAGCCATAACATCAACTACTGTGGTAATGGCTTTGGCAGACAATTTTTTATTGTTCTGGCTTGCTTGGTCAGTAAGCAACCTACTCTTAATAAACCTCATGATTCATAAATCACAATGGAAAGCAGCCTACAATTCAGGAATACTGACTTTAAAAACGCTACTACCAGGAAGCCTGTTTCTTCTCACAGCATTTGGGATACTTTTTGCCTCAAACAATACACTGTCGATTGAAACAATAACCAGCGAAGTGAGCAACAAATCATCGCCATCTATTACCGTTGCGCTAGGATTTATTATCTTAACAGCGATGGCACAATCTGCCATCTGGCCTTTTCATCGCTGGCTGATGAGTTCATTAAACTCTCCTACACCAGTATCTGCCCTCATGCATGCAGGATTAGTAAACGGAGGGGGCTTTCTGATTGTTAAATTTGCTCCTTTGTTTGTTGTGCAAACAAATCTATTAGCTATTTTATTCATCTTCGGTGCACTGACTGCTCTGTTAGGCACCCTCTGGAAACTATTGCAGTGGAATATCAAAAGCATGCTTGCCAGTTCAACTATGGCACAAATGGGCTTCATGATGATGCAATGCGGACTTGGACTTTTCCCTGCTGCTATCGCCCATCTATGCTGGCATGGCTTGTTTAAATCCTATCTTTTCCTCAATTCAGGCTCAGCCCTTCAACAGAAAAAATATCAAAATAAATCACATCCTGAAAAGTTGACAACCTTATTGATTTCATTTGTAGGGGGGCTTGCAGGAATGTATGGCTTTGCCTTCATCACTGGAAAACCGATTTTATCGCTGCAAGCCTCTACCTTTCTTTTAAGTTTCGCATTCATCACTGGTACACAACTAACTCTTGGCTTGATTGCAGGTGAAAAGCGTTTCAAAAAGGTAATGTTAACCTTAGCTCTGGTTTTCTCAATTGGAATTTTTTATGGGGGAAGTGTCCATCTTATCGAGTCACTCTTGCCTAATCTAATGGGATTACCTCAATACCAATTAACTAGCTTACAAGGCTTAACTCTGATTGTCTTCTTTTCCCTTTGGATTGTATTCAGCCTAGGATTATTCAAAAAAATCAGGGAGACCAGACTTTGGGATTGGTTTTACATACAAATGTTTAATGCGAGTACCCCTCATCCCAAAACCATTACCGCAAATCGACATACTTATTACTATTAAGAAAAGGAGCCAACATGAACCACATCACGCTAGTAAAAACCGAGATTAACAATGAAAATCAAGCGGCCCAATTTAACCACAAAGTCGATAATGATGTCATGATTATCCGGGCCATGGTAAATAATGTTGCAAAACAAATTACACCTGTATGGCCTCTGGAAAAATTTATTGCCTGCAATTCCTTGCATGGTTTTGAATCCATGACCTTTGAAGAAGCCGTCCTGCTAAACCAAACAGCGAAAAAGGATACTCCATTTAATGAAAACCTGGAAAGAGTCAATTGGCACATGATCAAATGGTGTGGAAGCTTTCTGGACATTGGACAAGGTACGATTGAAATGCCTCATCGTGATAAAGGTTTATATTTTGGTTTTTTAAAGCTAGCCCCTTTTGACAGTGCACTGCATCAAAACAATAAATCAACAAAGAACTGGTTATCTAACCTGCCAGAAAAACCTGAGCAATCTATCCGCCTTTGCCTTGACAAACTTGGTGTATTAAACCAAAAACAAGAGGAGTTTCTCCAAACAACATTGTCTCACTTACCTGGATGGGCTGGATATATTAAATGGATAAGCGAATGGAAAAACCGAAATAGCAAGAATGAAAACCCTGTAAGCCTTGTCGATTTTCTTGCGGTGAGGCTAGTCATCACCTGCGTATTATGGCCAGAAGCAAGCCAGGAAGAAAAAAAAAAGAAAAAAGATAGTGCAGATACTAAACAACTTATTCAAAATATAAAGAATAAAGAAGATGATTACAGGCAATTGCTTTTAAAAAAGCTTTTGCCTGAGTTAAACAAAGTTCATATAAAAGAAAATAGAGCTAATGCCCAGATGGTTTTTTGTATTGATGTACGTTCAGAACCGTTTCGGCGTTGTATAGAAAAACTGGGGCACTACGAGACGTTGGGATTTGCAGGATTCTTCGGTTTACCTGTAAGCATCAGGGATTATGACGGTGAAACAATAAAAGACTCCTGCCCCGTACTATTAAACCCACGGTTTAATATCTATGAAAAAGCAATTGCTGCAAATGAACATTGCATAGAGCATCATGAGAAAGGTAAAGAATTTAAAAATATTTTGAACAGGGTCTATCAGCAATTAAAGTATAATTTTTCAACCCCATTTGCCTTGGTAGAATCATTAGGAATTTGGTGTGGGATTACCATGCTCCTAAAATCATGTATTCCACTTTTCGCCAGGCGCATTAACAAAGACTTAAACGAAATGATATGTCCATCCATTCAAACACAGCCCGTTTTTGAATTGGATTTATTAGACAAAGAGGCAGGGATCTCACTTCAAGAACAAATTGCCTATGCTGAAATGGCATTGAGACTCATGGGACTGACTGAAAATTTTGCTAAATTTGTTATTTTCTGTGGTCATGGCAGCTCTACTCAAAATAATCCTTATGCTTCAGCTCTGGATTGTGGCGCTTGTGGAGGCAATCAAGGTGGAAAAAATGCGCAATTACTAGCGTCTATCCTCAATAAAATAACAGTGAGAAGGGCTCTAGCAGAAAATGGAATCAATATTCCTCAAGATACTGTGTTTTATGGCGCACAACATGACACGACGACGGATGAAGTTGAAATTTATCATTCAAATGTCAGTCAATTTATTCACCAAGATATCCTGGACCAGCTTAAAACTGACCTAAAAATAGCTAAACACAATAACAACTTAGAACGAATTAACTATTTAAATTCTATAGGCTACGCAGAGAAAGACATTGCGCGAAGAAGCACAGATTGGTCGGAAACAAGACCTGAATGGGGACTTGCTCGCAATGCGGCTTTTATTGTAGCACCTCGCCAACTGACAAAAAACATTAATCTGGAAGGGCGTTGTTTCTTACACTCTTATGACTGGTCCCAGGACAAGGACGGTGCTTTGCTTGAAACAATTTTGACTGCGCCTATGGTGGTTGCCCAATGGATTAATACTCAATACCTGTTTTCAACAATCGACAACGTCGCATATGGAAGTGGCAGTAAAATCACTCATAATGTCGCTGGAAAAATTGGAGTGATGCAAGGCAATGCCAGTGATTTAATGCATGGATTGCCACTACAATCTGTCATGAGCCATGATGACAAATCCTTTCATGAGCCACAACGCCTATTAACTATAGTGTATGCTCCTCGCGAAATCATCAGTGGATTAGTTGAAAAACACGATATCTTAAAAACCTTGTTTTTTAATGAATGGGTTCATTTGGTAGCGATTGATCCACGAAATCACTTGTTTTACCAGTTAGAGAAAACCAATACATGGACTTTAATTCAATAACAGGAGCTCCCTAATGAATATAATTCAAGTGTCCGAGAAAAAAGACATGAATATCACCTTACATCCGATGAAAAAGATCGAAGTAATCGTTTCGGGCGAAAATGAAAATATGGTCGCTACCATGATGGAGAAGGCAAATATTTCAGGTTTTACTTTATTGAGAAATGTCTCTGGAAAAGGACATCATGGGTTTCATGAAGGTAAAATATTGTTTAACGACAAAGCTTCATTCGTCATGTTTATTGCCGTAGCGCCTGAGGAAGCCATTGCTAATATTGCACTTGGTATGAAAACTCTATTCCAAAAAAACTCTGGCGTCATGTTTGTTTCTGATGTTTCTGTTGCTAGAGTCGATTATTTTTCTTAGTATTAAGGTTTGGAGGTAACACTTTATGCGCTATCAAAATCAGCATGTTTTATTGGCCTCAAAACATAAAAAAGAAAAAGCGATTCAGCCGCCTTTTGAGGAGAAATTAGGTTGCCGTATCCATGTTCCTGCCGATTATGATACTGATCAGTTCGGCACCTTCACCGGAGAAATACCAAGAAAAGCCTCAGCCTATGATACATTAATTCAAAAAGCCAAAGCCGCAGCCCAACAATTTGGGTACCGTTATGTTATATCCAGTGAAGGGAGTTTTGGACCACATCCCCAGCTTTATTTTTGTCCTGCGGATACTGAATTGATGGCCTTTGTTGATTTGGAGAATGATTTAATTATTGCAGAGCACGAATTATCTACAGAAACAAATTATAGTCATATTGATATTAGTACCCAAGATGACTATGAAGCATTTCTCAACAAAGCAAAATTTCCAAGTCACGGTATTATTGTTCGGGCCTTAAATAGTGAAGAAAATTATATTCAAAAAGGAATATGTGAGCTTAGGCAACTTAAAACAGCCATTAAAAAAGCGTTTACATGCAGTACGACTATCCGCCTTGAAACCGATATGCGAGCCATGATGAATCCACTTCGGATGAATACAATTAATAAACTTGCTGTAAAACTGGTTCGTCGCATTCAGCAACATTGCCCTCAATGCCATACTCCGGGGTTTGGAAAAATCTCGGCAGAAGGTCATTTAGCTTGCATTTCTTGTGGAACACCAACAGAACTTTACCACAAAAAAGTTTTAAATTGTCTAAAATGTGAATTTAAGACTTATCAAGCGCGAGACGATGGACTAGAATTTGCTGACCAAAGGTATTGTCCTTATTGTAATCCTTAACTGTTTGCGAGAATCAATTCCATGGTATGTTATAAACTTTCAACAAGGGAGGCAGGCTATGAAACCCATGTTAATAGGTCTTATTATGGGTTCTCAAAGTGATTGGCAAACATTGATGCATGCGGCTCAAACACTGGATATTTTAGAAATTGGTTATGAGACGGAAATTGTCTCTGCTCATAGAACACCCGACAAACTTTTCCAGTATGCGGAACAGGCTGAGGCAAGAGGTTTGGAAGTGATTATTGCTGGTGCAGGAGGAGCGGCTCATCTCCCTGGCATGGTAGCCGCCAAAACATCATTGCCTGTTTTAGGTGTTCCCGTCATGTCACAGACTTTGAATGGAATCGATTCCTTGTTATCTATTGTACAAATGCCAGCAGGTATACCTGTAGGCACTTTATCGATAGGCAAAGCAGGGGCTATCAACTCCGCGCTGTTTGCTGCTGCAATTCTTGCTAATAAATACCCCGATATTCGAGCTGCCTTAAAACGCTATCGAGAACAACAAACACAAAAAGTGCTCAATAATCCAAACCCTAAAGAGGAAAAATCATGAAGCTTGGTATTCTAGGTGGCGGCCAACTTGCAAGAATGTTGGCATTAGCAGCATATCCTTTAGGGATTAAGGCTGTCTGCCTGGATCCCAGCCCTGATGCTTGTGCTGGTCAACTCACCAAGCTGATAGTCTCTGATTTTAATGATGAATTGGCTTTAAAACAATTTTTGTCAGAAGTGGATTGCGTCACAATAGAAACCGAAAATATACCATTTTCTTGTGCCGAATTCATTGCCCAAATAAAGCCTTTTTATCCATCAACCCAAGCTTTGAAAATTACTCAAGACAGATTATATGAAAAAAATTTTTTCAGGTCTCTGAATATTCCTACTCCAGAATTTTTACCAGTTGAATCTGAAGGTGAGTTGATGCAGGCTATTACGGACATAGGAATGCCTGCCGTGTTAAAAACAAGAAGGTTTGGCTATGATGGCAAAGGACAGTATGTTTTACGAGCCCAATCAGATATATCAAAAAGCTGGAACATGTTAGGCAGTCAGCCTCTCATTCTTGAAGAGTTAATTTCCTTTGAAAGTGAATTTTCGCTAATTGCTGTTCGCAATAAGAGTGGTGAAACAAGCTTCTACCCATTGATTAAAAATCACCACAGAAAGGGCATTTTACATTTCTCAGAAGCCCCTGTTCATCACGATACTTTACAACAGGAAGCACAAGGTCATGCTATCAAAATTTTAGAAGCCCTGAATTATGTCGGTGTGCTTACCATTGAGTTTTTTTATCGAGGCAATCAATTGATAGCTAATGAGATAGCACCACGCGTTCATAATTCTGGCCACTGGACTATCGAGGGAGCGCATACCAGCCAATTTGAAAATCATCTGCGCTCTCTTTTTGATTTGCCCTTGGGAAGTACTGAAGTGCCAGGCTCTTGTTTTTTATTAAATTGCATTGGTAATCTGCTGCCATTGGAACCCTGTTTATCCATTCCGGGAGTTCATTATCACACTTATGGAAAAACACCCCGACCAGATCGCAAGGTAGGTCATGTTACCCTTGTGGATACTCACTGGAACCGTTACGCAAAAAGTAAAGACACGCTCCTTCAAATTTCATCAGCAGCGGAGAGTGAAAAACCAAGCGACGACAGTCGATAATTGCTGGATATTGTTCGAAATTTGAAAATCTGAGCTTTGTATTCTGTTGCCTACTGCTCATCCAAATTATCCTGCTTATTATCGGTTGTCACCATAGACTCAGGATCAATAGAGCTTCCAGGAATTTTTCGGCTTTCGCTAGCCCATTCGCCTAAATCGATTAGCTTGCATCGTTCAGAACAAAAAGGTCTGAACTGGTTATCAGGACGCCAGGTATTTTTTTTGTCACATATGGGGCATTTAATTTTTTGCTGGTTGTTCATTACGGTTTTGCTAATTTATATTGTTAAGATATCAAGTATGGCTACACCACCAATGATTTTCAATATATCTGCCTTATGATCAATAAGAAAATAGAGCTCTTGCAGTTCCTAATCTAAAACTAATTATCAACATGCACTTCGCGGACCAAAGCCAACCAAGCTTTCGCCGCCTCAGAGAGATAAGAGTTTCTACGCCAGGTCATGGCAATATTCCATTGGAACTCACTTCCATTAAGTAGAAGAGAGCGTATTTGTGGAGTATGCCTTTGAGTGGCAATCATCCGTGGCAAAAAAGTAACCCCAAGACCTGCTGCAACAAGCTCCAACATAAAATCAATCTGACTACTTTGAGCCACTACCTTGGGTTCGAAACCAGCGTGACGGCACGCATCCAATATAATCCGATGTAACGCGAAGCCACTGCCAAAAAGGATGAAAGGTATTTCCTTAAGTTCTGGTAGAGAAATGCAATGTTTGGTTGCTAATGGATGTTCAGAGGCCAGGAGCGCAACCAATGGTTCAGAGCGTACTAATTGGCAATCAAATTCTTCGGAAATGGGTAATAAGGTTCCAGCAAAATCTATCTCTCCTGCACGCAAACACTCTGCCAGCTTATCGCTGCCATGTTCAACAAGCTCTACTTCAATGCCTGGATAACGTTGTCTGTATAGAACAAAAAGAGGAGCAAATAAAGTACTGCTACCCACGGGAGAAATACCCAAACGTAGTCGACCTTGTTTCAAACCTCGGATTTCATCTAATTCTTTAAGAAGATCATCTCGATCAGCCAGCAGTTTGGTTCCTCGTTGATAAACAATTTCGCCCGCTGTGGTTGGTACATTACGCTTTTTAAGCCGCTCAATCAGCGTGATACCTAACTCCTCTTCAAGCTGTTTTATGGCTTTACTCACGGTAGACTGGGTCGCAAAGAGATTTTCAGCCGCTTTGGAAAAACTACCCTGCCGTACAACCTCTATAAAAGTCTGAAGCAGTTTAAATTCCATAATTATTCCATATTGGAAAGGTTATTAGTCTATAAATTCATTTTATTCATCTTAATTAAAAGTGTAAACTTAATTGAAAAAATAATACTCATCATGACTACATATATGGCAAAAAAAATTCAGCAAAATTCATTTTTTCAAATAATCTTGGTCGGCTTATTTTGGTTGGCTAGCGAGCTACTGCTCAAACTGGTCAAGCTTCCTTTGTCCGGAGGAATCCTTGGATTGGGAATTGTTTTACTGCTTTTAGCAACGAATTGCTTAAAATTAAATCGTATAAGACGGGGGGCTGAATTACTCCTTGCCAATATGTTACTTTTTTTTATCCCAGGTGTACTTGCAATACTAGAACATCAAGAATTTATCGGCCTTTTAGGTCTTAAAATTCTCTTCATTATTCTGCTCAGTACAATCATGGTGATGCTAGTCACTGCTCTTGTTGTTGATTATTGCTATCGTTGGAGAACGCATCATGCCAAACAGCATTCTCTCTGAATCCATAATACAGACATTTTTCTGGTCGCTCATCACAATAGGCATGTATTTTATTACCCAGAAACTATATAGAAGGTGGCCCTTTTGGTGGTTAATGCCACTTGCTTTAACACCAATACTGGTTGCCAGCATAATTCTTTTACTGCATGTAAACTACCAGGACTATTTCCGCGGAACAAAATGGCTAGTATTGTTAATTGGTCCTGCAACTGTAGCCTTTGCCATTCCCATTTATGAAAAACGTGCCCTCATTCGCCAGCATTGGCCAGTACTTTTAATTGGCGTGATTGTAGGAAGTTTCACTGCCATAGTATCCAGTTGGGGATTGGCAATCCTTCTTGGTCTTGATGATAATTTACGTTTAAGTCTGCTCCCTCGCTCTATCAGCACACCGTTTGCGATAGAAATCTCACGCGGAATTGGTGCGACACCTGATTTGACTGCGATTTTTGTTGTTGTTACAGGAATATTGGGAGCTATTCTCGGCGAGTTCATGCTGTCACGCCTGCCTTTTCATTCGGCTCTTGCCAGAGGCGCACTTTTAGGGGTTGGAGCCCATGCGGCAGGAACCGCTCAGGCTCATAAAATAGGAAATACAGAAGGCGCAATTGCCAGTTTGGCTATGATCTTAGTGGGTCTCTTCAATATATTTCTTCTCCCTTTGGTCAGTTATCTTTTGATATAAATAATTAACAAAGAAAAATACTCGTCTAAATTTGCCTAGAAGCACTTTCGGAAGGAAATGCAAGGGAACTTGCTTTAGTTAAGAAAAATCCATAAACATGTTATTTTATGTTTTTTTATTAATAGAAGAAAAGTATGACTGTTGCTCTTGTGTGGTTTCGTCAAGATTTAAGGTTGACTGATAATCCCGCCTTTATCGAAGCATGTTCTCATCATGAGATTGTAATCCCTCTTTATGTTTATGATGAGAAATGCAGTGTTTTAGGACAAGCCCAAGCCTGGTGGCTCCACCATAGCCTAATTGCTTTAGGCAAATTGTTAAACCAACAGGGTTTAAGCCTTGTTCTTCGCAAAGGAAATCCCCTAGACATTATTCTAGAATTAGTCACCCAGTATGGTGTGAAATCAGTCTATTGGAATCGCTGCTACGACCCACAAATCATTGCGCGCGATAAAATAATTAAGGCGGCTTTAGTTGACAAAGGAGTTAAGGTTCAGAGTTTCAATGGGAGTTTGCTTCATGAACCATGGACAATTAAAAATAAAAATGGGGATTTTTTTAAGGTTTTTACTCCTTACTGGAAACAATGTCGACAAATTCTTGATATCCCCTCACCCGTTATGCTTATTAAACGCCCCAGGGGAGTCGAAATTGCAAACGATGACATTCAAGAATGGAAGTTATTGCCAAACATAAATTGGGCAGCACGATTTTCCGAATTTTGGACTCCTGGAGAAGAGGGCGCACAAAGAAAATTGGATGAGTTTATTGTTCATCACCTTAACGGATATAAAAGGAATCGCGATTTTCCAGCAAAAAATGCGACCTCACGTTTGTCTCCTCATTTGCACTTTGGTGAAATAAGCCCCTGGGCTATTTTAAGAGCGCTGGAGTTGGCTAAACTGGAACATACCTGTGATCTGGCGTCCGTAGAGCATTTTTTATCAGAGCTGGGGTGGAGAGAATTTTCGGTCTATCTGCTCTATCACTTCCCCAAGCTGGATTGTGAGAATTTCAGAAAGGAATTTGATGCATTCCCCTGGCAAAATGATGCGCAATTATTAACCCGTTGGCAAAAGGGAATAACCGGGTATCCTATCATTGATGCTGGAATGAGAGAATTATGGGCCACCGGATACATGCACAACCGCGTTCGCATGATTGTCGCATCATTTCTTACCAAAGATTTACTGATTGATTGGCGTTCAGGCGCACAGTGGTTTTTAGACACCCTAGTCGATGCGGATCTAGCGAATAACAGCGCGAGCTGGCAATGGGTAGCCGGATGTGGTGCAGATGCAGCGCCTTATTTCCGTATTTTCAATCCTGTATTACAAAGCCAAAAATTTGACCCAGATGGCGTTTACATACGTCAATGGGTCCCTGAACTTGCCCACTTAAGTAGTCAGTTAATTCATCAACCCTGGGCAGATGCTGACACCAATTCCATTATTTTAAGAAAAAAATATCCCAAACCCATCATTGATCACCAGGAAGCGAGAGCGAAAGCATTGAGTTATTATCAGCAATTAAAAAAGGGAATGGATTTACAAGAGATTAACTAAAATTTGAGGAGATCCTATTGAACAAAAAAAGTTGGATGGAACTGATCGCTTGGATAATTACCTTTGAAGCAATTGGATTTTTTTTAGGAATGCTGACGCAAGCGAATATTCCCTCTTGGTATTTAGGGCTCAATAAATCCAATTTAACTCCCCCTGGACCAGTATTTTCAATAGTATGGTCAATTTTATATGCTCTTCTTGCAATAACTGGTTGGGTTTTATGGCGCTCTCGAAATGAGTCTGAGATGCGATCCGTATTTTATTTATATTCATTACAAATGCTGATGAATTGGGCATGGACCCCACTTTTTTTTGTACTGCATTGGACTGGGCTTAGCTTTTTATGGATTCTTGTGATGACGAGCCTCACTGGGCTTCTGATTTTTAGCCTAACAAATAAGAAAAAAAGCATCGCTATATTGTTACTCCCCTATCTCGTTTGGCTTCTTTTTGCAGCCTATCTCAATGGCATGATATGGCTTCTCAATTAACTGTTCCCAAGTTTTCCCTTAAGCCAAAGACAAACTTGTCTATAGCAAAATCGTCCTAAATCTTACTTTGCGAGATAAGCAATCATACTGGGGCCAGCAGTGTATTGCCCTCTGAAGAATTAGGGTTGAGGGCAGTTGGAAATCCAATCCATAGTGTTATCTACCGCGACATTGTAAATATCCGGATTATTAAGAATAAGGGAATCTTGTAACGCGGAAGTGAGTTGACAATGTTTTGCGCCGTGTTTGACTAAAAATAAAAGAGGGGACTTCCTTTGCTGATCTTTTTTTAAGATTTTGGCTAGGGCTGTCTCGCCAAAATCATCAACAGTATCTACAGAGCCGACATGTTGCTGGCAAAATTTAATTAGCAAATCACTCATCAAGGGATATTCCTCAGATTTGTTCGCAATAGTCTTGATTGCCTTGGGAAAGAGGTTCTTTTGCCATGGTGAGTACAAGGCTGACATTAATTTTTGCGCAACACGATCTGCTCCTGAATCCAATTCAGCAATTAGCATGCTGATTTGCTCATCATAACTACCACTAGCTTGAGATAAAAAATCTAAAAAGAGCTGTTCGTAATCTTTTTCGGCATAAAATTCGGCTGTCATGGGAGTATCTGCTTTATCACTCGCCAGAAAGCGCTTAATAGGTTTATCTAGGTTTAAGAAAATTCGATTTTTGATAATTGCTGCATTTTTCATATCACAAATTACTCTACCTGGATATATAATTTTCATTATAATGAAATTTAAGGGATATTTAAACTATTTCCCTTTTTCCTTTACAACTTTAAAAACTGGCTAGTTCTGTTACAATCTTCACTCACTTGGTGTTCTCTTTTTAGAATTCGATGCACATTAAAGCACTCTATTCGAAAATCATCTGAAAAAATTTCAGCCTTTGTACTGATTATTAATGGAGGATCCAATTTCATTTTCTCATTGATATGAGATATGATTTGCGGGTTATCTTTTAAAACATCAAGGAAAAAACGGATATAAGAACGAGTTTCAAATTTATGCATCGCTGTTGGCCGAGCAATATTTTCCCCTGAAAAATATTTTTGCAATAATCGCATAATACCGCTAATTGAAGATTGACTCGCGCAAACCGCCTTCAATTGATTAAGAGCATCGATATCCGCCGTAGACGTACCTAAAAACCTGCTGTCCAGATGCTTATTAAGATTATGAAAATTAATGCAGTCCTCAATTGATTTAAGCACAATACCGCATAATATTTTTACTTCAGGAGCGGGGTTAGGACAATTTGCAAGCTGTTCAGCCTCGCAGAAATCCCTCATACATAAGGGCATATAGCACGATTTAAAATAATTTAGATAGTATGCCCATACTTGATCTCTTAACTGAATAAAATCAGAATCAAATTGTGCAATTTGCTTAAAGTATTCATGATAAAGAGGAGGATGAGTTAAATATTCAAGTCCCTCGTAGCTTGGATAATTAGGCAGGAGATTAATGCATTTCACCAGAGGAATAAGAATTTCGTTGACACTGTGAAAACCGGCACCGACGATATATGCTATAATTCCAAGGCTGTAAGCTTGTATTAATTCGATATTTTGAGGATTTAAAAGCAGCAGCATCATGTTCATATAGATAGAAGTCATGCCAGAAGGGCCAGTGACATAAGGACAATCATTTGTAAGTGCAGTCTTGTAATATATCGAATTCTGATTGGCTTCTTGTGCTTGAGCATCCGCACACCAAATTTGTTCAGGAATAACGGTTAACCCCACGCTATGCGCTGAATGATCCAGCTTCATCAATCCTAACTGGTTGGTTTTTAAGTAGGTTTTACGAGGCCCTTGACGCCCTCTGTTTTCTCCTTGGGTATAAAGTTCATCCTGGTAAAATAATTTTTTAGTGATGAAAGTTCTAAATTCTTCTGCCTCATTTTTAGCTGCCATAAGCTGATAGGAAAAGCCTTCCTCTTCTTCTTTCAAATCGGGGTGAGCCTGTAAATATTTATCCAGAACTTGGGCAAAAAGGCCAGTTGGCTTAAATGGTGGCAAATTTCGTAATGGAAATGGTCCGATTACACTGCGAGCAAACATAAAGGATATGAATTGAATTTGAATAAAATTCTTCGGATTATTTTCCTTTAAAATAGCAATAACCTCTTCCAGAGATGGCCTTTTTTTAAAAGCCCCAAACTCTATATCAGAACCCTCTAACTCTTGCAGAAAAAAATTCAGCGCAGCTCGTTCGGAAGATTTCGAGTCTAATTTGCTATACTCTTCGATTAAATTGATTATAGCTTGAGATACCAGATCAATTGCTTGCATCATGCCTTTTGTTGGCGATTCTATCAAGCGGCAAGCCAGATCTGATTCAAATCTCCGGGGCAGAATATTGTTTGCATTAGATTGACTGTCTTTGATAGGCACCAAGCATAACGCATTTAGCTCATTGGCATGCTCCTGCTCAAGCAAGTGACTCAAGGCATGTAACGTTTTGTAAACGACCAAAGTATCTTGCTCATGATTTTCATAAGCCATTTTTATTGAATCAATGGCTTTAGCTATCGCTTGTCTTTTGTCGCCCATGTAATTAGTCTGCCATTGATTTAATAAAAAAATAAAATAAGTGTAAGCTTCTGGTTTTGAATTAAAACATCGGTAGTCACCCGTGTTTTTTAATGATGTCGGATCAGCCATGGCAACAAGGTTATCGCTGCCTTGGCGTTTTGTATTTTTTAGAGAAAGGTTAATTTTTTCTTTACTTAACATAGAGCGCCTTCCTTGAGGTTAATATGGCAAAATGATGACGTTGCGGTTTTCTTTCCTGGGTTCATGATTTGCAACCATCCGCTCTTCATTTGCTGCGATGGACGTCTTCTTAATCTCCAAGAAGAGCTCTTTTCGCTTAGAGCTTCGCAGTTCGCACTGATGCACACCAATCGTATTTTCTATCCTTAAGGTCAAATTGAATTGTGAAAGCAGTGTTGGGCTTTCCTTCAATACATCAAAGAAATAAGCAATAAATTTAAGTTGCATTTCTCTATTTATTATTATTCCTTCTTCTGTCTCAAAAGTTCCTTTAAAATACGCCTGAATCTGCCTAAAAATTGCAGTTAAACTTACCTGTTGCTGGCAAACCTTGCTTAAAATATCAAGAGCCTTCGTTTGCTCACTTGGTATTGAAAGGAACAAACCCATATCGCCAGTACGCTTAACTTTATGCTCTCCTATGCAATTTTTTACTGCCGTAGATACAATATCAATCATTTCTTTTACTTCCAGGCTTACCTCTTCCATTGAGACAAATTGATGAGGTAGACAATCATTTCGCATACAAACAGGCATATAGGTCATACGAAAATAAGCAAGGTGCTCTTGCCAAATTTTTTCATGAAGCCCAGCAAACTCTTTATCAAATTCCTCTATTGCCTTAAAGTAGTGGTTATATAAAGGCGGAGCAGTAAGATACTCTATTCCATTGTGTTGCGGATAATCAGGCATAATACCGACGCACTTGACCATTGGAATAAGTATTTCCTTAATGCTATGGTAGCCAGCACCAACTACATAAGCCATTACCCCAAGGCTGTAAGAGAGAATCACCTCTTGATCCTTAGGGTTAAGCAGAAGAAACATCATATTCATAAATAATGAAGTCATACCGGAAGGCCCCGTAATATAAGGGCAGTCCGTTTTCAGGGCTGAGAGATAATGAATTGAATCGTAGTTTGGAAGCTGGGTCTTACAATCAGCATACCAGGATTGACCATTTAACGTCAGTAGTCCTTTGGTGTGGGCTGAATGTTCGAACTTCATTAAACCAACTTGATTAGTTTGTAATCTTTGGTTAGGCTTGCCTTCGCGGCCACGATTATCCCCGGTACTAAAAATTTCATCTCCATAAAAAAGCTCATCACAAATGAATGCTCTAAAGCGGTATCCCTCCCCTTTTTTTACTTTCGATGCGTTGTTATCTCTAAGAGCTGCCATGTGATGATAGAGATCGAAAAGTGATGTTTCTTCAGGCATGTATTTTGCTTGATATTTTCGCAATATCTCCAAAAAAGATCTGGTTAGATCGTTTTTTGGCAGGTCATGCAAAGCAAGATCGCGTAAAGCAACTTGGGCAAATTTAAAAGAAATATGCTGAATTTGTACGAAATCTTCCGGTCTGTTTGCCTTAAGAATGTTTATAACATCGGAAATCTGAATTTTCTCTTTAGGAGCACCAAAAAGAATATCGGATTGAACCATTTGTTCGAGAAAATCTTGCAAAACCTCATACTCAAAAGATTCGGTAGGGGAGTGTTCATATTGTTCCAAAATTTTTACAATGGCGTCTGAAACTTGTTTAATTGCGGACATCATTTTAGCCGTTGGGGTCTTAATAAGGTGACTCACGAAATCTGATTCAAAGCGACGTGGCAAAATATCATCATACCCTGCATCGGGTTGCTTGATCTCAGCAAAAGACTTGATCAGAACAGACAGTAAGGCTTTATGAGAATTAAGCACCCAGTCCGCTTTAGATAACTGCTCAAGCAATCTTGTAATCTTGACTACATCCTGTTCATGGTTTTCATAAGCTACTTTTATTTCTGCAATGATTTCATCTAACTCCTTGTGCATTTCTGGTATTTCATAACAGCTTTTCCATTGAGTAAGCAGCATAATCATGTAGGTATATGCTTCTGGTCTCGATTTGAAATTCTCTGGGACTCTCTGTAATTGCAGGATGCGGGAAAAATAAAGTGCTCGTAGTGGTATTTCATTTGACATGAGCCCAGTAATGCATGCTTCAATTTCAGAGTATAAAAGCACAAGATGCTTGTTTTTAATTCCTATATCCACTTTAGCAAATTTAACCTGCCTAAATGGATTAAAAAGTTCATTGAGGGAATAGGCCAAAGCAAAAAGATCGCTAGCCTGAGAGAACGCAATGAAATCCTCATTTGCTTCAAGTTCTGGGGCTAAATAGCATGCGGTTCCCCATGATGACGGTTTAGGCTCTTCATCAGAAGAACTACTGCCGAAATCAACTAAATGACACTGCATATCCACATCCAGCATAATATTTCCGGGCTTAAGATCGCGGTGAATTAAGCCTAACTCATGGAATTGTTTCACTTGATGACATACAGAAGTCATGATACCGAGCACTTCCCAAAAATGTTTTAGATTAATACCAAGAGGAAGTGAGTTTTTATATCGAGATAAATCAATTCCTTTTATAAAAGTAGTCAGAATATAATGGACTTGGGTTTGTTCATTAAAAAAAGTACCTTCCAAGCGACCCAGTTTTTTTAAGGTGTCTTTCTCATTAGTAAATTCTGTCAAGCTTCCAGCATCGATCTTCACGGATTTTAGGAAATAAGTTTTTCCATCATCCAAAGCATAAACTTTATATTGCTCGCAATAAGATTTACCACCTCCTGAAATCTTGTTTTCAGTGGGAACGATGATTGGCTTAAGAGATGCCTCGGTGGTAATAAATAGAATTTGACAATCTATTCCAAACTCATGAATCATTATTTCACGTGATATAGGCTTGCCATCGGCAGATTTTATTAGTTTTCTAATGCCTTTGTTGCCTAAAACCTTTATCAACAAATCTAATGCTTTCTCGTCCATGCTTTGCAATGATTTTAATTCATGAAACCGAAGCAATTTCATAAGGAACCTCATATATTTACAAACTTGAATAAAAATGACTTGATATTATAAAAAATCATCATTAAGAGAAAATTAAGTAAATATTGAGAGCAACGCACAAAGCGAAATAATAGTCCCAAAACATGCTCTCGGACGCCAAATAGCTGCTCTCAAGATGGAGCTAATTAAGAGAATGGTTGCATAAATATCAAACACCATATTCAAATATCGTAATGACCGATACCCTTTTATAGTAAGAAGCATTTACCTCGATTAGCCATAAAATTAACTTTTGGTTAAATGATAGGTTTTAGAAATGAAGCTCTATTAATGAAGCTCTATTACCTGAATCCAATTGAATGTAAAATACAAAACCAGAAGGATAAAAATCATAATTAAGGGAATAAAATGAATGGATGGACGCTTAAGGTTTTTGCGATTGCCTTTTTTATCTTTATTGTGACAGATATGATATGGCTTGGATTCATCGCCAGAAATCTCTATTTTGACCAATACCAGCAGTGGCTGCGTCTTTCAGAAGGGCAATTAAAGCCAATCTGGTGGTCCGCTCTATTAGTCTATCTGCTTTTTGCCTTGAGTGTTGTTGTCTTTGTTATACCACTGGCTAAAACATCCTTACCTTATGCTGCATTATATGGTGCGCTTCTTGGCGCTATTATTTATGGAATTTATGATTTTACCTGCCTTGCTATTTTTAAGGATTTTCCCATCGGTATGGCATTCATTGATTGGCTATGGGGTATAGTACTGTGTTCCTGGAGTTCGATAGCGACTATCTATGTGGCAGGTTATATCAAATAACACATCAGAGAGTGGAGGAATCCAAGTCGGCCAATAGTTGTTGTGCTTTATGGATAATCTCTTTTTGTTTATCAGGATCCATTTTTTGCCAATTCATATAGGCATAGTGAAGACGGGGATTCCCTCTCAGCTTTTCCTCATTTTTCTGAAGAAAATTCCAATAGAGCGCATTGAATGGACAAGCTTTTTCACCCAAAAGATCATTGGGATTATAATAGCAGGATTGGCAAAAGTTACTCATACGTTGGATGTATTTACCACTGGCAGCATACGGTTTACTGGCCATCAGCCCCCCATCTGCATAAAGAGCCATACCCAAGGTGTTGGGCAACTCCACCCATTCGTAGGCATCGGCATATACAGCAAGATACCACTCACAGACTTGTTTGGGATCCAAACCTGCCAGCAAAGCAAAATTGCCTGTTATCATTAATCGCTGAATATGGTGAGAATAGGCTTCAATCGAGGTATGGCGTACCACTTCCTTGATACAAAACATTCCCGTTTCTTTTCCCCAAAAAAAGGAAGGCAAAGGCCTGGTGGCATTGAAATAGTTCATCTCACTGTAATCCGGCATATAAAGCCAATAGATGCCCCTGACGTATTCTCGCCACCCTAAAATTTGGCGTACGAATCCTTCTACGGAATTAAGAGGGATATACTTTGAGTGATAGGCTTGCTCTGCCATGTGACACAACTCCAAGGGGAGTAAGAGACCGGCATTGAGATAAAACGACAGTTTTGAATGGTATAAGCTGATTTCGTTTTTAAGCATGGCATCCTGATATTCACCAAAATTATAAAGACAATGCTCCATAAAATAATTGGCTTCACCTAATGCTTGCTCACGAGTCACCGCTAAATTAAAAGGATAGCACTGACCAAAATGCTTGGCAAAATGCCTTGAAACCAAACCCAAAACCTCATCAGTAATCCCATCCGTTGCATGCTCTAAACGCCTGGGGAATGAACGAATGCGATTGGCATTTTTGCGATTTTGCGTATCATAATTCCATGAGCCACCAATCGGTTTCCCATTACTATCGACCAGAAGGCGATATTTTTGGCGCATCATCCGGTAAAAAAATTCCATACGTAATTGTTTTTTTCCCTTAGCCCAATTTCTGAATTCATTGATTTTGCATAAAAACCGATTGTCTTCATGTATGGTGAGAGGGATAACCAATTGGTTTTTTAAATCATGGAACATTTTCAGAACACGCCACTCTCCAGGTTCAGTAAGACAAATTGCTGATGCCTGTTCCTCTTCAATGGCACGAAGCAACTCCTTGGCAAAACTGCCTTGATTATGGGGATCATCGAATGCTGTATAGCGGACTCGATAACCTTTGTTTTTCAGTTGTTGCGCAAAATGGCGCATTGCTGAAAATAAGAAAGCGATTTTTTTCGGATGATGCGAGACATAGCCCGTTTCTTCCGCCACCTCACATAAAAACACAATATCCTCCTGTTTATTGATTGCTGCAAGTGAGGCGATTGTTTCATTGAGTTGATCACCTAATATAAAACAGAGCTTAGTCATAAGAATTAGATACTATGGTTTAATTACATTTTCATCTTGGGCCGAACTCGGCTCAATCCCCCATCAACAGCAAGCACTTGCCCAGTGATCCAGCTATTATCCGGATTAAGTAAAAACAAAATTGCGTGGGCAATATCTTCTGGGGCACCAATACGCCCTAAAGCGTGCATTGCCTTTGATGCATTCAAAACGAATTGATTGCTTAATAATGATGAAGTAAGAGGGCTCTCGACCATTCCAGGAGCCACGACATTCACTCGTAAATTATTTGTGGCATAAGTGGCTGCAGCAGACCGAGCCAAACCAATGATCCCCGCTTTGGCTGCCGCAATGGCTTCATGATTGGCTAGACCAACCAAAGCTGATGATGATGATATCAATACAACAGAACCTCCCTGATTCATCACCAAGCCAGCTGCACGAACGGTAGCAAATGAAGTAGTGAGTGAGGCATTGATCACAGCTTGAAATTCATCAAGACTGGTACTGTGGGCATTCTTAAGCAGGAGTGAGCCTGCACAGTTCACTACGCCATCAAGAGAGTCTACTTGGTGAAAAACATCTAAAACAGCATCAAAATCAGTGGCGTCCAATTGAAAATCAGGGCTTATTTTATGATTGCTTCGTGCTGTGGTAAAAACGGTATCACCTTGATTTTTTAAAAGAGTTGTCACTGATTGTCCAATAGCGCTGTTTGCAGCAATTACCAGGTAGCGAGCCATATAATTCTTCTTGCATTAGGGTAAAAATACCTACTATGATGGATTAGCTCGGAAACTTCAATATTCATTATACGGACATATGATGCCTTGGGATAAATTAACTGGTACAACCATTCATACCGCAATAATAACAGGCTGTCATAAGCTCATTCGCCATAAACAAGCACTTAATAAAATCAATGTCTTTCCGGTAGCCGATGGAGACACAGGGGATAATTTATCTTCCACATGCATGGCAATCATCTATTTTTCATCAGTAAAAGCTGACTTAAGAGGCACTCTAGAGTCTATTGCTGACGCGAGCATTATCGGTGCACGCGGAAACTCCGGAATTATTTTTTCTCAGTTTTTTAACTTATTAGCCAAGCATTTACCACCCAAAGAAGAACTGCATTTTAATGATTTTTCCAAAATCATGGTTCAAGTTGGTCAAGAGATTGTAAGGGTCGTAACCAATCCAGTACCGGGAACCATGATAACCCTCATTCAAAAATGGGCCTCTCTTTGTGAGATAAACCAATCCAGTTCCTTGTTTGCTCAAACTATGGTGGATTTGTTGCCTTTACTTTCCCGTGAAGTTGAACAAACCAAACAGTTATTAAATATTTTGCAAAAAGCCAATGTTGTTGATGCTGGCGCACTAGGATTTTATTATTTCATTGAAGGATTTACACAATTTCTACAGCAATCACGTACTGCAGATACAGTGAATATCGACTTGCCTTTATCAACCATAGAGCGCCTTCCTCTGTCATGTGCTACAACAGAATATCGCTACTGCACTGAAGCGGTTCTCAAATCTCTATCAATTGATAAAAATAAATTATTAAATTTTTTAAAAGAACAAGGAGATTGTGCTTCAGTTACGGGGAATGAACGCATCACCAGATTTCATGTTCATACCAACACTCCTCGCGAAGTCTTCACCGGTTTATACCAGGATTACACTATTCAATATCCTAAAGTAGATGACATACTACGACAGTATGAACTACAGTTTGGGAAAAAATATAAGATAGCATTGGTCACAGACTCAAGTGCCGATTTGCCCCAGAGTTTGATTGATGAATATCAGATTTATCAAATTCCTTTAAACATTCATGTTGATGAACATCATCTATTGGATAAATATTGTTTTGAAGCCAATTATTTTTATAAGCAATTGAACTCGTTTAAAACTCACCCGAAAACCTCTTGTCTGAATCCGATGCTTTTAGAGGAAAAGCTGGCAAAAATCGCATCACACTATGATCATGTTCTTGTACTATCGATATCCAGCCAAATGAGTGGCATTTACAATTCATTCCTGACCGCAACCAAAGAATATACAAATATCATCGTATTGGATACCAAAACAAATTCTGGGGCGCATGGATTACTTTTGCTTTATGCAGGACGGCTAATCGCCTCAGGAAAGGACATTGAAACCATAATCAACTTGCTCAGAAAAGCCATAAAAAACACCTATATCTTTGTCATGGTCAATCAATTCGAATCGATGATTCGCTCTGGTCGGGTTAATAAAATATCCGGGCGCATTGCTCAATGGATTAATATAAAACCTGTCGTCTCCATTGATGCAAAAGGCCAAGGTATTGTAGTTGGCAAATGTTTTTCAGCCTCAAGAGCATACAATAAATTAATTACCTTCCTGCAGCAAAAGAGAAACGAGTCTCAACTCATTTTAGAGGATTACTGCATTGTCCATGCGGATGAGAAAAACCAGGCTTTGCATCTCGCTGACATGGCAACCCGAGAATTCAATAAACCACCCGAGTACATTGAATCTGTATCACTTGCCATTGGTTTACATGCCGGTCAAGGATGTATTGCTCTTGCAGGTCGTCTGAGTGATAGCAATGACCATTAATCCTTTGCACCTGGTTCATTATCTCTCGTACTATCTGTGCTGGGTGTTTTGTGTCTACTTTGCCTCTTATGGCTACCCTTTATCGGGATTAATCATTACTGTATTAATCATGACTGTGCAGATCATTGTACAGATACTTAATCAACTGTCCTGGCGCGATGCACTGTATTTTTCGATTGGATTAGCCATATTAGGTGCAATCACTGATGCCATCTGGCTTTATAGCGGTATGATCTATTTTAAAGCGAATTTCTTTGGCTCTTATTTTCCTCCGCTTTGGATGATTGCTCTGTGGCTAAGTTTTGGATTTAATCTCGTTCTTTTATATAGTTCCTGGTTAACCCACTATTTTCTATGGGGGCTAGTCATGTTTCCATCCATTATCTTTGCGTATTGGCTAGGCGTTCAATTTGAAGCAGCAATTCTGATCGGCAGTGAAATGGTGTTTTACCTTACTCTGGGGTTAACCTGGTCATTATTCTTGCCTTTGAGTTTATACCTATTTAATTACCAGTATAGGAGATCAATAAGATGATAATTTTACTTGTGATCGCCATCATCTTTTTACACATGTGCCTGATTTGGCTATGGTACCGTTACACCAACAACCCTTCAGTCGTTGATGTAGGCTGGGCTTCAGGCTTAACACTGGCTGGCCTTGTCTATTTAAATAACCAAGAGCTTTCATTACGCTCTGTAGTTCTTTGCCTGGCACTGCTTACGTGGGGAATTAGACTTGGGGGATATTTATGGTGGACACGAATACGCCTTCAAAAAGTTGATAAACGTTATCTTGCGCTGAGTAATGATTGGAAACTTGCTAAACCTTTGGGATTTTTTTTAAATTTTCAGTTACAAGGCGTATTGATTTGCCTTATTTCCATCCCCTGGTATTTTTCTTCTTCTGGAGCTCAAACAACTCTCAGTCTACTGGATCTTCTTGCATTGATTATATTTTTGACGGCTATAATTTTAGAAACTGCTGCTGATTCTCAATTACAACATTTTAAAAAAAATAATCCAGGAAAAGTCTGTAATCAAAAACTATGGCGTTATTGCAGGCATCCAAATTATTTTTATGAATGGCTGGTTTGGTGCTCTTTTACCTTATTTGCTCTTTCCGCTCCTTATGGATGGATAGCCATCATTTCCCCATTGGTTCTCTATTTAATCATGACAAGAATTACAGCGCCCATGACTGAACAAGGTTCGATTGAGTCCAGAGGTAACCTTTATATTGAATATCAAAAAATGACTCCCATGTTTTTTCCCAAATGGCTTAAAATCAATCAATATCCGAAAATGAACTAGTGATAATTTTCCGCTGATTTGCCCCGAAAAAGATGATAGGCGTAAAGGGTATAGGCAAGAAGTATTGGAAGCATAATAGCTACACCTATCAAGATAAATACAAGTGTCGAATCTGGTGCTGCAGCTTGCCATAGAGTCACTTGATGGGGAATTAAATAGGGGTATACACTGATTGCAATTCCTATATACGAACATAAGAATATGACGATACTATAAATAAAAGGTTTGTATTCACTCCCGGAATTTAAGTTTTGCCATACCAGGTAAATAGCAATCAAGGCTATTAAGGGCAAGGGACTAAGCAATAACACATTCGGAAAACTATACCAACGATGAAAAACTTCCTCACTATGCAAAGGTGTCCAAATACTAACAAAAAGCAGGAAAAAGCTGACCAATACTAATAATCCTCTGGCATAATGAACCATTTTACGTTGCAGTCTTCCAGTACTTTTGATAATCATCCAGGTAGCCCCCAAAAGTGCATAGCCACATACCAAAGCAATACCAGTGCAAAGGCTAAAGGGGGTAAGCCAATCCGGATCATTGATGGTCATAGAGGATTCATTGATAGAAAACCCCTGCACAAAAGCGCCAAGAATAACCCCTTGAAAAAAAGTGGCCGCAACTGAACTAATTGAAAATGACCAATTCCATAAAGTTTTTGATTTTTTAGCCTTAAAGCGAAATTCAAAACTCACGCCACGAAATATCAAAGCAATCAGCATAAGCATGATGGGCATGTACAGGATAGGCAAAAGCAAGCCGTAAACCTGCGGAAATGCACCATAAAGCATGGCTCCTCCAAAAACCAGCCAGGTTTCATTGCCATCCCAAACTGGTGCAATAGAATTCATCATTTTATCGCGTTCGTTCTCATTTGACGTGAAAGGAAATAAAATACCAATTCCCAAATCAAAACCATCTAAAATGACATACATCAAAATGATAAACCCAAGAAGTGTGGCGAAAATAAACGGTAACATTATTTTTCCTCCTTGGGGAAATCGGTCATGTATTGGAAAGCATGATGTTCGACTTCGTCTTCTTCCAGTGACCCAGGTCCATGGGATATTAGTTTGAATAGATAATAAAGATAAAAACCAAAAACAATACCATAGGCCACAACCAGCAAAATAAAAGAAATGAGAACTTCTTCAGCACCTATTGAGGAAACAGCATCTCTTGTCTTCAAAAGGCCATTGACCACCCAGGGTTGCCGCCCAAGTTCGGCAGTCAGCCATCCAGCGATACTGGCAATAAAACCGAGGGGCGCCATGATAATACACCATCGATGAAACCAGGTACTGTCAAAAAGAGTGCCTTTTAAACGCAAGCAAACGCCAGTGATTGCGGTACACAACATGATGAGTCCTATACCCACCATAATGCGAAAAGAAAAAAATATAGGCGCCATACGCGGCTGCTCTTCATTTCCAACGCTGCTTAAACCTATCATTTCGCCATTCCACTCATGTGTATTGATCAAGCTTGCCAGTTTTGGTATTCCAATTTCATAGAAATTTTTTTGTTGATCTTGTGATGGGATAGCGAATAAAAGAAGTGGAGCCCCTTTTTGAGTCTGCCATATGCCTTCCATAGCAGCTGTTTTTAATGGTTGGTAATGATGCACATTAATTCCTACAACATCACCCACTCCTATTTGCAAAGGCACCAAAATCAAAGAGGCCCATAAACTAAAGGATAAACTTTTTTTAGCAATTACAGGAAATTTATTCCTTAATAAATAAAATCCGGATACCGCCATGATGACAAAACAAGTGGTCACATAAGAAGCTAGCAGCATATGAATAAATCTGGGAATGAAGGTAGGATTAAAAACAACGGACCACCAGCTATCGACAACATACTTCCCATCAATGAGTTCATAGCCACTGGGAGCCTGCATCCATGAATTAGCCGACATGATCCAAAAAGCGGATATGGTCGTTCCTATGGTAACCAAAAGAGTAGCGATAAAATGAAGTGCCGGAGGAACTCTTTTCCAACCAAAGAGCATTACTCCTAAAAAACCAGCTTCCAGGAAAAAAGCAGTCAACGTTTCATAAGCAAACAAGGCTCCCAGGACGTTTCCAAATTGAGTGATGAATGGTCCAAAATTGGTACCAATTTGATAAGCCAAAACAATGCCAGAGACAACCCCCATGCCAAAGGTCAAAGCAAAAATCTTAGTCCAAAACTTGCATATTTCGAGATAAGCGGGATTTTTTGTTTTTAACCACATGGCTTCCATGATGACAAGGAAAACCGCCAGTCCAAGGTTTAAAGTGGGAAATAAGATATGAAAGCCAATGCTAAAACCAAATTGAATCCGTGATAGTAACTCTACAAGCATTGGTCACCTCAAGCTAGATGGGTTCAGTAGATTTATTTTAGCATATAAGCCTATACATATCTTGGTAAATAGGAATTCGCTTCAAATAAAAACAATACGGTTTCTACCCTTTTAAGCCGTATCAGCAGCCTGTAATTCATTATTGCCTTTCTTGCAATTAAAATAAGTACTGTTCAATCTAGGTAAAAGCTGTTCTGAGAAAAAGGGCTCTTCGGTATTCCAAAATAAAATGAAAGCCCCTAAGTACCCTTTCGAAAAAGAGTAGAAATCATCGAAGTGATAAAAAGCACCTGTTTTGGGATTAGTATAAGTATAATCCGGTTCTTGAATAGCGATGGCTGTTTCTATCTTTCCTTTGAGTTTGTGAAAGAAAGGATAACTGTTTTTCATTTGTGATTCTTTGTAGGGCACCACATCAGGTCCGCCTAAACCGATGTGATGATTTCTGGCAAACGCAAATAATCTACTCATATAGTGATGGTCATTATTCCATTCGTCCGGGAAAAAATTAACATACTGAATCACCCTGGTTTTTTGAAAGACCTTTTTTAAATAACCAATATTATCAAGGACTGCATAGAAATATTTGTCTGAACTAAAATCTTCAGGGAGATTGCCAGGGTCAAGATCTATTGAGGTTTCAGGAAGATTAATACCATAAATTTTTCCATCAAATCTTGATGCCAGTTTTTTTAATAATAACTGAAATCGTTTTCTTACAGCAGGATCCCAGGTACGAGCTACCCACCCTGCGGTAATGGGTTTTCCTTCTCCTGGGAAATCATACTGCTGTACCACACCGCCGTGATATGCTTTTTCCAGGCGAATGTAGTCAGGCACATGAAATACATCCGGACTAAATGAACGGTCTTGTATTTGGATAAACAGCTTTTTATCGATTCCACTTAAGAAGCTCAAATCTTTCTCGATTTTCGAAAAATCGTAAACCCCTTTTTGCGGCTCCAATTGCCTCCAGGAATAAATGATTTGTACCCCGCGGATGCATGGATTTTGCAGAGTCTTCTCAAAAGAGCTTGCCTTGTCTCCCCCCAAAAACAGAAACAATTGTGGTAACCGCGATTGTGCGAAACCAAGGCAATTAAAAAATAAAAAAAGAAATGAAAGAAATATTCTCATGATTGTCATTTTGGTTCCTGCTTATTTCATAGCACGATCAGTAACTAATTCCTTACCAATTTTCACTCTGTATAAAAATACTCTGCTTTAAAACAAAAGCCCATGATGTTACCTTGAAAAAATGGGCACCAACATGCTGCAAACATGGTAAAAGAGCTCAAAGTATGGAATCTAAAAATTGAATGAATATTCTAAGGATTGTAAAACATTTCCATGTAATCGAATAGGGTTAATTGGTCATTTTTTTTCAATCTGCAGTAAAAATTGTCACTTTTGAATTTTTAAAGCATGATAAAAATTTGCCATAAGTGAAGCGCATAACAATTGCTTGAACAAACGTTGGACTAATAAAGAAAGGGAACCTCAAGGGTTCCCTGATTTACGCATTAACCCAGTAAAATCCAAGCCTCTCGCCATGCCAAACCTACGCCAGGTTCATAATAGGCTGGCGCTTGTGAACACCAACCAGAATAAGGCCAGGGCTTACACTGATAATACTTGCGATCAAGACGACCCAGAACTATGGTTCCTGCTTTATAGGTGCTAATACCATCTGGGTAAATCGGATCAGAATTACCTGAAGGCTCTGCAAAATCAACGAGAACACGGTAGCTGCTGGTATCGTTGTCGCTAAGGTATATCTTATTGGCCTGATTGGCTACCAAAACGATCTGACCACTTTGCGGATCAAGTTGACCAATACGTACCAGTGAGGAGCTGCTATTGACTGCCGTGCCCAAAGCCAGAGGCCATTGTCCTGCTGTACGATTGCTCTCATTGACGGTGATACTAGTGCTTTCAACTTCTCCTTGATTCTTAAAAACTCGTAGAGTGATCTTAGTGTTGGCAGCAATATCGCCCGATCCGTAAAAATTCTGTAATTCAAACCAAGTTGGAGCCTGTGCTGTACCGTCTATAAATACATCACTACAGGAATAGAATGCCTCAGGACTGTCCTCACGTTGCCAAATAACGTAAAAAATTCGTTTGCCTGTCCTATTCGCTGGCAATGGGCAGTCCATCTGATAACGACCATTCGCTAAAGTGACGCTGGTGATTGTACAAAACGGGCTAGTCTCCAAATCGGACCATTTTAAGGGGGTATTGAAATCATATCCGTCCTTAGTGACATAAAATTTAAAATACTTGGTTTTATGAGGAGCAGTAGCAACATAAACAAACTGAAAGCGGCCATTAGAATCAGGACGCACTACCGTGGTTGTCCAATCGGTGCGAGCCAGATTGAAACCTTTAAAAAAATCTCTACCCCCAGCGCATAATTGCCCGTCTGCAATCAGTTCACGGTGTCGGTCATTAGCTGCTGCCTGGTTAACCTCGTGCCAATTGTACAGAGGTTGGGTTCCGCCTACCTGTACAGCGGCTTTACAAGCTGCTGATTTAGGGCTTTCCGGGCCTTCCTTATAACATTGATAGGTTCGGGAAATAGGAACTTCCATAGACCCATGCGCAAATAGTGAAATGCTGACTACTGCAAGACCAATGCCTCCCAATATTCTTTTCATTAATCCCCCTATTATGACATTTAAGAAAGGTTTATATACACCAGTCATGTTCAATAGATTTTTTAATCTAACACAAATTATATTTATTTAACAATGAATTAGATTATAATCCCCCATTAAAGTCTCCGCTTATAGCCTCAATAGATTTTTTGCATCACCTGATTATTTTGCTTTAAATCAAGACACAGATTTTTTGAAGGGTGGATTACATGAATTCAATGAGCACCAAAGAAACGTTTGCAACGCGGCAAAAAATGAAAGGGATAAGTCATTTAAGGTCTAGGGGGGAAACAGCTCTCCTAACGACAATATTAAAGCTGTTCCAAACTGATTACTCACTCTATAGTACCATCATCAATTTGATGAAAGGATTGAAATAAAGGCAACCTAACTTTTTTTGTTTCCCACGGTTGATGGCGAAGGATTATTTTCCTCCGGTAAATTGTTATTACCAGCAAATAGGCCTAGGTTAGATAGAGATGATTCATTTTTCACTTTATTCGTCTCTTCAATACCGATTTGTTCTTTCTCGATAAACCTAACAAACCGTTCACATTGAGTAAGCCTCTCTTTGCTTGAAGGGTTATTCATCATAAGGACAACTAATTTTGTGTTATTTTTAAGAAAATCGTATATGCCTAAGTTGAAAAAATGCTTTGGACTCTTTTCATCCTGTTCTGTAATAATTTGAGCAACAGCATCTAACAAGAATGGATCACTTGGTTCATCAAAATATCGTTGTTTTGATAAAATACTTAATGCCACTAGCAATCCCTCATCAGACAAAAGCTCGCGGCACTCTGTTATGAGAGTAACTACCAGGTCTTCTTTCTGCCCTATTTCGTTGTTTTTCACCATAACCAGTAAATGATACATCCATTTTTCTCTAAATTCTTCCTGCTGTTGAGCATCTCCAGTGCTGTTGTAAACAGCCATGATAACATCCTTAATCACTGGAACAGTAAGTTTATTCAAAACAAATGGCTTATGTAATAAATCAAGGTATCGTTCCTTAATTTCTTCAATTTGTTTTTTTTCCAGCAAGACCGACAACATTTTTCTCATAGCATAACCCGCATGAGCAAAACCAAGCTCAACCGCCTCCAGGAAAAGGGGCATAAAATCCCCTTTTTGTTTATCTACTAACAAGGCTTCAAAATAAGCCGCTTTAGCGCGATCAGCCTTACGAGCAAGAGCAATATATTGTTTTGCCTCATCTAGTTGATTATTTGCCAAGCAATAGTCCAAACAAAGCAATGCCGCATCAGGATTTTTATGGCCTGCTAATTTTAAGTAATGGTATTCACGCATTTGGTTTAACAATTCCACGGCTGCTCGCTGGATTTCTCCTGTGCTGCCATGAATGGCTTCATACAGAATGGAAACTAATTTTGCTTGTTTATTTTCTTCATGATCTTTCGTGCTTGTTTTACCCTCATTGTAAAAAAACAATCCTTTTTCTTTATCAACATGGGGTGGGGTAGCATAAAACTCAGCCAATGCCGCATAAACTCTGTAATTTTTTATAAATGGATTTTTATTGCCTTTAATTTGTTTCTCTGTCCAGATTGCTATTTCTTCATTCCCATCAAGGACTAAATCAACCAATAAGTCGATAGTTTTTTGAGCATAAAACTTAATTTCCTGAGGGATAGAGAACTTACTATTGTCTTTCTGCACCTCATTAAGGGCAAGCATAAAGCTCATCTTTAATTTTACAATTTCAAAAATAAATAAGGGATGCTCCTTATAAGATAAACCCTCCTCAAATTGATTAAATTTAGAATTATTAAATAAAAAATAGTACAAATCAATCATTTGTTGAGGATTACTGACTGCCCAAATCTCTAAATCAAAAGTTACAGGCATTTCTTTGGTTGCGTTATTATTGTTATCCAAACGATTTATTAACCGCAAATAATAGGCTTTTTTGATAGTGGAATCACCAGCTACCATGGCAAGTACTAAGCCTGTAAATAAATCAGTCGAGGGATTAGATTCTACTTCTTCTTTGCTAGTCTTATCGGTTGCTTCACTCTGTTTTTCAATGAGGTCTTGTTCGTATAAGTATTGTGCCATCAGAGTTAACATGGCTTGATAGGTTTTCATAAAGCGCTTGTCTTGTAATTGCGGCTTGATTGCCAATAAAGAGTTTACAGTCAATTCAATCCTTTTGGCGTGCTGGTTAAATTCAGCAAATTGTTGGTTAGCCAGGACTTTGTTTAATTGAGAGGTTAAGATTCTTTGTTGACGGTTTTGCTCTTCTAATTTTTTAAGTTGTCCTAGTTTGTCGTGTAGTGATTGTTCTAAATTTTTGAATATCTCTTCAATCTGCTCTTGATCGTCTTTGGCAGTGGTTTGTTTAAGAAGTAACGACTTTTGTTGCTGTAACTCACTAATCTGCTCTTCGACTGCTTTAATCTCTTTGACATAAGAGAGATTAAGTTCTTTAATTCTTATTTGCGGAATATCCGTCACTCGAGTAGTAAGCTCACCGAATTGCTGCATTTTCCCCAATGGGTTCTGTGAGTGCTCTTGAAGATAGTCGCTCAAAAGCTTCGACCATGTATCCAAATTCATGCTTAGATCCTCTATCCAAAAATTCCAATCGTCTTCTATGAATTGGATTGCAATTGCATTTTCTTCGGTATAAAGCATTTGCAGAGGGGTACTATTGCAAAACATTAAAATTTTATCGAGAGGGCATTCAAATAAATTTTCAAAAAATTTTTTAACTTCATCAGGATATGATTTTTCTGATAGAGTATCGACTCTTTCAAAACCATTTATACTGAATAGATTATCTTTCACATGGTCCCAATTGGTAGGGCCGTTATCATCATCAAGCCATATCCATAAATTATCAGCTCTTTCTCCTATTACAGTCCCTAATCCTTTGGGAGTTTTAATCCTTTGCAAAAAACCCACACCCCATTTTTTTGCAGTTTTATCTGTAAAGGCAATTTTTAAAGCTACACCACCTTTAGAAGAAATAGGCATATTGCTAATTAAATTTAGAATATTATAGGCGTTAAAAGTCATAAACCACCTCTTATAGTCAGTTTTTCTGGCATGCTGAACAGTTGTTTTAGAATGATTAAAATAGCAAACAATACACTAGTAGGTTAAATATAGCACAAAATGGATTGCCCAAATCTCTGCATCATTCTGAATTCTCTCAAAATATCTATTGGCCAAGAAAGCAAAAAAGAGTACTAGTGCTTAGAAGTAGATAGGTATTTACAGGACGGTAGGGCAGAGCTTAAATTTTGTAATCAATCATTCGCCGGAATAAAAATAATCTATCAAATAATCACGGCCGTTCCGTAACATAAAACTTCTGTGCCGGCCTGCCCAATTTCACCTGTATCGTAACGCATGGCAATTATGCCATTGGCATTGAGTGCCTGGGCATGTTCTATCATGAGTTGAAATGCTTCTTCTCTGGCATGCTCACACATTTGCGAGTACGCACCAATTTTTCCTCCGACGATCGATTTCAAGCCCCCCATCAATCCCTGGCTGATGGTGGGAGAGCGCACTACTATACCTCTCACAATACCCAAATATTGTTTAATCACTTTCCCTTCAAACGAATTTCCTGTAGTAATCATCATTGTCATAATCCGCTCACTAAATGCCCCTTATATCATTTCATATTAGTTTAAAATCTTGAAAATAGAAGCTTATTGAAAAAAATTCTTAAAACTACGAGGGCATTCTAAATAAGACCTCTTTGTTTATAAATACAATTCATTTGCCGGATTACAGATAACCATTGGCAAGAATAGTTTATCCTTTTTATTTTTACTTAGAAATTTTCCCTAGTACCAGATTAGGTTTTTCCATCTAGTGAACAGGATAAACCCAAATGATAACTACAACACATCTTGGCAAGTAAAATAGCCAGAATCAAAATTTCAGCAAGTTTTCTTCAGAAAACAAATAAGAAATTCACTTTCTTACTGTCTTAATTCTCCAAATCGCAATTCAATCAGAAAAGTTATTCTCCAGATAACCACACCCCAACATGTTGTCTATTATATGAGCATTGAAATTTAATCTACTATACTTAAAGATATACTTCACATGGAGCACTGTATGCCTAAAACCAAATATGCTCTTCCTCCAGTTGTGTTATACGACAGTCATGCGGATAGAGCTACGAGCGATTTTCTTATCAAACAACTATCTGACTTGAAGAAAGCTGGGTATACAACCATTTGCGTTGATGGAATGGAACCAGGCGCATCCCTGGAGGAAAATATTTCTATGATGAAAATACTCATCAAGATACAAATCAAGAAATTATCTGAGCTACCTCTTGAACATCCTGAATATGAGCAAGGAATTGAAAAACTGAGAAGCGTTGTTGCCAAATTGGAGCTTTTTGAGGCGATGCAGGAACAAGGATTCAAACTTGGTGGAATTGACTTACCCGTTTCAGAACAACTTAAAGAGAAGAGTCTCAATTCCATAAGAAGAGAACAAACAATTACCGATAATACCTTAACGCATGTGAAAGCAAACGATGGAGGAGTAGTCGTTGTACTGGGATTTGGCCATTGCATATTCCAGCAAATGATTAAAGAACAGGATGAAAATGCCGATCAATACCTCTGGTACCATGTCCATAACACGGATAATGAAACACAGAGCTACAAAGAATTAGTCAAAGCTTATACAAAAAAAGGACTCTCTGCTTATTTCCCACTGGGAGTTAATATTTTTAAAAACTCAGATAAAGAATTGGATACTGATTTTTGGAATAAGATAAGCGCCAATTGCTATAATTATGATCCAAAAGCGCTTGAAACATCGACTACTTCGATTTTGAAATCCTTACTCGGCTCCGAAGTGACAGCACACTTGCGCACAGATGGGCAGCATCGTGTGGACGCACTGATATCTCTTGAAACAGTTGAAAAAACACATCAGGTAAAATCTTCAGATTTCTTGAGAAGTTTAAGCAAAACCTTAGGTGACATTCACTTTGAAGTAGCCAAAATCAAGACAAAAGATCAGGTAATTATCCGTGGCATTAATGAACCGGAGGTAGCAGAACAGATCAGCAAGCTATCAAAAAAAATGTAAACCTAATATTTTGAAATTAAAATATATTTTCAGATTACCTTAATTAAATAAACTGATTAAAGTGTTGTTGCTGCTTAAAAGTCTCATGGGGTATACTTTGTTTTTTCTGTATAGAAAAGGGAGTCATTTCTATGTTCAAACAAACAATACCTCTGTTTGCTGCACTCACTCTAGCCATCTCGCCCTCCGTTTTTACAAATTATGCCTATGCGCAAGAGGACAAGCCGAAAACCAATCAATATTGGTGGCCTAAAATGCTCGATCTTAGTCCACTTCGCCAACCTAACGCCACGTCAAATCCTATGGGTGAAAAATTCAACTATGCTGAAGAATTCAATAGCTTAGACTTGAATGCCGTGATAGAGGATCTCAAAAAATTAATGACTACCTCGCAAGACTGGTGGCCTGCTGATTATGGTAACTATGGTCCATTATTCATACGCATGTCATGGCATGCGGCAGGAACTTACCGCATCTATGATGGCCGTGGTGGGGCAAATGGTGGCTTCCAGCGTTTTGCCCCGCAAAACAGCTGGCCTGACAATGCCAATTTGGACAAGGCCAGACGTTTACTGTGGCCAATCAAGCAGAAATATGGGCGCAAAATTTCTTGGGCTGATTTGTTGGTACTTGCTGGAAATGTTGCGATGGAATCTATGGGCTTCAAAACCATTGGATTTGCTGGAGGGCGTGAAGACGCGTGGGAGGCCATCAATATCAATTGGGGTCCTGAAGGAAAATGGCTGGAAAGTAAGCGCCAGGATAAAGATGGAAAACTTGAAAAACCGCTTGCTGCCACGGTAATGGGCTTAATCTACGTGAATCCGGAAGGACCAAACGGCGTTCCAGATCCTCTTGCTGCGGCCGAAAAAATTCGAGAAACTTTTGGGCGTATGGCCATGAATGACGAAGAAACGGTTGCCCTAATTGCGGGCGGGCATGCATTCGGGAAAACGCATGGAGCCGCACCCACCAAATATCTGGGGCCAGCACCAGAAGCAGCGAGCATAGAAGAACAAGGCTTTGGTTGGAAAAACAGTTACGGCAGCGGTAAAGGGAAAGACACAATTACCAGTGGTTTAGAAGGTGCCTGGACTGTAACACCTACCCAATGGAGCCATAACTACTTGCAGAACCTGTTTAGTTTCAATTGGGTTAAAACCAAGAGCCCTGGGGGAGCAACCCAATGGGTACCTGAGAATTCGAATGCCTCGTCAATGGTTCCCGACGCATTTGACCCCAGTAAAAGGCATGCACCGGTCATGCTGACCACAGACCTGGCACTAAAATTTGATCCCGTTTACAGTAAAATTGCCAAGCGTTTTCTTGATAACCCTAAAGAATTTGATGAAGCATTTGCTCGTGCCTGGTTTAAGCTGATTCACCGAGACATGGGGCCACGCTCGCGTTACCTTGGCTCTTTGGTGCCTAAAGAAATCATGATTTGGCAAGATCCTGTTCCGCCGGTTGACTACAAATTAGTCGATGCCAATGATATTGCCAATCTCAAGGATAAAATCCTCAACTCGGGATTAACCACACCCGAGCTGGTCAAAACTGCTTGGGCCTCTGCATCCACCTTCCGTGGTACTGACATGCGTGGAGGGGCAAATGGTGCGCGAATTCGCCTGGCTCCCCAGAAAGACTGGCCGGCAAATGATCCTCAGGAGTTGGCAAAAGTGTTAAAAACATTGGAGAGCATTCAGAATAACTTCAATAATGCTCAAACCGATGGGAAAAAAATATCTCTTGCGGATTTGATAGTTTTAGGTGGTAATGCCGCAATTGAACACGCGGCTAAGCAATCTGGCTACGACATCATTGTTCCCTTCACACCAGGACGTACGGATGCGACACAAGAGATGACTGATGTGAAGTCTTTTGAGGTTCTTGAACCCACAGCAGACGGGTTTAGAAATTACTTTGATAAAAGCAACAACATGTCGCCACCAGAAATGTTGGTGGAAAAGGCGAGTCTGTTGAAATTAAGTGTCCCGGAAATGACGGTTTTAGTTGGTGGGATGCGTGTACTTAACGCGAACACTGGACAAAATCAATATGGTGTATTCACTGACAAACCTGGAACTTTAAATAATGACTTTTTCATCAATCTGCTTAACATGTCAACAGAGTGGAGGAAATCAAGTGAGACAGAGGGAATTTATGAAGGTTATGATCGCAAAACTGGAAAGTTGAAATGGAAAGCAACTTCGGTTGATCTCATCTTCGGTGCGAATTCTGAGTTAAGGGCGGTCGCAGAAGCTTATGCAACCGATGATGCAAAAGAAAAATTTATACAAGATTTTGTTAATGCCTGGGTTAAGGTAATCACAGCCGATCGCTTCGACATCAAAGCGGCAAAAACCAACATTAACAGTTAATCCTCATTCCTTCAGATTTAGGGTGACAAACTGTGACTAAATCATCGTTTGTTACCCCAAGTCCCAAATCACCGGTTTAACAAAACCCGGCTAATTTAGCTAAACTTCTATGATTTTCATACTGATCTATGCCCTCTCTTGAACTATACGTTACATGGCTTTGTTCCACTCCAAATATTCATCAATTTGTACTTGAAAAAATCTGGTTTAACCCAATATCTTGCATGTGACTTTCATAGTCACCAATGGGAGACAACCGCTTTAAAATAGGCCTCTTGCATAACCTGGTTATTTTGTTTTAGGGCAAGACTCTAACGTTTTGAGGAGCGAAGTTTACATGCAGTAAATGAGCACCGCAGAAACGTTTGCAACGCAGCAATAAAATGAAAGAGGCAGGTTATGCAAGAGGTCTAATGAGTGGATTGAAGTAAGAATATCCATATTAATGGAGATAGAATTTTTTATAAACAAATCTTGTGAGGAGATTTTTCATGAAAAATAAACTACTTCCTAATTTAATCATCATCGCTCTTGCCGCTACGATATCTGCGAACTCCATGACTGTTCAGGCGAAACAAAATGATAAAATACAAAATAGTAACGAACAATTAATCCAGGATCCATTTGATACCGATCCTTTTTTTCAATCACATGATGATGTTCTGCAGCAAATGCACAAAATGCAACAAGCTATGGATCAATTTATCAAAAGTCAATTTTCACAAATGCAAAATAACCTTGCAAACAAACCTCATCACAATCTCTTTGGCAGCGCAAAAAACATTCAAATTACAGAGAATAAAGATGAGCTTATTTATAAGATAAAACTACCACAAGATGCTGACAGTAAAGTGGATGTTGCCGTTAAAAATGGACAGTTAGTTGTTAGCGCAAATGTAACACAGAAAATCACTCATGAAGAAGCTAACAACAAAAGTGTCAGCTATTCTCAAAGCAATTACATGCAATCATTCCAATTGCCCCATGGTTATGATCCGAAGTCCATGATCACAAAAATGAAAGATTCAAATTTAATTGTTATCTTTAAAAAACATATTTAACCGCATGATCAACTTAATTAAATAAACGGCTAAAAAATTATGTGATAGGATTATTACCTGGTTTGATACCAGGTGTAAACCTTGATTTCCTCACACATTCGTTAGAGCAAGGAAATCAAGAATCAGTACTTGAATTTTTTATTTCAATGATTCCCTGTCTTTGCACATAAAATTCAATCCCCGACTCCATTGGTTCCAGCTATAAAAATAGCTGATTATTTTAACTGCGGCTTACCTATGTAAGGTTGAACCTTATTGATGGCCTCTTCTTCTGCGAGCACTTCATTGTCTGTGCTTAAGCTTATGATTTTATTAACTAATTCGACAGGAAGCTTGTTGAAGAAACAAGTACTATTTGGATTTCTAAGGGCTTGGCCCAAAATCCTTGCAGCATAACGAACATCCGCATGGGCAGCATTAGATGATTGTGAAATACACGCTGGTGCATTAATGCCAAAGTTATATCCCGGGGTATGCAACTTTTTATCATTAAAATATATCGCATCTTGTCCTTCATAAATTGACCATGTTGCTGAAGAGGCGTGTCTCAGCAAGGTTAAAAAATTTTGACGTACTTCCTTGTTAGGAAAGACTACCGCTAACTCCCCATTTTTTGCTGTATAGGTACTGAGATACAGCGTAGTGGGATTTTCAGGATAAGTTTGTGGACATGGTTTATTGGCATTGAATTTATCAGAAGATGCAAAATGGGATACGCCGCCCATTTTTTCAATAAATCTGTCTCTCCATTCTTGGGTAGGAAACTTTAATGCAAGTTCTCCATTTTTTGCTTTATAAATAATAATTTTTTCTTGGCTTATGCATGCATGAAAATTTTGTAAGTTTGTTAATAATTCCGGGTTATCCTTAGCATAGTGAATACACATTTTTTGGAAATGATCTTTAAAAAAATCATTCCCTAACAATTCCTTAAGAGCTATTTGTGGATCAGAATTCAATGCTTTTATACTGCTCATGCCTGAAGTAGCTACAACTGGTACAAATTGACTGTTGTTTGCTATAGCTTTTAAAGCAGCCAGAACATTGGGTATAATTTGCGCATCACAACGCAAAAGATTTTGATAACTTGTTGTAATAATATTTTGCAGCTCATTTAAGTGTTTTTCATATTTCTTAAGTAAAGCAAGCGCTTCTTTTTGGGATATCATATTTTCTCCTCAGGTTTTCGCATGGTTCGAAATTCTAGCAGTAAATTATTAAATCAATATTAAATTAATTTTGCTCCAACCATTGTTTTTCTTCTTATAAGCTATCTACTTCTTAATAGTTCTCGATAGTTTTTTAAAATAAAAAATATTGTTATTTCCTGTCACTTATATGAGGTCATGGCATCTGTTTTATTTATATTTTTATAGGATCTGCTCTGCAAACCAGATAAGATATACTGTCTGTCACATCGGATTAGCGCAATAAATTAACAATTTTCTAATCTGATGATCATTGGGAAGGAGTTCTGAATCAATTTAAAAAGGAGTTTGTTATGAAACCAGGTTATTTATTAGGCGCTTTGCTTTTATCTCCCATTCTCGCTTTTGCCAATTCGGATGGCAATGCAGATGGTCTTATTTTTTCTCCATTGCCGAAGAATAAAAATACAGTAGTCCGGCACTATAGCAATGAACAGGAAATACCTAATCTTAGTCAAATGGCTCAAAGAACTATTGATTTTCCAACTCAAATTGTTCGAGTCAGCGGTAATCTTACAGGATTGGAACTGAGCTGTGATGATGTAGAAAATGAAATAGATCAAGTTTTTTCAAAAAAAATCTCCCCTAATCTGTTTACTTACAACACTTACGTCAGCTGTGGCTATGATGTAAATGATCCGGAACAGCACGCGACAAACTTCTCTATTCAAAGTTATTTCGATCCATTGACAGATAACGCTGTTGATTATTTAAAATCCTATCTGAAAGAATATAATGGATACAATTTATTCAATACGACAACATTACAAATTGAAAATGCCAAAGGCATCATTGTATCGATGAATCTTAATGCCGGTTTAAAAAGTAACCCCGATAAAACACCATTCACGCTTTATCGTCAGGATAGGAACAATTTTTATTTTAAAAGCAATTTTGACGTGAGAAAGGAGTTAATTAGCGATATTTATCAACGATTTTATTCTAACGATCCTGATATGATTCTACCCTTTTTCGACAAATGGATTTTCTCCTATGCCGGATCAGTTTATTACTCCATCCTTATGGCATCCAATTACCTTGAATTGCAGCCTGAAAGAATTTTCGTAATGGAAAATGAAGGGGATATCTTCGTATCCGATTTACGGTATTACTTCGCCAATCTTTGCATGAAGAGAAATCCTAATAAACATTGCTTGTAACTAATGAAATCAGCAGAAACCGTTTAGCGCGTATGCTTTCTAATGCGCGCTGCAGAAACGTTTGCAGCGCAGCAATGAAGAAACAGCATATGCATGAGGACTAATATTCTTCATCTGCCTAATTCAATGGTTCCCCTTTGCTTATAAAGTCTGTTTAAAAACAACGGATGTAACGCGCGCTGTGGGAACATCATCAATGACTTCCTTTCGAATGAGGGATTTCGCACGCTCATTATCGAAAACGTCCTTGAGATCCATAATTTTGCCAGCAGGAATATTTTCCCTGTGCAACATTTCGAGAAGCTCATTGCTCTGAAATTTCTCAGTTTGTTCAGAAATCAATGAAGCGAGTTGCTCCCGATTCCTTACCCTGTTTTGATTGTGCCGGAATTCATCTTTTCCTGGTAAATCTTTTAGCCCAAGGATATTGCATAGTTTTACAAAATGCCGATCCGACCCTATTGCAAGAACGATAAGCGCCCCATCAGATGTCTGGAACAATTCGCCATAGGGGGCAATATTGGGATGCAGTGATCCGATGCGCTGCGGCACCAGCCCAGTCATCAGGTAATTCGATGCCTGATTGACAAGACTGCTAACAGCAGCATCATAAAGTGAAACAGAGACAACCCTGCCTTTCCCGTTTTTTTCCCGATGATAGAGAGCCAGAAGGATGGCTTCTTTCAGGTGATGGGCTGCGAGGACATCAATTAGGGCGACGGGCATTTTTACCGGGCCGCTGTCCTGTGTCCCATTGATTGACATAAAACCGCTTTCACCCTGAAGAACAAGATCATAGGCAACGCGATCGCTTTCTTCACCGTAGCCATTGATTTTTCCAATGATAAGGCGCGGATTGATACTGTGTAGATGATCATCTTGTACACGCAGCTTTACATCATCTCCCTTCTTAAAATTCATGATTAAAATATCAGCTTCTGCGATGAGATTAAGGAAACAAAGATAATCCTCTTGCTTCATGAGATCTAAAAACAAATATTCTTTTCTAAAATTAACACTGGCAAAATAAGCTGAAATCTCAGAATCAGGATCTTCTCCAGGGAGTTTCCATGTTCTTGTCACATCCTTATGTACGGGATGTTCGATTTTAACAACTGATGCGCCTAACTCAGCAAAAAAAGTACCTACAGAGGGGCCTGCAAGAACCGAACTCAGATCAATGACCTTTAAGCCCTTTAACATATACCTGTTTTCCAAATCTCAATAAACATTCGTTGTTTTTACGAGTTTGCACATTGGGAAATTATGCAAAACTGACCAAAGGGACCTCAAATCAATATCCTACCCGATTTAGCGAAGTCCCAACTGGAAAAACCATTCTTAAGTTACATTGCTTGACAGTTGTTTCACTAAATCATAAAGAAACGCTTGAGCTTCATAAAATGATTCGACACTGATCCTTTCATCACGACCATGGGCTCGGAAATCATCTCGATCTAAAAATAGCCCCATGACTCCATAGGTAGGAATTCCAACGGATCGCAGATAGCGCCCATCCGTTGCACCGGTAACCATAATTGGAATGGTAGGAACTTCAGGCCAATACCTTTGAGTGAGCTGAGTAATTGTTTTTAATATCTCAGGGCTAAGTGGAGAGCTCGGACCTCTGGACAATTTGCCAATGTGCTTTAGTGTAACCTCTGAGTCATTGATTACTGTCTTTAAAGATTGCTCAACCATTTCAGGAGAATCTTCTGGAAGCACACGACAGTTTATGGTAACCGCTGCCAATTGGGGTAAAGCATTCATTGCATGCCCTCCTTCAAGTAAGGTAGGGGTACAGGTTGTTCGTAAAATGGCGTTCCATTGAGGTGCACTATCAGCCAAACGTTGCATAGCTTGCTTCGAGCCCTTGCTCGCTTCAATCATTTCTGTTTTCAGCGGTCCCGTCTCAATAGCAGCCATTTGTCTAAAATAGGTGGCAGTGACTTCATTGGTTTTTAAAGGAAAACTAAATTTCGACAGTCTCTCTAAAGCTCCGGCAAGACGATAAATGGCATTATCTTTGGTTGGCAGCGAACTATGCCCCCCTTTATTACGGACCTCAAGATTGTAATTGACAATGTATTTTTCGCTCACCTGGATATTTTGTGATATTTTTTTCCCATTGGCCAAATCACCCCATCCACCCTCATTAAGGGCGAAATCCGCCTCAATTAAATCCTTGTGATTCTTAATCAGCCAGCTAATCCCGTTGTATGGGCTGCTTCCTTCTTCATCAGCCGTCAAAGCAACAATGATATCGCGTTTGGGTTTAAATCCTTCCTGCTTATATTGGATTAAGTTAGCTATCCAAATAGCCGCTTGTGCTTTATCATCCAAAGTGCCTCTGCCATAAAAATACCCATCTTTTTCAGTCAGTTGGAAAGGATTCATGCTCCAATCGGAAGCTTTGGCTTCAACAACGTCCGTATGCGCAAGTAATAACAAGGGCTTCCTCTCCCCGGTACCACGATAACGTACAACCAAATTGGCTTTTTGCAAACTGGCGCCACCAACGAAAATGTCCTCATTGGAAAAACCAGCGTTTTTCAAGTACTTCACTGCCACCTCAACTAGCGGCGTTGTTGAGCCTGTAGTAAACCCTGATTGCACTTCAATAAATTGTTGGTAAATAGAGCGAGCTCGTTGTTGTTCATCCGCAGGGCGAGTAGTCTTTGCTTCTGCCACCCCAACGATCAGTGCCAAAGCAAGGGAAAATGAAATTTGAGTTATTTTTTTCGAAATCATAAAATGAAATCCATTCAAAAAATGACGCGTTTAAAGAGAAATCCACTATAAAGTAATCTGAATAAAAATCAATGGTACCCGGGTTGAACTTGCCTTCAATGTTCTCTGAAAATTGTGCTTAAAGATCGATAATATTTTGTGTACACTTTCCACAATAAATTTCCAGGGATAGTCTCATGTATAAAATACACCATTATTTTTTATTTGGTGTTCTCGTTCCATTTATTAGCCTTGTTAGTCTATTCACTATTTTCTCTTCTGACTTTTTAACCCTTACTACTTGGGCAAGTATTTTGGCGTCCGCCTCTGATATTGGTATCATTGTCCTTGGAGTTACTCTTCTGCTTATAGGAGGAGAGTTTGACCTCTCTGTTGGAGCGAATTTTGCTTTATCTGGCTTGCTATTCGGTTCACTTACGTTATTAGGAATCAATAGTTTTTTAGCTTTAACAATTGCTTTGGCAATAGGAGCCTGTATAGGATTAATTAATGCTGCATGCACCGTCTTTTTTAAAATCCCCTCATTTATTGTAACTTTGGGAAGCATGTTAATTTTACGTAGTCTTATCCTTTTATGCACCCAAGGTTTGCCTGTATCTGTTGAAGACACAAATGGTGTTATGCAAGTATTAGCAGGTGAATTATCACAAAATTTATTGTCTTCTTTTATTTGGTGGTTTGCTATTGGTTTTTATCTAATCTATCTTCTTAATTGGACAAAACTGGGGAATCATATAATTGCCACTGGTAACAATTGTGATTCCGCTTATCTATCTGGCATAAATACAATTCGAGTTAAATTCTTTTGTTTTGTGTGTTGTGGAATAATAGCCGCATTTTCCGGAGTAACTCAATTTAGCCACCTTAATAGTTTATCCCCCATTGCGGGTGAACAATATGAATTATATGCCATAGCAGCTACCGTAATCGGTGGTACCTCACTAAAAGGAGGTCAAGGATCCATAATAAGTACGCTATTGGCTACTTTATTATTAAGCACTGTAGATACCGGCATAGTACAAATTGGTGTTTCAACTTATTGGTATCGATCTTTTATTGGACTTATTTTAATCTTTGCGATGACTATTAATGTTTATCTGAGGAAATCTGACTCATGATAAATAGCCATCAAACTCAACCTTTACTCAGGTTAGAAAATATTGAAAAAAGTTACGGCTCCCATCGTATTCTCAATAAAGTATCCTTTTGTTTATATCCCGGGGAAATTACTGCTTTAATCGGTGATAATGGAGCAGGTAAGTCAACCCTGGTACAAATAATTTCAGGTTATATTCAAGCAGATAAAGGAAACATTTATTGGCAGGAGCAGCCCTTATGTTATAGCAACAAATATAATGCTCCATTTGAAATGAGACGCATGGGTATACAGGTTGTCCATCAACAATTAGCGCTTATTGATGAATTATCTATATGGCGTAATTTCTTTTTAGGTAATGAAATAAATAAAAAAATAGGTCCTTTCAAATTCTTAAACATCGGACTTATGCAACATATAGCAAGTCAGTCCCTGCAAAGCTTTGGGCTTGTACGCCCTCCAAATATTGATCTGCCGGTCAAAAAACTATCTGGTGGTGAACGCCAAATGCTAGTCGTTTGTCGCGCAAAATATTTTAATGCAAAGCTACTTATTCTTGACGAACCAACCAGTGCCCTCTCACCTGCGCAAGCAGTTAAAGTCCTTCAGATCATAAAAAATATAGCTCAAGCCGGAATTGCAATTGTTTTTATAACTCATAATCCAGCTCATGTACAAAATACCGCACACAAAGTGATCAAGCTCAGTTGCGGAACAATAGAAATAATGGAATTAACTAACACACTCATTAAGGGTTAAACTATGAAAAAATTGGCATCAACTCTCTTGTGTTTCTCGCTACTGATAAGCGCCTCTGTCTTTGCGAGAGATAAATATTATTTGATAACCCATGGTTCACAAGATCCTTATTGGACATCTTTATTCCAAGGAGCAAAAAAAGCTGCTGAAGAACTGAAAGTCGATTTACAAATTTTAGCTCCTCCAGGAGCCAATGATGTACCCAAACAGGTTCAATTCATAGAGAGCGCACTGGCTACTCATCCTTCTGGAATTGCTACTACCATTCCTTCAGACACAGCTTTTAGCAAAAGCCTGCAAAGGGCAAATAAACTTAATATTCCTGTTATTGCCGTTGATACCAAACCAAAAGACAAAACAAAAAATCCTTACCTGGTCTTTTTAGGTTCTGATAACCTACTCGCAGGCAAGAAACTTGGTGAAAAAGCTCTGGAATTAACTCCAAGCGCTAAAAGAGCGCTAGTTCTTAACCCACAACCCGGCCATATAGGGCTCGAAAAGCGTGCCTATGGAATTAAGACCATTCTTCAAGATAAAGGAATCTTTTTTGAGGAACTTGATGTAGGTACTGATCCGAATCAAGTACAATCCAGAGTCAAATCTTACTTTAAGATACATCCAGAAACGAATATTATTTTTTGCCTAACCTCACAAGCACTAGATCCACTTGGACAAATGTTATTACACCCCGACAGGTATGATTTTAATTATCAACCTCAAGTCTATTCCTTTGATAAAACACCCAATACTGTTTCTTTAATTCATAAAAAACTGGTGAATTATGTAATGGATCAACAACCATTTCTGATGGGTTATTTAAGTATCACCCAACTGGTATTGATGAACCGATATCAATTGAATCCAGTAAATATCAATACTGCAATGTAAATTGCAGTATATGTTTTATATTCCAGCCAATGACTTGTTGCATTTTGATAGTGTCATGGGTAATTTCGAACGCTTCCAGGAAATCACTTGCAATCAAAATCGCAAGAAAAATTAAGTACAAACCATTCTATATTGGAATCACATATGAGCGATTAGTTTAAGAGTGCAAACTCATTTGGCACCAATATCGCCCTCAATTTATCTTTGAGAGCGATATTAATTTAATAGATATGGTGAAAGCTCTTTAAGTATATGACATGGAAGAAGAAGCCACTCCTTCAACCTCCGCGACTCTACCCGTAGACAATTTAGGAGACAGAACCGAATCAACCAGGTTGGGGAATAGTGCGAGACGTTCATTTTTATTTAAACAATGTTCGCGGTGATTCAACTGCGCAGCAACTTGGAGTGCTGCCGTAATACCACTCTCATGCGAATCATTAAATCCAGCAAGAATACCACCATGCCATAACCCAGCCTCACCTTGAGCGGCATGTAAGGCCTGCTGTGCTTCATAGTAATTTTTATCCATTACCGGGTGTTTGTAATGAACTTCTCTCAGTACGTTTTTGGGCATTGCTTGTCCTGGCAAAACCCAGGTTTTCATTATAGGGGTTTCTTCTTTATTAAATTTCCAGGATTTGCACATAGTATTTGCTGATTGAGTTCCATCAAATCGGCTGTGAACAACAGTCCTATAAGGAGACAGGTATTCGGGATCCTGATGAAATACTACTGTCGTGTCATAATAAGTGACATTGGCAAGTTTTTCACGCAAAACTTTTATCGTGTTACTTTCAATACCAGACAGCAGTTCACTCGTTACATAAGCCGGTGTGGAGATGACCACATCATCATAAACAATTGGACTTCCAGTGGCATCACAAACGAATGTGTCATCCCTTTTCAATAATTGATATTTTATTTGTCCATCAACTGTTATTGGTATTAATTTTTTTATAGCCGTATTAGCGTTAAATTGAGTGTTGGTGCATTGCGCCACCATTCTATCAATATAGCTGCTCAAACCTTCTGGCGCATCAAACCAATTCATTCCTGCAGCCAGATAGTTCATGGCATAATGGGCACCAAATGTTTTGATTGTTTCAATTGATACTCCCCATCCTGATGCAATCAAAGGATACAAGAACTCCTCAGCAAACTTGTCTATAGGTGAAAGTGCGTGTACACATTTCTCTTTAAACTCTTTTATAAATTGCTCTAATGTAATTAAATTGTCTGGATGCAGTAATTTGTTCCTGGCATCCATAATTAAGTGATTCATTTCAAGCAAATTGTACATTTCAGTGAGGAGGGTATCCGCTGAAACGCGAATTTCATTTTGTTTCCTTCTCTTGCCAAATAAACCGCAGGATAATGTATATAGAATTGATGAAGTGTCCTCAGATTTGCCACTTGATGTATGATACAAAGGGGGTAAAACAATATGATCCTTTTGTTTCAGATCGTCAAAATCCATATTTAATTCAAACTGATCTAAAGCCACTCCCAGATATTGAAACAATCGATGCACATTGGGATACAATGTGGGTGGTCCTATGAATTCGGCCCCCCCTTCCAGGATTACATTATTAACCTTGATGCTGTGAATATGCCCGCCTAAGCGATCATTTTCCTCAAATACAGTAACATGAAATTTTTGTTGATTTTCCAAAGCCCAGGCAGAAGCTAATCCTGTTCCACCACCAATTATCGCAATATTCGTTACTTTTTTAGTCATTTTAAAAGTCCATTTCCAAATACCAGGCTCGTAAACTAAATGGTTAGAACAAAAAAGTAAATACGCTTTCTGTGATTAATCGGGAAAAGATAAAGGGAGATTATTAAAAATAATGTTCAGGTACTTGTTTGTATTCCATTTACGACTACCGCCTCATTTCAAATAACTTTATAACGCATGCTCATCGTAAATTACTACAAAATTTGCCTCAACGTTATTATCCTATTTACCACTCAAGTATACTCTTCCACTTGTTATGGTAACGTCGGTAGTTAGCAATTCAAATCCCTTTAAATTGTTTATCATGATATAATTTTGGGCATATTTATGCTTAATGGTAGCTCCTATATGAAAAAATCATCTTTTTTTGATTATTCCTTTTTTACCACTTCAGATACCAAAGAAGAGTTTCCTCTTTTTCCTGAAGAAGGCATGGATTGTTTATGTGCAAAACTGGGTTCACGCATTACATCTAAAAAAGCCGGCAATACTTATTTTATCACGTCCGCTGATCCATCTATTGCTATTCAAAAAGGTAACGATGGGGTTCATGAATATTATCACCTGTTACTTAATAAAGAAGTCATTGCTGTATCATCGTTCGTTAATCACAAAACCACAATTTATTTAGCTAACATCATTAAACAACTGGAACCAGAACGCATCGGTACGCCCGTAGATTTTGATTTTTTGGGTGATACAGATGAAACAGATTCCGTGTTTTCAGATACTATGGATAATGCAGAAGGTAACGTAGATCAAATGCCCTCACCTCGTTAGTGGTCATCTTCAACGAATTCAAGGAAAACCAGCATCTTTCTTATTACTAATCATAAACTGGCTTTGCCCAGTCATCTTCATAACAAGTAGTGCTCTCTTTAACCCTAGAGATATAAGAAGCATCAATCGTTTGAGTATAAGGATGTTCTTTAAATAAATTATCCGATGAGTTCAGGACAATATCTTTCATCAAACCTGTTTTTGATGAAAGATGACTTGATTGCAAAAGATTGCTCATAAACTCCGGATAGAGTTCAGACAGTTGTGCAATGGTTTTATCAAAAGGATTATCGCAACCACCGAATTTAGCATAAAAATCTAAATAACGTATGGCGTAAGCACGTAATGCGGTTTGCTCTTCTTTCTCATCGACTTCCTGAGTGTATTTTTTTCTTAAAAGCGAAATTAATTCGCCATAGAGCGTATTAAACTCCATTCTTGCTTCATGATTATCTTGAGTGATGCTGAGATAAAAAGGGTTAGCTAATTCTTTATTGTGAATTGTTATTTTTTTTATGCTGCAAAAAGGTACAGCTAAAGCGATATGCTCTCTTTCTCGCTCCATTCGATCAGGAAAATTGAGCTGATTTTTACGAAAGGTGGCATGAGCATCTACTATATAATCGGAAAATAAAACAGGGGCAATTGTAATAAAACATCCTTTCCCCCAATCTAAGGCAATTTGAGGATCCTCTGACATACTCACCATATGAAAATCATTCGATAGGTTGGTTAGTTTGTGCAATCTTATTTGCTCCATATCCACAACTTCAGGAAAATTTTGACAAAAAACTCCTGTAATTAGAGTAGGCAAAAGAAAAATGATACCTGTAAGATTATTATCACCTCGATATAATGATTCAATTGCAGAGGGAATTTTTACAACATTTGAAAACTGCACACCTGAGGAAGATTTTATATTCTTATTTGGGAAAAATGCTGGATATTTACTATACATAAAATGTTTAATGACATACGAAATTGATCAACAATATATCACATTGATCTCAAAATAAAAACAACGCCGTATTACTCTCAATGGGTTTTTCTTGATTTCCAGCTCCAAAGCATGGACATAAATAAACAGAGACAACATTCCAAGTTGAATTTTTAGCATCTGACCTTATTTATGACATATAAGACATAGGAAGAGTAAATGAGGTAATGAAAAATGATCAATAACCTGAAAACTTTTATCTTGCTAGCCTCTCTAACAGCATTGCTAGTTGTTATTGGAGGATTGCTTGGAGGCTCTACAGGAATGCTGATTGCATTACTATTTGCGGGAGTTATGAATTTTTCAGCTTACTGGTACTCAGATGTTCTTGTTTTGAAAATGTATAATGCTGAACCTCTGCCCAATAATCACTTTGTTAACAGCATTATTTCAGAACTTGCGTATAGGGCAGGAACCCCAGTACCCAAAGTTTATTTAATTAATAACTCAACTCCAAATGCGTTTGCAACGGGGAGAAATCCGGAGAATGCCAGTATCGCTGTTACAACAGGATTACTGGATAGGCTTAATAAAGAAGAAATCACAGGGGTTTTAGCTCATGAACTGGCTCATGTAATCCACCGCGACACTTTAATTAATGTTGTAAGTGCAACAATAGCAGGGGCGATTAGCGGGATTGCCAATATGTTCATGTGGCTTTCCATGTTTGGCCACAATTCAAATAATGAAGAGGGTGTCCATCCTGTCGTTGGCATGATCATGATGATAGTGGCCCCTCTGGCGGCAGGATTGATTCAAATGGCTATATCACGCTCCAGAGAGTTTGAAGCAGATGCCGGTGGATCGCGTATTTGCGGGAATCCACACTGGCTTGCCAGTGCCTTGTTAAAACTTGATCAAGCCAACCATGAGCAATACTTTGATAAAGCAGAAACGCACCCTTCCACTGCGCATCTGTTTATCATTAACCCCTTAAATGGAGAAAAACTGGCTAACTTATTTTCAACCCATCCATCGACAGCAGAGCGGGTAGCAAGACTAAGAGCCATGTATTAATTGACAGGATCTTTACTTTTCTCCGAGATAATGGGCATCCGTATCATCACACGCGATATTGCTTTTCTTGCGAGGCTACTGCGCTTTTAGCTTCATCCAGCAAGCTATCCTCTTCGGAATTTAATAATTTTTTTGCACGCGTAATATCATGGTGGGATTGATCACTTCCTGTAATAATACAATCTCTTATCTCTGCAAATTTTAGGTGTCCAAACTGGATTTTTGATATTATTTCATCTGGAATAAGATAAAGACCACATGGTGGTTCAAACTCATCAGGGGTAATTTCTTCCTCCCAAGGCCTTTTCATTTTTTCAACTAACCGGGTATAAAAGTAATCCGTAGTGAGAGGGTCATTTATAGCCACTCCAAAGAGATGAACATCATTTACCTCTCCATCATATTGACCAAAAAGATACGGAGTGGGTAAGCTGATAGTCTCAAATTTTAAAAATAAAATATCATTATCTGAGTACAATCCTTCATATTGCACTAACTTCATAATCCTTAGAACGTTTGTTGCCCGAACAGATGCCCTGACTCGATCCGCGAGATTTTTCTCTCTTTTGGCTATATCGAAGGCTTTATTAAAACAGGAAATTATAAATGGATCATCCTGTTTTTCATTTTTCTCTAAACATAATTCAATTATTTTTATTCTAATTCCGGACGCTCTTAATGACCCCACTGCAGAACTTGATTTATCTTCACAAGCCCTATTTACAAATAAGGTGATCGTATCCCCGGGCCGAGTTTCTTTTTGCCACTTTAATCGCGCTATAATTTTCTTGGGTATTTCTCCCTCAGGATTAATCCATATTTTTGAGTGCCTGTTTAGATCTATACGTGGAGATTTGACAAACATAGTACGTTATCCTCGTTATACCCAGCTTTATCTCAATAAAGCGGTTATTTTAGGATTTATCAGACTCAAAATAAAATAATATCCTGGAATAATAGACTGATTTTCATGAATCTATCTTTTGAATTAAATAATAAAAATAATTTTTTTTATTCCAGTGCTTGCACCGGCGAGCAAATTTCCCAAGCCCTTGCAATGCCGGATTTTTAAAACGAATCTTCCACCAGGGAAGAAACATAAGTCCCATTGAACTCGCCACATTAGCAAGCTCTGAAGTAAAGTCGATTTTATCAGGTCCCAAAAGGTATTGAGCCAATTGGTAAAATCCTTTTTCATTGACAATTAAACGCTGATAAATTGAGGCTTGAACCATTTTAGTAATATTATGCTTTTCAATAATGCGTAAATTTTTCCTTTTCTTCACAAAAGCTTCTAATCGTTGCGCTTGCTGCTTCACATCAAAATGAACATCCGCATAACAAAAAAATCCGTTAGGTGCTAAAACCCTCTCTACTTCAGCAAAAAAATGCTCGATTTGTGGGTAAAGATGTGAACTTTCAAGGTTGGTTACAATATCAAAACTTTCGTTTGCTATAGCCATATTTTCTGCATCGGCCTGCATATAATTAATTTTATCTTCTGTGTAGAAGCTATTATTGGAATTAGTTACCAGCTTGTTGACCAAATCGATGCCTAATGCATAGCTCGTTTTTAATAATTCAGAACTTATTTTCAAACCTACGCCATTACCACAACCCACATCAAGCAAGCGTTTATTAAAGAAATGAATTTTTATTAATGGCCTTATCAAATAAAAAAGTAGTGATTGTCCATAAACATGTGGAAAAAAACCTACTTTAGAAAAATCAAAATTTAATGCCGATAATTCCTGATATATTTTTTTATCACATAATCCCCAGTTCAAAAAAACTCTGTCATAAAGCCTATTCCCCCAGCTCTGGTAGCTTTCTTGAATATTGGATTTAATGAGTTTTGCATCGGATGCATTTAAACAGACATGGTGTATTGCATGACCTATTCGCTCATTCACTTCACCAAAGCTTTTGGAGTTGTTATCCATTTTTTATTTTTAAAATAAATAATATAAGTATAGGCAAATTTGTAATCAATGGACTCCTTGTTTATTAGGCAATAGGTCAGTCATTTAAAATTCAAGTGACTATAATAATTCAAACCATTGAAAAAATATTTCAATGGTAGTAGTCCAGCAATAGAAACTCTAAAGTGTCTGGATAACTAATTTCGACTCCATGCTTCGAATTTTTTCGTAATCCAATAAAATGGACGTGCGGTCCCCAGCCAACCCAATAATTCCAATACTCGTTAGATAATCCACTGTTTGTGGAACAGGGTCACCATTTTTAAACCAAAGGTGCTTGTTAAGAAATGTCGGTAATTTAGAAATGTCGGCGAAGGCTTCCGCATTTGATATTTTGCCTTTTGCGGGTGATTTCAAAAAAACTGGCACAACCGTTTTTTTAAATACGTATTCTTTGGTTAAAACATCCCCATCAACATAAATCTCCACTAATTTATCGGCTTGACTACTACCGGTCGCTTCTCGAGCAAAGCCAACCACTGGACCACCGCACATTCTGGCGCCTGTTTCTATGAGGCGAGGCCCGTCCTTAGTGAGCATGATTTCATTGTGAGCGGCTCCCCAGCGAATTCCCAAGGCATCTAATGCTTTTTGCGTATACTTAAATAATTCACCATACATTTCTTCACGATAAGGTACGAATTCAACATAGTCGTAAACCGTTTTGCGATTATTAAAGAACGTTTTATTGTATTGGATTAAATGCGCTAAATAGTGTTTTCCATTGGCACTCACCGTACCTACAGCAAATTCTGTTCCTATTGCTTGCTCTTGTACAACAACGGTTTCATTATTTTTCCCGGTAATTTTAGATGGCTCGGATAAAACCTGGTTGAACGCTTTTTTCCACTCCCCTTTGGCCGGAATGTGAAAAACCTTATCACTGCCGGCTGATACCGGGGGTTTGATTATAAGTGGAGAATCAATTAATCCGTTTGCTCTAATCCAGGATTCAACTTCATTTTCGGATGCCGTATTGAGCGTCTTGAGAGCAGGAACTCCTGCTTTCTGCAACGCTTCCTGCATCAGAGCCTTGTGTAATCTATTCTGTGATTTTTCAGGATCATTGGCAAACTGTGGCGTTAGAGCGATGGCCAAAGCTTCTGCGAGAGGAACGCCTTCCTCGGTGCCGGGAATAATAGCAAGAGGGTCGTATTTTCGAAGCACCTCCACAAGATTTGGTTGGTCTGGAATAATCTCGACAAAGTCGGAGGTTTGCATTGTTGCTCCAAACCCAATCCAATCCGGATGTTTAAGCGTGATTGCAATAGCAGGTATCCCCCGAGCCTTAAAGGCAGGGGCCAATTCTATTCCTGATGATAATGGGTCAACGAGGACAACGGGTCTGTTCATGTATTATTTACCTTATTTGAATTGTTAATTATTAGCTGACCTATCAATACGCAGAGTAGTAACATTGCGGCAGGAAAAGGGAGGTAGATGTCCCTGAATCCGTAAGAAATGATTAGGCCACCAAGCAGCGTGCCCAAAGCCGATCCCAACCCCAAGGCCGATGAATTGATAGCAGCCAGGATGGTTCCCTGATTTTCATGTAATTCATATAAAATGTGTTGCTGGGGAGTCGCTATAGCCCAGCCGAAAGCACCCCACATAAAAAAAGGGATTAATCCCAGGTAAGGCAAGCTCTTGGTGAATGGTATTGCAATTAGAGCAAGCATAAGACCTGCTAAAATTAAGGCCATAATAACCCGTGGTTTACCTGTTCTATCGATAATAACCCCAATCAGTGAGCTTCCCAAGAATCCTCCCACTCCCCAACTCAATAAGGTCATGCTGAGTGAATTAGGGGATCCTGATTGAATCAAGGTGACATACGAATATAGTCCCAAACTGCCTACAGCGGTAAAACAAGTGACTCCAATCACCGAGAGCGTTTTTGGATCGAGTATAAGGCGCAGTCTGAGTCCAAATGACGGAGACTTGGGTAATCTTATATCAGTGTTTTGCAATGAAAAACCAATTAATGCAACCAAGCTTAAAGCAACAAGACAGGTAATCGATAGTTGCCAATTAAACATTGAAGACAGGTAGAGTCCAGCAGGGACACCAAATACTACACCTGCACTGTTAGCACCCCAGACACAACTTAAAACACGCCCCTTGGCAGATGGGCTGACAAAATAAACTGCAATGCTGATACATAAGGGAGTAAAGATCCCGGTACCTGCTCCTGCAACAGACCTTCCAATTAAAAACAGCACGATATTTCCAGAAAATAGTGTTATTAAATTGCCAAATAGGAACAGAGCCAGTGCAAGCTGAATAATGCGTTTTACCGGCTTATCAGCAAAGAGAATTGAAAAAAGTGGTGCTGAAAGCAGATAAGTCAAACTGAATAAACTCACGCCTTGCCCAACTACTGCAACAGGTTGCTCAATCGTTTGGCCTATTTGAGGAAGAAGGCCAGCAATCAGAAATGTGTTGCAGCCTACTGTAAACATTCCTATTGCCAAGAAAATCAGCTTTTTCAGCATAACCACGCCATCTCAAATATGGACTCCATTTTATCTAGTGGCACCGCGTCTTGAATGTAGGAGTCAGGTCTTACTAAAATGGCCTCGTTTGCATAGTGGGTGTTATTGGTCCAAAAACTTTGCTGGCATTGATGTGGATATATTTGAATGACTTTTATAAACTCTGGAGGCTGCAGCCCGACTTCACGATCACCAAAGATAAGCAAGGTGAATTTCATATAATCCAGAAGAGAGTAAAGTCGTGTTTTGGCGATGCCGTTAAAAATTTCAAAATCAAAAAGCCGAGAGCCACGCAAACCTGATTCTCCATAACGAATCCCCATCCCGGTGATATACCCTGCGCGTTTTTGCACAATCCTTACGTAGTCTTGGGCGTGGGTTCCATTAAGGGAATATTTGGTCGAACGCACAAGCTCCCCTGAAGTCTCTATCACATCGTGAGCTACTGGTTTACGCTCGTTTTCATAACTGTGCAAAAGCTCTTTGGGGGCACCAAAATGCATGACCATGTGCAACTTCCACATGAGATTAAAAGCATCTCCAAGACCTGTGTTGAGGCCCTGCCCACCGTTTACTGAATGAATATGGCATGCGTCACCAGCAAGAAAAATGCGATCTTGAATGAAAAAATGCTCTGCTACAGATTCTTTAACCGAAAACTGTGAAAACCAGACAATGTCCTTAAAATTTAAGGAATGAGGCCGCATGGCATGGTTAATTTTGTCCATTGCTTCCTGCAAGGTAAAGTTTTTAGTATCCATTCTTACGTAAAACCTGTCGATTTTCCCTTCTCTTGGAATCCAGGCCACATCTGACGTTTCTGCCTGAAATACAATGATTTCCTGGACTTTTGGAAAATCGCTGTCAATAATACCATCGATGACCGCCCATATAATTGGTGGCCGTATGATCTCAAAAGGTATTGCAAAATGATCGCGAACAAAGGAACGGGAGCCATCTGCTCCGATGACGTAGCGTGACTGAATTCGCTCTCCATTGACAAGGGTGGTGAGACATCCCTCTTCATTAGTCTCGATGTTGACAATCGCTGTTGAGCGTTTTACTGCTGTTGCAGTCTCTTTCAGTTTCTCATCCAACAATTTTTCTACATAGGATTGACCAAGCATAAGGAAATGTTTATGCAAACAACCTTCTAATTCCTCCCACCATGACGATTGTCGGGAAATGAATTGTCCGTTTGCCCATACAGAACTGGTATTGCAGGTTTTTCCTAAAGGATAAAGTTCATCAAATAGATCGACTAATTCAAGAAGTTGTAAAGTGCGCGCGTTAAGGGCATCCGCTCTACCGACCTCTAAAGGACCATCAGACTTATCGACAATAACAGTATGGATACCACAAAGTTGTCCCAGATAGGCACACATAAGGCCTACTGGACCCGCGCCAGCAATCACAACGTCTGCAACTTGCCCTCTCATTCATAAGACTCCAGACCAGGGTTATCAAAAGGCGGATTACTCAAAACATGAACGCGTTGGATATGACGAGGCGACTTGGATACGAATCCTTCTCTACCATGTAATAGCGAGAAATTATCTGCGATGACGATATCCCCGGTTTGCCACTCATGGGCATAGAAATTATCTTGTGAATAAAGAGCTTTTTCTAAGCTTCGGTGGAAGAAATCCAACTCATCCTGGCCAATCCCGGTAAATTCAATATCGGGTGGATTTACAAAATGACCTTTATCTACTGAGGGTGGTTCATTGTAACGAATAACTGAAAAATCCTTTTGAGGATGCTTAGTGATAATTGGGGATACCGTCTTGCTGTTATAAAATTCCATTTTTCTTTGATAGGTACCGGTCACCTTATTCCAAAATTCTTTGACTTCAGAGGAGGCAAACTCTAACGCTAAAATGGTGTTTGAAAAAGTGGTCCTTCCTCCTTGTCCAGACAAAGGCGCTTTGACACAATGAAAAATCTGATATTCAGGCACGTGGGGTCGATACATACCATCCCAATGCAGGGGCATGTAACTATGATCAAAAATGTGGTCTTCCGGGTCTTCTTGCTCGATTAACTCAAGCACCTTGCCAAATGGCCAAAGGCTAACTTCCCCCCATAACTCGCAATAGTTAGAAAAATCCTCGGCATTCTGAAATGCGTCAAAACCCCTTAATACAACAAGTTGATTCTTGGCAAATAAATGACGTAAGTTCTCTATATCGACATCAGTCACTTTCATCTGTTCGTTCATAGGCTTCAGGAGTACACCAAATGGTTTTATAGGAGTCACTTTATAATTCATATCATACCTCTGCCATCAATTGATAATGACTGTACCGACCATCAGAGGAGCAAATTAATTTTGCACCTAAAGCTTCAGCTTCCGAGCGTTTCAGTAAGGCATAACCCTTCTTGCTTTCAACGGCAACACCATGCCAAGGGGTCATCCAGCTTTCATTACCTATTAAACGGATTCCTAATTTTTTTGAGCCACAGGTTTGTGGATGAATAGACAGTCGAACCGCATTGGGAAAACGTTCAGAAATGAGCGCGCTCCAGGCATTACTTCTTCTGATAACCTCATAGGCTTTAGAACGAGATTCCTTTTGAATAGCAGTACGACTTTTGGTTTGACCGGCATGCATGGCATCTTCAAATAAAAAACGCGTGATTCCGCTATACATACGATTGGTTTCTTGTTCATCGAGGCTTGCAGATGGTTTCGCACCATTACGAATCTTGTGTTTAAGAAAATCCAGGGACTGTCCATAGCTTTTCATGAGTTCGTCACGCATTTGGACAAAATGAAGATCTTTATAAAAATAATCAAGATTAAAAATGGACAGGTCTGCAAGGGACATTTCTTTTATAAGCCTATCCAGCTCAACCTGGTAAGCTGTGACATCACTTTCATTCATTCCAACCACATCACTAAAAACCCGTCCATCGGAACACAGAATTATTTTAATTCCTGGGGTATAAAATGTTTTTATTCGCCGACAAAGTGTTCCTAAAAAATTAAGAGAGAGGCGCTCCGCATGATCTGGCAGGGGACCCAGAACTTTTTCAGGGTTGGGGGACTTGCCCGGAAAGGCCGGCAATATAAAAGTAACCGGTTCATTCTTTTTAACCGCCGAGATAATTTTTGGCAAATGAGGTGAAGCGCAGTTTTGACATCCGGCGCCGCATAAGCTAATGGCTTCCGGGACACGGCGAAAAATCATTACTTCCGCTAATATTCTTTTGGCTATTCCCATAGCAGAGTCACTATCGGATGACTCTTTAAGTACATAATCTTTAGGGTAATGATTCTCTGTAATTAAAAACGCTGTATTTTTCATTGTCCTTCCCTCCTGAAAAAGAGAGTACAGATCTTCAACAGATAATTAAAATGATTTATTTTAATTATTGTGATAAATTTTATTTATACATAAAATTGAGTTAATAAGTTATGTCTTTATTGTTAGATGATATAAAGTACTTCATAGCGGCCAGTGATACGCTCAATATGACAAGAGCTTCTGAAATTATTGGGATATCTCAACCCGCGCTAAGTTATTCCATAAAAAGATTGGAAAACAAACTTGGCGGCCTCCTATTTATCAGGCTTAAAAATGGAATCCAGCTAACGAAACTTGGAGAGGAGTTTAAGCGGCGCTCTCATCGCCTATTATATGAATGGGAGCAAGTGCAAAACATAGCGAATCCTGAATCAGGTTTTGTTCAGGGAAACTATACCATCGCTCTTCACCCTTCCGTCGCGCTTTACACTCTCCAGTACTTTATGCCAAAACTGCAAGTGAACTATCCTGGGCTTGGCGTTAATTTTATTCATGGCCACTCAAGAGAGATGACTGAAAAAGTGATCAGTTGGGAAGCAGATTTTGGTATTGTTGTTAACCCTATACAACACCCTGATCTCGTTATAATAAAGCTATCTACGGATGAAGTGACCGTCTTTTATGCCAATGACGCACAAAATAAACTGATTTATGATAGAAAACTTGCCCAATCGCAATATATCCTTAAAAAAATGTGCAAAAAGGTCACTTTCAATGGCGTGATTAATTCTACCAGTCTTGAAGTGGTAGCCAAACTAACGGCCTTAGGTCTTGGGTATGGCATTCTACCTACCAGGGTCACCTATCCCTACAAACATCTTAAAAAATTAAGCAATGCACCTGTGTTTAAAGATGAGATTTGTCTTGTCTACCGGCCTGAAAAACACAACAATCCCGTCAGTAAAAAAATCATTCAAATTATCAGATCATCCATAAGCAACGATAATGACAAGGAAAATTATTTTGATTAATTCAGCTATTACAATGATTTTTGCTTATTTTTTAAATTAACAGAATTTATTACGAAAATATAAAATACCGAAATTGATTGATAGTGAGCCATTATTTTTCAATTTCGGTATTTTAAAATTGATGCCCCTTAGGATAGGGTTGGAATATTGTCAACAGCTTCATCCAAAACGGCTGGACTTGGAGAAATACTCTCGGTGAGTTTTTTAATAATAACGATATTCTCGATACCCTCTTTCTGCCTTTCCCATTGTCCTTCAGTAAAACCATAGCTTTTCAAAGTATCATCTTCTATTTTACCGTAGGATCTTGCTTCGTATAATATTCCTGGTTTTGTCGACTTGGTAAATCTTTTATCTGTATCCACGCTCTTTAGAGAAAAAAATGAGGTATTAACAATACTTCTTTGGGTTGGCTTTTCTGGTTTGGTTTCCCGGCCTAATAACCCTGTTGAAGTTGAAACAGGTTCAGAATAACCTGCCGCATCTTTACTGCATGTAAATCCGGCTTTTTCTAAAACGTCTTTTGCTGAAATACCATATTTTGCTTCATACTCTGTAACATCCAGACTATCAAATTGAAATACAAGATTAACGGTCAAATATCCAATTTCCCTCATTATTCCATTGCGATGAATTCTTGCCATTCTGAGATCATTCTCAATGTCATAATTAGAAAGAGGAGACCATAAACCAGGCATATTAGCCGTCATTTGAATGCCATATCTCTTGGTTTTTACTCCTTCCTCAGTCTTTTCGGCAGCTTCAAATAAGGCACGACAGACTGCTACTTCATTATGTCTTAAATTTTTTATGTAAAGCGTTGTCATTAGATAACCCAATTTATTGTAAAGCAGGCATTTTATCTCTTTTTGTTCAAAATAAAAACGTTTTTACCAATTGGATTTAATGAACCCACATGAACACCTTTACTCATAAGAATTGTATTGAAATATTACATATGGAAAGACTCAAGTATAATAGGGCTTGATTGAGTTTTGTATGAACGAAAACATCATGAAACAATTGCAATTATTTATCTGTTATCTTGTTGGTTATTGGGTAGCATTTTTTGGTCCATTATTTTTGGTTATGATGATTCCATATCGACATTATTTGCCTCCCCAAAATCCACGCTCAGCGGAACTTTAATATTTTTGTCTACCTTTATTGCCACTGCTTTATTATTCGTTTTCAAACGCAAAGCTTTTGCTGAGCGACTCTATCCTTATTTTATTTTCGGGTTTTATGTTGGTAACCTTTCTTTATTAGTACTATTTATTTTAGATGCCTTTATTCGCCAACTTATTATATGGAAATTTCCTGAATTTTTTCTTATTTTTATATCACCATTCGTTGAGCTATTGCTCTCCTACTTGTTTTTTGGTTTTGCATTCCTGGCAATAATTCCAGCACTTGGCAGTGCATTTATCTTGTATTGGGTTCAGAAAAGGATGTTATTACAATAGATAGGAATCTCTCTAAAATTTGCTAAACAGCGCATTAATGACGCCCGCATATAACTATTTGATATAGTTCATATACAAATAAATAATTTTTGACAAAAAGCAAAATTAACTAAAATAAATCATAAGCCTTTATAAGCACAGATATAAAAATTTTGAGAGACAAAGAAATGATTAAAAAACTAATGGCTACCTTATTATTATTTTGGGGTGGCGGCCTTTTAATTAAGAGTTTCTTCATTCATCCAACGATTTTTACTCAAATAAAATTTTATGGATTCACTCCCTATATGGCAGGCAATCTAGTTGCTGTATTAATTGGAGTGATCATGATTATATTTGGTATTAAATGGCTAATCAGTGGTTCTAAAAACTCCCAATTGCAGGTTGAAGAAAGTGTATAATAAAAAGTCGTATAGTTTATTGCTTATTGTTCTATTCTTCTTATTAAACTTATCAGCTTTTGCTGCTACGCGTGTTGTTTCAACACCCTATTATAAAATAGAACTAGACCGCTCGATGCAACTGCTTCAAAACTACAATGGTGGACGAGAGAATATACCCTTGGTTTCTTATACTTATGGTTCTATTTATAAAAATATTGAAACTAGCCTAACAATTCAGGTTGTACCCATCCCGGCTAATAATCGAGAGAAAGCTCAGCGACAATTTATCGCGGGAATGGTCAATGGTCTGCAGAGAAGGCATAACTCTGAAACAATGGACAAATTCATGGTTTTTAATAAAACAAGGGAAGTACACCTAAACAATAAGAAATTCAAAAATTACACTTATAGTATAAGAAATGGAATTATAGAAATTTTTACTACAATTAACAAAGATAAATTATATTGCTTTGTTATTGCGTCATATGGCAAAAATACTGAATTTATCAATGAGATAAATCAATCTCTGATAGATAAAATTGCTAAAATAGAAATGCCAAATTAAATTACTGTTGAAGCTAATAACATGAATAATATTGAAAAATTTGATCATTTTAATGTCTTCTCATTCCTGACTTAATGACACCTGCATATCAATATTTTATATAGCTCATATACAAATAAATAATTTTTGACAAAACCCAAAACGACCTAAAATAAATTTTAATTTTTTCAGAAATAAATTATTTAGGCTATAAACCATGAAAGCAAAATACGACTCCACTGTGCCTGGACTCCAAAAGTTACCTCCCGAAATTAAGGTAATGATTCTTGAGTTTCTTGATGCCAAATCAAAACTTGCTCTTTCACAAACCAATTATGGTTGGCGTGATTTAATTCTAGATCTGCCAGAATATACCAAAGAAATAACGAGTACATTATTTCGTCTTGATAAAAAAAAACATCGTCAAGAGATAGTCCAGGTTATGTCGGCAAGAATTGCAGCAAGTTCTCTAGCTAAGCTATTTGAAGAATTACTATCTATCAGTATACCTACGGCGTATGTATTTTTAATCTTCACAACCAAAAGATATGCAGCACTTATTGAAATTTTAGCTGTAATCCTTATGTTTGCTGCACTAACCTCCCTCGCCCATGATCTGGTGGATTATTTTATTGAAAGTGATACAAAAGCCGAGAAACAATATACACATCGCCATGCTTTTCAATTCTTTGCCCAACCCAGTCAAAGCACTGCGCAAAAAACATCGGAGGAAGAGGAAGATAATTTAAGGACTGATTCAATGACCTGCCCTATTTGAGCAATCATAGTTTGGGCTTTGGCCCGACATTTGTCGAATGACTCTGTATTATTCTTCGGTGTTTATTATATTTACAATCTTATTTTAATCCTCCACTCACCCGAAGATCACTAGCAACTAACCAAACAGCGTGTTATTCTCCGCTATAGTAAAAGAGCAATAAATCTCACTGCTATTAAACTTTTTTGCCTGATACAAGCATCTTGCTAAAGAAGCTATTATTCTTTTAGCGGCATTTTGAAAGAGGACTAATGGATTTAGCCATGTATGTTTTTCGCCGTTTTTCGAAGCATATTATTACTTTTATCCATTCGCTTGAGCTTGCTTTTCGATTTTTAGGTCATTTGGTTCATAGTACTATCAAGGTTATTTTTGGCAAACTGTCTATAGTCTGGCCTAACACACTAGAAATTATTTACTATTGTGGAGCACGTCTTTTTATTCTATTGAGTTTTATTGGTATATTATTAGGCATTACTGTTTCACAAACGGTTTATGTTCTCTTAAATCCCTTTCACCTGCATCAAAGAGTCCTTCCCATTGTGCAAAATATTTTAACCCATGAAATATTACCTGTACTTATTGGTTTCATTTTATGTATCCAAGCCGCCTTGCATTTGATTAACACCCGTTTGGAGCATTACCAAGAGAACCCAGAAGCAATCATCCTTGCTCAAGTATTACCAATCATTATAGGTATGATCATTACTTCCTTACTGCTATATGTTTATCTTGTATCCTCTATTTTTTTTAGTTTTTATCTTACTTTTCATTTTATGTTAGGGTTTACAAACAATGAATTTTTATCCTATGTCATCAACTCGACAACCTTATTTGATCTGATATACTCGGTCTTTAAGACATTCATTTTATGTATAATAGTCGGGTTGGCTTCTGGTTATTATTATTATGAAGCATCTATTAGACATATTTATTTGAGAAAAGCAGTTTCTCGAATTTTAACGCGTGGCTCATTCTGGCTGATCATTGCTAGTATGTATATTACTCTTACGCTTTAGGGACGACGTGCATAACGAACGATTCTATACATTAGTGGGTATTTTTATAGCAGGCGCCCTATGTTTAATGATTCTAGGTGGTACTTTTTTTTATATAGAATACAAACGCGCACAAAAACAAACTTTTGTCATGTTTTTCAAAGGCTCTTTAAAAGGGCTAGTAACCACTGCTCCAGTAACCTATCGAGGCGTGAAGATTGGTGAAGTCAAAACCATAGAAATCACTGAAAATAAAGGGCACAATAAAGTGCTTATTCCGGTGTACGTCCAGTTTTTTGTCGAGAGAACCTATGGTTTTAGCCACGACCCTATTCACCTGCTTATTAATAATGGGTATGTAGCAAATATCACCAAACCTAACTTGTTAACGGGCATTGCTGAAATTGAATTGATTAAGCCAACACCCACTGTAATATTTACACAAACATACTACCATTCTTATCCTATTTTCCCGACTCACAATGCGGTTGAAAAATTTACATCTATGGAAGAAGCGTTTGAGGCCGCGAGAAAGGCTTTTGAAGACGTCAGTGAATTAGTTCGTTCCAAAGAAATCCAAGATACTTTAGAAGCCATACAAAAAGTTTCTGAAAATTTAGGGCAACTAGCCTCTAGCTTAAACCAAGATGTGCCCAGTGTTGTTGCGTATTTAAATCAAAGCTTAAAACAAATTACCAGTGCAGCTTACTCCACTCAAAATTTGACGGATTATTTGTCTCGATATCCTGAGTCTTTACTCCGAGGCAAGCGATGAAAAATAATAAACGCTTTTTAAAATTCTATTGCATCAGAGATCTAAGTTGGCCAGGTAATGTTCGAGACTCTTTTATATATTCCTCCTTTGAGAGCATCACATCTTCGCCTTTTGCTAGCTATGTTGAACTTCGAAAGAAACCTGTGAAGTTTGTCTTAATATTGCTCATTGCCTTAACCCTCTGCGATTGCGGTCGAAGCAAGGAAACTCAATTTTATTTATTAACACCTATCCCCCCTCAAAAAAACAGCCGTAATTTCTATAATCATTTACAGATTGGTGTTGATGAAGTGAGTACCCCTGATTATATGAAAAAACCTCAATTAATGATTCACCAGACTCCCCATCACCTAACTCTTGAAGAGTTTAACCAATGGGCTGGAGCCTTGGATAAGAATATTACTCTTGTATTAACTACTAATCTTTCAACTCTAATGCCAGGAGTAGTCGTTCAGGCCTCACCTTGGGACAATAAATTCCACCCGGATTATCATCTTCAAGTCATGATTTCACAATTTGAAATTGATATTCATGGTAACAGTATTTTAAGAGCCGAATACCTTATTTATCGAAAAGAAGAGTTAATCCACAAAGGAAATGCTTATTACCATATTAAAGTCCCCTTAATCAGTATTGAGGCGCTTGTGCAGAGTATGAATACGAACCTTACTCATTTAACTGAAGAAATTGCGCGGTTTTTTATAAAAAACACGACTAAGTAATATACTCATAGTGTCTTCAAATTTGAGGTGAGCTCAGTTGTTACCTGCCTGAATCCACTGTTTGTGCTTGATATGTTGATTATAAATTTTCTGCCATTCAAACTCCCTCATTCTTTCTTTGCAACTTATTTGGCTTGAATTCAGCTATTATAATGGTTTAAAGGCATTTTTTATTGGACCAAAGAAACTTCATGATTAGCAAAGAGAAATGGGAAATATTGACAGAAAAAATGAGCAGTCTTCATATCTATGAAACAGATCTTACTGAAAAATTTATACTAGGCAGTGGTAAAGGTGGACAAAAACTGCATAAAACGGCTTCGACAGTCTATTTGAAACATGTGCCTACCGGCATGGAAATAAAATGCCAGGAATCCAGGAGTCGTGAAGATAACCGCTATTTTGCAAGACAACGGCTTTGTGAGAAATTACAAGTCGTATTAAGCGATGAAAAAACAAAAACACAGCAAAGAATCGAAAAGATAAAACGCCAAAAGAGGCGACGTTCGAGAAGATCCAAACAAAAAATGTTGGATGAAAAATCCAGGCAGAGTCAACTTAAGACATTAAGAAAAAGCCCCCAATCCCTTGATATTGAATCATAAGCGCATTAACCACTTACCATTTTAATTCAATCAAAATACTAGCTCCTTTGAGCAGATAATCGATGATTTTAAAACAGTTAGCATTTTTTCAGGCTTCTACCCCATTTGGGATAAGAGATAAAACATTAACTTGTGAGCAATGTATCCAAAATTAGAATTCTGGAAATCAGGATACGATCATTGAAATGATCTTATTTTTTATATTATCAGGTTCGAATCTTCAAAAGAGAGACAAACAATCTTTTTGCAATGCTTTGAATTTGCTTTAGTATTTAAAGGAATCATGAAATTAAGGTCGGCTTCAATATGGCAGGTGCAAATTTATTAACACTGATTGATGATATTGCAACAGCACTGGATGACATAGCTGCCATGACTAAAGTGGCAACTAAAAAAACAGCCGGTGTGTTGGGTGATGACTTGGCACTCAATGCTGAGCAAATCATAGGCTTACATGCGAGCAGAGAATTACCTGTCATAGGTGCAGTGGCTAAAGGCTCTGCTGTTAATAAATTGATATTAATCCCATTAGCGATTTTAATAAATTTTTTCGCTTCCGTACTGGTAAGTATCCTATTGATTTTGGGTGGATTGTATTTGTGTTTTGAAGGTTTTGAAAAAATTATAAGAAAAATTTTCCATAAAAAAAATGAGGCTGCAAAAAAGAAAATAGATATACAAACCATCGATATGCGTCAATTTGAAAAAGAAAAAATTCGTGGGGCGGTACGGACAGATTTTGTATTATCAGCTGAAATTATTGTCATTACACTAGGTACGGTTGCTGCTACATCCTTGGTTAACCAAATAGCGATATTAACTTTAATTTCATTAATTATGACCATTGGTGTTTATGGTTTGGTTGCATGCATTGTGAAATTAGATGATCTGGGCTTCATTTTACGTAAAAAAAAGCACCTACTTAAACAAATTGGGATTCTTTTGATTGGCGCAGCGCCAGTACTTATGAAAATGTTAAGCGTGGCAGGAACAATTGCCATGTTTTTAGTAGGAGGGGGTATTATTACTCATCAAATACCCGCCATTCATCATTACACAGAAAACCTGTCGTCAATTATGTCTATAGGAGTTGATTTCTTTATAGGGATTATTGCAGGTGCCATTTCGGCTGCTGCATATTTTGCATGCAAAAAAATTAAAGCAATATTTTAAATAATTAATACACAACAAGTGCTATAGGCAGTGAAATTCCTTGTAAAATTAAAGTAACTTTGCATTCCATTGCTCAAATGACTATAGTTAAACAATGATTTTTTAACATGAAATCTCTTCAAAAAATTTCGTTTTTAGCGATTTATTTGACCTTATAATAACACACTATCAATAGGAGATAAGCAGGATGCCAAATATTAAACATTACCTTAAAGCCATGATTTTATTTTCAGGATTATTGGTCGCCCCTATTGCCATGGCTGAAGCAACAAAATCTGAAGAAACTTCTACTGTAAAATTAAGTACTATTCTTCAGCAGTTGTCTGACCAAGGATATAAAAACATCCATGACGCTGAAATTGACGATGGCATATTGACTGTCGAAGGCAACAATGAGCAAGGTGTTAAGTTTGAAATTCATCTTGATCCAGCTACTGGCAAGATTTTAAAAAAACAAGAACACCCACAGCCGAAATATTCCATCATAGACATTACCAAAAAAATTGAAAATGAGGGTAAATTCAAAATCATTGAAATTGAGTTTGATGAGGGTATTTATAAAATAAAAGGTGAAACAGCCAACCATGAAAAAAGGAAATTGTATATTGATCCCAATACCGGGGAAGCCAAAACAAATCATTAATTCCATATCAAGGGGCAAATCTTTCTTTTTCCTTAGTATACCCAATTATTCTCCCTTAAGAAAAAGGGAGAACTCTGAGCCTACTCAGCCATTTTATCCTCTGATGGAGGAGCTAAATAACGGCTGGCCCAAGCAGCAATAACTTCTGCAGCATATTGTGAGTCCCTTTTGTTACTTAACAAATGATCAGCCTTATCAAGACTGATAAAGCTTTTGGGATGTTGAGCGGCTTTATAGATTTTTTCCGCCTCTTTAATGGATACCACTTTATCTATAGGAGAGTGCATAATGAGTAAAGCTTTACCAGCGTCGCTTTTAATCGTTTCCTGGTATCTGTCAATATCTTGTAGAAATTGTTTTTTAATAGTGAATGAGCGTGGGCCCAGGGTAACATGAGCTTCGCCATCAGATTCTATTTTACTTAAATCAGCAGAAAAATGGTGTTTCACATGATGAGCGCTGGCAGGCGCACCAATAGTGGCTATTGCCTTTACTTCAGTAATTTTCTTGGCGGCAAGAAGTACAGCCGCACCACCAAGACTATGCCCTATCAGCAGAACAGGAGCCTGATAATGAGTTCTTAAATAGTCAGCCGCGGCAACCAAATCTTCAACATTTGAAGAAAAATTCGTTTCCGAAAAAGAACCTTCGCTACGGCCTAGGCCTGTAAAATCAAACCGTAATACCGCAAATCCATTAGAGACCAAAGCACTGGCAATTCTGCTCGCAGCTGCTATATCTTTACCGCAGGTAAAACAATGGGCAAATAAAACATAACCAAGGCATTGACCTGTTGGTTCTTCCAGTTTTCCTTCCAATTTCAAATTGTTACTGAAAAAATAGATGGTCTTAGACATTATGCTTTCCTTGTTTATCTTGATTGAGATGCTAACCAAAACATTCAAATCTGTTTATAAATCCTTTTCCTTGCCCTGAAATTAATTTGATTAACTACTTATCCAGAGTTTGGATATTCTGGCAGTGTTCACATACTAACAAATATAGCCATATTTAACCCAACTTCCCAATTTATTTCGAATATTTATTAACCTTATAGCTATGATGTCGCGAAACGTGATCAAGGGCAACGGTTTATATACATTACAATCCACTTAAACACAGCACGATTAAAATCATGGGAAATTGACCAGGCTATTTTTCCATCAATAGGTAAAATCTATAAAATTACAGGAAAATTTGGCAGGGAAACTATTAATGAATGTACAAGGCAGATAAAAACCGGAAAAAAACCTGACCACGAAAGTGCTTGTCATTTTAGTCGAGTAGATACCAATGGACAGGTTAAAAAGCGGCTCCATTGATATCACCTTTTTACCTAAACTTATCTTGAATTGATGCTAAGTATTAAATTGATAATGAATACCAATTTCAGCTTGATTGCTGTATACGTTGGTGAATTTTGTTGGCGCACCTGAGGCTGGCGTATTATTGGCTGCAATAGCATTATACTGACCTGAATTCCTCACTTCTCCAATTGAAATAAAATTATAATTGATATCTATTAACAAAGAGTCACTGAGGGCGTAAAGACTTCCAATACCAAGCTGCCAGGCAAATTTTGTTGCTTTGTCAGCAAACTCCGTCTGAGCAGCCGCTGGCCAGTAAATGTTCGTTGTTTTGTTATAAGCAACCCCGGCACCAGCCATAATATAAGGGTTGAAATTCATAATGGAAAAATCAGGGTTAGATAAATAGGCATTGAGCATATAAGTGTAGTTATCAAAATGTCCTGTTGCTGTTTCAGGAGCATCATCAGTTACAGCAAAGTTAACATCCGGCCGTGCCTGCACTGTTATGGCTGTCCGCAAATAATCATTAAACCGATATCCCAAACCAAGGCCATAACCCCATTGATCATCGATAGACGCTTCAAGTGCCGTAATATTTTGTGGCCCAAAAAAGGAAGCAGTATACACATTGTTATAATGAAACCAATTGTAGTCCAGCATCGCTTGCAGGTAAAAACCACTTTTTTGAATAGTACCCATCTCCCCTGCGAAGCACCCCAGGCTTATTCCCAAACCTAAAACAGCAATTTTTATTTTACCAGTCATTCTTCTTCCCTTTCTTGAAACAACAAAATCAATTTGCGCGATTTTTTACAAAGTTATGCCATTCCCTTGCTGATGGGAATCCATGCTGGAATGATACAAAACTAGTCCACTGGATACCTGAATCGCAGAGATGACTCGTTTCGATAAATACACTTGAATTTGCCAAGCGATTCTTAAATTGAATATATTTGAAAAGCTGTCAAAGAACAATCAAAGTTTTGATTCAGAGCGGAAAGATCTATCCCTGATTTATAAGTCATCCGCTGTCTGTGTGAGAACTCTACCCAATCTGGTGCTATCTGGGTTTTGCAAATCACCAATATCTATAATTGACTGAATACGTTAATTTTATAAGCATTTACATTTTTACCATAAGCTCAAAATACCTTAATAGGATGTTCTCTCCATATCCCCATGACTTCCCGGGTAGTTTCTCTAAATAAAGATTAAATTTAAATTGTCATCCATTTGAAATAGAGCCAGGAATGCTATATGTTTGCCAGATATTGATTTATCGCCAAAACATGAAAACATACCGAAAAGAACTATGGTTTAATATCCCGGAGCGTATGGGATTTATCAATATCACAGATAAAGTCATTGAATGCTTAAAGGAAAGTAGTATTCAAGAGGGTTTAGTATTAGTTAATGCCATGCATATCACCGCTTCCGTATTCATCAATGATGATGAAAGCGGCTTGCATCAAGATTATAAAAAATGGCTTGAACAAATAGCACCCCACGAACCCATCAGGCAATACCGCCATAATGACACTGGTGAGGATAATGCTGATGCTCATATCAAACGCCAAATCATGGGGCGAGAAGTGGTTGTCGCTATTACAGAAGGAAGACTGGATTTTGGTCCATGGGAGCAAATATTCTATGGTGAGTTTGACGGCTGCCGTGATAAAAGAGTCCTGGTAAAAATTATCGGCCAATAAACCATGACTTGAATGCATCATGAGTCATTGAAGCATAAAAGATCAGGACTTTATAGTGCATGCCCCTTATTTTCGCCAGGGAAAGGGGAAAACCTGACTCTGATCTGCTTTACTGGAGAGTGCGGAACCATTACACATCACCACAGACTCTATCAGCCAGGGCATTAATCAACTGAAACCCATTTCCTTTCCAGGCGCTCCCATGCATACAGGCTAATACCTTGGGGTGTGTGTTTGCTAATTTTTCAAATAACTGACGCTGGTTGTTTCCGTGGGCGTAGTAATCCATTGTTTGCCGCATTATTTCACTGCTTTCCAGGATATCCTCTTCTGTTACAGGCTTATGATCTGCCCCAGGCTGGGTAAATAAATCGCCGCAAAATAGTGTTTTGCTAGTGGTTTCAAACAAAAATCCACAATCCCATCCATGCGGTAAATGCGGTGCATCCAACCACTGTACGTTATGTTTGCCCAAAGAAACTTGTTCCAGATCGCTCATGATTTTAGGGCTACGCATCGCTATATCATTAATTGAAAGCATCGCAGCGATTTGTCCACACAGAGGAACAGCATCAGAAGCTACTTTCAACCATTCATTTAGCGAACCACATTCATCTGCCTCAAAATGTGAAAAAGCTATAAAAGATAAAGACTTTACTGGAATTACCTTCGCTACAGCCTGGCTGATGGCAGGAAAAAGCTGTAAAGGGCCTGTATGAAATAGCAAAGGCATCTTATCAACGATTAAATATTGATTAAATGAAAATCCACCAGGAATTACCTCTTGCGATATTGAAGTGCTGATTCGATAGATGTCAGGTACCATTTCATCAATTCTTGTCATTGATTGTCCATCTGAGTTATTCATCCGTTCACCTTTATGATTAAATGACCGTAAACTGGTCTGTCCTTTTGCACTATCAACAACATTAGTGGCCATGTCATGAACTATTTGCAGCTTTCACAAATTATTTAGCCTGCCAATCCTGTTTGCATCAATTATCTTTCTTGATTCTACTGGGGATTCATTCTTTCCACCCCAAAAACTAAAAAGCGATGGGAGGCGGCGCATATTGATTGCTTTGGATAATTTGCTGTTGCTATTGTTTAATTCATTATCGACATCAAGGCCTTTTTGATAACAATGCCCAAGTGCCTCAAAAATTTTATTGAGCTTCTCTTGACTACCCATCCAGTAAGGATTGTAGCTTTTACTTCCTGCCTCCAGGCGATTGATGACATGTAACAAGGCTAGATGCTTACTGTAAATAGTTTTAAGTATCTTGCAAGATAGATCTTTAGGGGGATTATCAATCTCTCCCATTGTTCTAGTTTCTGGTTCAGCCCTGACTCTGGTTGTGCTCTTTATTTCTGGATGAAGCGCCTGATTGAGCGCACAATATTGTATTGCAGCATCCTCATTTTGAGTTCTATAAGTATATACGAAATTCGCTGCATGAATGATGTTTTGTACACTTGCATTAACAAGTAAAAATGCATAATTTCCATTTCCCTTTCCCCAATTGGTATGGGGGGCAAGTAGTCCCTTACCACTGACTGTTAACTTTCCATTGCTATCGGTCACTTGAAAGTGATTTGATTGAGAGGAATAACTAACCCAACCTGATTTCACAGTCTCATAATAGAGGATTTGCCAATGGCCAGCCCCACCTTGAGTACCGGTACGGAAAAAGTAAACTCTGCTTTTATTAAGAGTAGCCAGATCCTTTTCCAACGATTCCTGATTTTTCCCACTTACCCATAGTATTTTTTCTTCGTCTGGGCTAAACATAAAAGCCGGGCCCAAATCAACCTGGACATCTTGCACACCTTGAGTGTATTCAAAATCAAGATCACTGCCTAAAATCAACTGAGCAGCTTTCTTTATCATCATTTCTGCACAATTTTGGTTTAAGAATACTTCTTTTTTTAAATTCATTGGAAAATCCCAGTCATATTTGGATTATTATAATACAAAATAATCACATAAAAAACTAATTGATTGTTTAGATTGTAGAACAATCACTATATTTGAGTGCCCTGTAATACAGCAGAAAGGAGCAAAGCAAGGTGCGGGACGTCTTTCTTTTTTCCTTGCCAGTCAGCTTGATAAGGAAAGAGGAAAAAATTGACCCTAATCTATTGCTTGGTTTATTTGTTTTCCACAAAAAATATGGGCATAGTAAAAATTTCGGACGAGCTGCATGAAGCGACCAAACTGATGGCAAAAGCCATGAGTCGCTCAATTAATTCACAGGCAGAATATTGGATGAGAATAGGAAAATTGGCGGAAGAAAATCCATCGATTACCTATACTGACATTCTTAAAATTTTAGTCCATCAAGCTTCACCAGGTGAAATATACGATGTTAGTGAAGACGCCTGAAGAAATAGAAAAAATGCGGGTTGCGGGTCATTTGGCCGCATCAGTACTTGAAATGATAGAACCTTATGCCATTGCAGGTGCAAACACCAATGAGCTTGAACAAATTTGTCGTCAGTATATTGTCGAGGATTTGAAAGCCATTCCTTCGACGTTAAACCACTATGGGTTTCCCGCATGCATTTGCACATCGATAAATCACGTGGTCTGCCATGGTATCCCCTCCGAGAAAAAACTTAAAAATAGCGACATTATTAATATTGATGTCACTGTACAAAAAGACGGTTATATTGGGGATACCAGCAAAATGTCTCTCGTTGGCAACGTAAAGCCATTTGCTAAAAAGTTAGTAGAAGTTACCCAAGAATGTCTCTTTATCCGCTCAATGGGAGCATACCATTTTAGTGACTGATAATGGACATGAGATACTCACATTAAGAGCAGATGAAGCACCTTATTACGTCAAAGCCAATAAAAAAGAGGTATTTTTTATCGCGGAATAATCACCTTTAAACCGTTTCTTTATGCCATGAAAAACAATTATTTTCAGTTTTAAAAATAACCTTGTTATTTAATTAAGGCTCCATCATGAATCAAAGAGCTGGGATAAAGGATGACCTCATCGCCATGCTCTAAACCACCCTCTATTACCGCGTAATCCGGATTATGGTATTTTATAGTTAATTTTTTCTTATATGCTCTGCGCCCTTTCACAACAAAAACGGCCCAATCTTCTCCATCGCGAAATAGAGAACTCATGGGCACTACAAGAGCATGATTCGATTCAAAAAGAATGATTTCCACATCCACCCGATACCCATCGCCAAGATTTTTCCATAGTTCATATGGGGTAATGATATCAATGATGACATTGACGCGTTGTTCCTCAACTCCAAGCGCTGATATTTTAGTATAACCGCTTGGCTCAACAATTCGCACACGCCCCTCCAAAGGATAAGATCCGCCCCATCGTTTAATGATAACTCTCGCATGTGGAGGAATTTTTGCTGCATCATCACTTAATATGTCAGCCACGACTTCAAGACCAACCACATCGGCAATATCCATAATTTTTGTGCCAGGCTCTACAGTAGTTGAGCTTTTTTCAATCACTCTCAAAATCGAACCAGTGACAGGTGAACGAACCTCAATCTGGTCTTGCTGATTCGTTTCACTGCCCTGTGTTGCTGAAAGCGATGCTTTAACTTTTAAAATGTAATGCTCTGCAGCATGTAACTTACGCAAGGCGGCATTATGCTCTTTCTGTCTTAATTGATATTCCAACTGGGCATGTTCCAATTCTGTTTCCGAAACGAACCCTTTTTTTGCGAGCGGTTCCTTTCTTTTTAAATCCGACTGGGCCGTCTCAAGTGCTGCTTCAGCATGAATTGACTCCGCCTTCGCCTGTTCATACAACGCCTCAGCCGTACCCAATTCCTGCTCTAACTCTTGCTTTGCTCTAATGTCTAGCAAAGCCGGGATTTTGGACTTAATAGTGGCAATTACATCATCTTTTTTTACTTTATCACCTTCTGTCAAATTAATGCGTAACAATTCTCCTGACACGGGAGACACAATACTATATATTTTTATAGCACGTGTTTTCGCATCGTCTTCAATATACTGAATGAAATGATCATATTTTACTTTTGCCCTTTCAACTGGAATGCCCTGGTGAGAAAGGATCCAAAGAACAACACTAAAAATTACGACTATTGCCACAAAGTACGCTACTAGTTTTTTCAAATTCAGGTTCATTATCTTCATCAGTCTGCTACCTTTAATACAGCTGTCAAATTCAGATGACTTGCTTTACGCTGAATAATAGAAAAACTAATTAAACTAGAAAAAAATATAACCATAATCGAAATAACATAGGTTTTAGCTTCTATAACAAAAGGAATCTTAAACCAATCGGTTTGCATTAATTGCAGTATAGACCAGGACAGGAAATACCCGGCAATTAATCCTAAAGGGGTGGAGATCATTATCTCAAACATGTGATTTAAAAACAGTAATGTGGATACTTCTCCCTCAGTAAATCCTAAAACTTGTAATGTCGTTAATTCTCTCGCTCTTTCTGCTAGGGTAATGTTCGCATTATTATAAACAACACTCACAGCTATAATGATGGCAAAACTTGCAAGGATGGTAGTAAACACAAGGATGTGCCTCGCGAAAGTTTCCTCAAATGTTCTAATAATGGATGTTTTAAAAGTAATAGTACCTATCTTAGGTATTTCCTTTACCTTTTTATATAAATGTTTGACATGTTTGGTGTCTACTGTAATAGCCGCTGCATTGATTAACCGATCCTCATTTAATAAACGATTAAGCGTTTTAATTTCTATGTAGGCAAACATTCCTATATAGTCATTTATAATCCCTTGCACTGTCAATTGGGCTTTTGCTTTATTCCCTTCCAGAAGTTCGATATCAAGACTATCACCAACAACCAAACGCAATCGTTCTGCCAATCCCTCACTGATCAATAAACCCTGTTCAGGGATAGCCATTCGATTAAGATGCTTGTCTAATAAAATTTTTAATTTTGCATTTTCAGCGATACCAAACAGCGAGGATAACTCACTTCGATGTTGGTAAGTTAATCGAGCAGGAACAATACGATAACCTTCACTGCTCGTAACCCCGATAATTTTATTCAACTCCGTTACCGCTACTTTGTTAACGGGATTATTAAAGCTCACCATGGCATGTTCACGTTGTGCCATTATAAATTGGGTATTGATGAGATAGCGTATTGCATCTTGCCAAAACAATCCCAGTATTACGATAGCCATTGCCAAGGCAATACCTACGCAGGTCAACATCGTGCGTAAAAAATGACGGAAAATATATCGATAAACCATTTTGACACTACTGGGAAGTCTTGAAAAAAATTTAATTTTTTCAATCGAAGTGGCTCGATACACGATAGGGGCAGGCGGTTTCATCGCTACTGCGGGCATGAGATTTATGACCTGGTAAATCGCACGCAATGTTCCCAAAAGAGCCGCCAAAAGGCAAACCAGGATCCCAATGACGGCGGCCCAATTGGAAAACAGATAAGAGAACTTGGGAAACCTGAAATACTCGGTATAGAGTTCTGTCATCAAATTACCAAACCAGGCACCTAGTGACACCCCGGCAAGCGACCCAATAACAATAATAATTAAAATTATTTTGATATAGTGGTAGGCAATTGCCAAGTCACCATAACCCAATGCCTTTAAAGTAGCTATTTGCTCACGCTCTTTACTTACCAAACGTCCTGTCACCAAATTTAATAAAAATGCTGCCACCAAGAGGAAAACAGGCGGAATATAAGTGGCAATAATTTTTTGCTGTTTTATTTCGTTGGTTACGAATCGATCAGACACCTGATCTTTTCGTGAATACGCGATGGTCAAACCATAAGAATGAAACATTCTTTCCAATTGAGCCATCACCAATTGCTCTGACGCATTGGGCGCAAGTTTAATACTGATGTCATTAAAAGCACCCTGCATTCCAAAAGCAGTGCTTAATGCCTTTCTATCTATCCAAAAAATACCGAAATGCCTGTTGTCTGGAAGCAAATCTTCCCCGCGAATGGCATACACATACTCAGGTGATAATACAACCCCAACAATTTTTAACTGTTCTCTGTGCCCGTTTAATAAAGCAATGATGCGATCACCTGGTTTTAGATTATGGTTGTTTGCAAAACTTTCATTCACCAGTATCTCATCATATCGATTGCTGTTAAGCCATCTTCCTTGGCGTAAAAACAATTGATTCAAACCCGATTTATTTTTATTCGATATAGATATAAAGCGACCAACAGCTGGCTCTAGCATCCAAGGCAAATCAAGCACAACATCTTTTACAATTCGAGTCTCTACCCGAGATACTCCTGAAATTTCTGTTATACGCTTTTCTAAATAGTCAGGCGCTCTTTTCAATGAAGCAAAGACATCTGCAAAATGATATTCTGAATAAAACTCTTGTTGTGCATTCCTTAAAGAAACATAGGTATTGACTGATGCAATTAAAACGCTGACTCCACTGCAAACAACTAATGCGATTGTGATGATTTGACTTCTTAATTTGAGAACATCACGCCACAATTTTTTGTTTAATGCTGTTACCATTCTAATTCTTCTGGTTTGCGCTTGAATTTATTTTTGGATATTTTGCTTATGACACCATCGGCAATATGGATCACGCGATCAGCCATCTCGCTGATGACCATATTATGGGTAATAATGACAACAGTTGTTTTTAATTTTTGATTCGCCAAAGCAAGTGTCGCTAAAACGATTTTACCCGTCTCACAATCGAGCGCGCCTGTAGGCTCATCGCATAAGAGGACATCCGGGTTCTTGGCTATTGCCCGAGCTATCGCGACCCGCTGCTGTTCTCCTCCGGATAGTTGGGCGGGGAAATGATTCATGCGTTGCTCTAAACCAAGTAATTTAATTGCATCTTCCGGGCGCATGGAGTTGTCTGCAATTTCAGTAACAATAGAAACATTTTCCAAAGCCGTAAGATTCGAAATCAGGTTATAAAATTGAAATACAAATCCTATATGCTCACGACGATAACGAGTTAAATCATATTGACTGGCCGAGGTAATGAGGTGATCCTTGTAAATTACTTCACCCGATGAAGGGACATCTAATCCCCCTATAATGTTCAATAATGTTGATTTGCCACTTCCTGATGGCCCTAAAAATACGACCAGCTCGCCCTGGTATAGATCAAGATTTATGCGTCGTAAAGCATGAATAACTACTTCACCCATTAAATAGGTTTTAGTCAAATTTCGAATAACAAATGCTGGAATCTGTGACATTATAAAATCCTTTATTAAGATTAAGATTCAGATTGTTATTCTCCATATATTTACAATACGCTTCAGTACTGCAACGCATTATCCCGCCATATCATTCTCAAAAGAGAAAAGCGGCACCGTTTTGATGTACTCTTGTTGTGATCGTTGAACGTTCCTTGTTAATTCATCCCAGAAAGCTGGTTAATAAAATGGCGGAGCGCTAATTGGCACTCTCAACCATACCATAAGTAACCTATTTTAACTGGGTTTCGCTCAAAAGTCATTTTACATGATCCCATATCAATTCATATTGCTCCTTAATTATTATTGAGGGTGAGTCTGTGTAAAAGTCTATTGATCAGGACTTGTATATTGAAATTAAACGGGTTGGGAATAAAGCTTTTCCAAGACCACCTCAAGGGCTTTGGCACTGGCTGAATCTGGGCTTTCATGGGCCAGGTTCGATGCCTTTTCCAACGTTATTGTGCTCTTGTTAAAAAAACAATAGCGTCCGGCTCTACCTCCGAAAAGGCCTGGCTTATAATAGACAAAGAAATGCTCATGGAAAGCTGGAGGGGATAAAATATGAAATAAATCCTTGGTTCTATAGGTATCATGAATGAGTCTCCCAACCAGAAAGCCCCCCAGATAGAACATCCAGGGACTGTTATCCAATTTTAATACGGCGCGGCCTAAAGAATCAGTTGGAAAATTCCACAGCGTTTCCCTTGGTTTTCTTCCGACACCGCTTAGGTTCGCTTCAATCAATGTGTATTTAAAAAAAGGAGATCGTGAAAGTTGCTGGGCAAGGCCACCAGGGATTCCTGCTTGGCAAGACTCAAGGCTCAACATTTTTGGCGCTTCCTTTAATCCATTAGTAGTTAATCGATCAACTAGATCAATTGCTGTATCCCCCTGCATATACAATCCGGTATCCTCTGATGGTGTTGCTGCTAATGAGGAATGTCCTATAATTGTCAGATGATCTGCCCTTGTGACGGATCCTAATTCTTTGTCTTTTAATAAAATATAACTATGATCCTTGGCATTGGTTTGTTGCCCAAGCAAGATTGCTTCAGCAGACTCTGAAACATAGGATGGGTGAAACCAGATGTATCGCTTCATAAATACAATTTCTTTTATTAACCAAGGTGATCTCAAACAATACAAATTTATTTGTTTTTTGTAAATGCAAAATACAATATTTATTTTCATTTTGAATAAAAAATGGAGTGGCTAGGTTAGGGGAAATGATTAGGGAATTAAGGCGAGTCATAAAGGAAAATTCTGCCTTTTATTTTTTAATGATCCCCTGTAATTGAGCCAAATCTTCAGCACATCCCTGAAAACCCTCTACTGCACTAAGCTTCGATGTCCTGTGACTTAGCGATGGGGCTTCGGCAGAGATGTGATCAAGAGGCAAATAATCGGGATGGAATCGTCCATTACCCGTACCATAATGAGGATTTATCGAAAAACCCAATGATAAATAATGATATACATCAATTCCTTATGTATTATGTGGCGTCCCAAAATTGGAGCTGGCAGCATCATCCCCAGCGCATTGCTTCAACTCTTTATAAACATTTCCAAGTTACCGGATAGCAAAGTGAAACGCTTTTATCTTGATGATTTTTAGCATTCACCCTTTCAGCAGCTTGTTCCTAAAATGTTGGCTGTTGCCCAAAATTATGGTTACGATGACCTCTTGGGTCCGTATGACACTTCATAAAGAAACCCAGCCGTTCGAGACGCTGATTAATATTTTTTAAATCCATTTTAGCATAGATCCCTTTTCTTTTTTCAACTTGATCTAACGCAGTATTAACACAACGGAATTGACCGTAGTTGTCTTTTAGTGTTTTTAGCATGTCACTGTAGTGCAATCGCTCAAGGGACGCTTCCAAGGATGAGAGTATGTCCGTAAAAAATGATTTTATACTGAGATATGGACGTTGTGGCAGTCTATCCAAAGAGAGGGTGTCAACTGCAGACGATTCTTGCATTAATTTTTTAAATAAACTCACATTGCCATTGGAATTAACAACACACATTAGCATGTTATATCGTTCGCTATAGGGAAGACACTTGTAATGTGCAACCAGGTTCGGGAGCTTTTTATACAAAACTAAACAAGAACTTAGAGAATGTTTTGCAAAATCGCTATCCAATAAACCACATTGCTTCATTTCGCATAATAAAAAAGCTAATTCTTTGTTATGAAATATATAATTTCCTATTTCTGTCTTATATTCCAAAAAAATTTCTGTTAACAATTTTTTTTGTGGGGAACTGTCAAATACTGCAAACTGACACTTTCTTTGCCTCAGATCGGAGAGCAAATACGTGGTTTGTTCCTGATTATTCCAGGGATTGATTAAAGTAACCTCAAACTCTCCATGTTCCAAATGCTTAATATTACCAACTCGCAACGCATGACGCCTATATTTGCCCAATCTATCCGGCTTACCAAAATTCATCCCTACATAGACAGGAATCTTGGAATTTATTGTTTTAAGTTTAATTAGCCTGTCCGGATCATGGAAAACAGTGACTTGAACTCCCAAAAGTTTGGCTAGAAACGCAGTATCACTTTGCTTGGCGATAGGATTATTATGAAATTTTGGGCGTAGTTTATGGGCCAAAAGACTGTCCCCATCCCACGCTACTTGGTAATAATAAGCACTAATGCGCTCTAAAATTTTTACTGCGAGCGAATTGGAGCTAGTCCCTTTTTTACTGTTATCAATTTCTTTTAATTTTTCATTATCGATAAAAATAACGTCCTCATCAGTTCTTGGATCATAAGAATAAATATACTTTCCTGTCATTTTTTCCCAATGCACCTTCATGGTATTGTCAGTACGTTTAATTCGGACAATGACGCCGGACTTTGTTTGTTTGAATTTTTCGCGAATAATATCTGCCCCTTCTGTTTCACCATTGAGCAAACAATCCAGGCAAGCCAGGAGAAAGCAAACTCCACTCCTACCTTGTTTTATGGTTATGTAATGACCTTTTTGCGGAAATAATGGCGTCATTGGTTGCAAATATACAAGTTGCTAAATGTATGAGATATGATAACCGAAGAACCAAATTTATCAAAATTGTGCACACTTAGGGTATTTATATGCCATAGAAAATGATAAGACAGAAAAAAATACCAGTCTACTATGCCTTTATTATAAGATGACTTTCCCCAACAATGCTGTTATGAACAGTTTGTGCATTTGATGCAAAGAGCCATATTCCCATTAAGTGTTTTTACATAACAGAGAGTTTAAAAACAAACAGGGATTTACTACATTGAAAAGGTCGCATAGGGGTCTGCCTGCTATTATGTGCTTACTCATCCCATCTCAGGAGTTCCAATCAAGTACACCACGTTATATATAGTCTATCCTATATAGTATTGGAGTATGTAAGAGAATGTCTTTAGGCAATCTATTTAACATATTATTGATTTAAAAGGATAAGTATTTATGAAACCCACCCTCTTTTTACTATTAATGTGGATCTGCACTGTGTCTTTTGGGGCAACTATCATGATCAGAGGCCTGCCATCTCCTTTAGAACACAGCAATGATCTCTATTATTGGCCTCCAAATATCGCTTTTAGCCCTGGTACTACAAACTTATTCATCACAATGGATGGCGTTAACAAGGTGTGTTTCTTGAATACAGGAATCCAAGGAGGGTTAGAGCAAATTTCCGAGATCAGTATCATCATCAATGGAGTAAAAAAAGATTGGAATTGTTTCCCCTATACAACGACTATTCTTGAGGCTCGCCCATAGGGGCACTACAGCACCAAACGCGTCTTTCCAGATGGTTGAACACATATAAAGATTTCACCATAATAGGACTTTCCTTGCTCCCCTTTAGGTTCATTTAAGAGCCTTTCACGTCTCGAACAGGGGCCTTGCTCCAATCTACTCTTCTTTGGATAAGCTCACATTGTCCCTTTATAACCGTAATTTGTTCTATTTAAACTACAGTTAAATTGTCCATTTAAAGTACAATTATGGTGTATTTTATTCATTGCCATATTTTACGGGCTTTTTGATTTTAACTTACACCCAAACAACTTTTAACCGGAGGATAGACAATGAAACCTATAAAAAACAGTAATGAACATGTTGCTCCTTAAGATCAAGATCCCAGATTGAGGGTCACCCAGAGCGTGAATCAAATTTTTAATTAATTAACCTATTGATTTTATTTATCATAAATTCATTTAGAACAAAGCTATGCGTATAAATTAGCTCTACCTATTTCAACGAGAATAAATGAGGTAGAGCATAAATTTTTAGATTGACACAGTTACGTGTGAGAACTGTGAATTACTATTTTCTAGAGATTCTTCATGTTTGGGTAATATTATTTCCCTCAGCCGACCCTTCATACTTGATTGCTTTTCAATTAAGCAAGCAGTTGTTATTTGTTGTTCGCATCTTGAGATTATTTTGTGTAATACATTAGCATGTTCAGCCTGACCAGAAAGTTCAGCTTTAACAGTCTCATAGGGATAATGGAATAAATTACCGAGAAACTCTAATTTGCTTGCTTCATGACGTTCTCCAAGTACATTTTCGATGCCAGTGGCTATAGCTTTAAAGATAATTTGTATTTTACCCCAGAAAGTTAATTCTTTCTTGGTGTGTCCTCTTTGTGATGTAATATCTAATATTTGTTGTTTCAGTGAATTGAGTAAAGAAAAATCATCTTTCATGTGGATGAATTTTCCCTCTGAGTTTTTAATTAAATTTGATAAATTTATCTCATCAGTAAAGATTTCATCATTCATTTTTACTTTATATCTAAATAAACCACTCGATATTTTTTCAAAATATACTACCCCTTCCTTTTCTGGATCCTGGTTATTTAAAATTGACATATTTTCAAATTCATATTGAGCGTTTTTATAAAAAACCATTTGACTTTTAATTTCTTGAATTTCCTTTTGTTTTTGCAAGTTATCTAATTTACTTTCATAGGCTAAGTGAATCATTCTGTTCAAAAGATTCATTGATTTTTCAATATGATCTGGAACAACCATAAGACCATCGTTTTTAACCATGTTATAATTCCTGGTCAATAAAAAGAAAGTAGAATATAAATCGTACCCATCACAAGATGAACCAATTATTTCAGCTAATTCTGTTGCACTACTCATATTTTTTTCTTTTAAAATACACACGAGTCTATTTAGTTCCATAAAAGATGGGTGGGCATTAATCGATTCATAAAATGATTTTTTTTCTATTTCTAGAAGCGGTTGATCTTTTCTAATCCCAGTCTCTGCTTTTAAAAAGCCATTTTCAGTTGCCTTTTTTCCAAGAGAATCAAGAAAATAGTCAAAGCCGAATTGTTTCAATTCATTTTTTGATATACCAAAGCTCAAACAATATTGACCTAATTGCGCAGTGGATTTTTGAAGTAGGCTGATATCAAGATTTTTATCATTTTGCATTAAATTGAATTCAATAGTTAATAAAATTTTATGCAAATCACGGTTATTTAATAAACCGGAATCAGAATCATTCATTCTTTCTAAAATGCTTTGCTTTAATTTTATAAATCCAATTAATGTAGACTCCCGATAACTATCAACTCTTACTTGAACATTAGAGTCTCGTTCATCCCATTTATAGGTAACTTTACTCCGCTCTGCCATTCGTTGGTACATGCTCTCAGATTCATAAATACCTGCTTTAACTAATCCATCATTAGCACGTTCAATAGTCTTAATTCCATGCAGGGGTAAAAATTGAAGATCTATAAATACATTCCTTAATCTCCCTGTTACAGTGCTATCAATTCCTTTTTTTCCTAAAAGTGAATGTAGTTTAGCTGCAAAACTATCTTTACCTTGGTTTCCTCCTCGTGCTCCATTACATATTTCTACGGTAATATTAAGTGGCCCTTTACCTGGTCCAAAATTTTCTTTATTGATACTCTTTTCAAGATATTCAGCTAATTCAGTATAAAAAACCCCAGGAATATAAGCATAATTAGGAGCACCATGTCCCCAGATATAAATTTTATCTTGTGGTTTAAGCTTGCTTAGGATTTCTTTTTGTTCTTCAGTAGGGTCTGTTCCTAACCAAGTCATGTATTGGTCCGAAGCAATATCACAAGGGTAGATTACCTGAATATCAAGATCATCAGGATCAAACCCTTTTTCTTCATGAATTACTCTAAATCTTCTGATAAATGCTTGAATTTCGTTCTCTTCCTCTCTGTTAAAACAGATTATAACTTTTTTTCCCGTAGGTGACTTTGTTGATTGACTATAAGTAGATTGTTGCATGATGATCTCCTGATATTGTAAGTACAATAACCTAGTATCATTTGAGCATAATGAACAATATTTGACCAACTAATTATTTTGATATATCATATTCAAAAAATAAATATCTTTTATTTTTCAAATAATTATAACAATGGAAATATCTTACAAACCATTCAGAATTTATACTCGGGACTCCATTCTGTAATTTGATATGATAAAAGCGAGGAAGAAAAATTGAAGCATCATGTATGATGAAAACCATACCGGTAGAGATTTAAATAGATATATAATCAAATAAGTTGAAAGGGTATATTGAATGTCAATTTTTAATAAATTCAAAAAATTTTACAGATCCTCATCCGAAAACAGGACACAGATTCACCTGTTCCTTGGCTTTGTTATAATTCCAGTTATAGGCATGACTATTTTATATGTTTGCGTAAGAATATTCTGGATGTAATGCTTGGTTCATAATCGCAAATAATCAAAAAATACACCAAAAATATGTGTTTTTGGGACACTCCCTACTCTATTGTAATTTTTAATTTTGCCCCTAAAAATAGTGTTTCAAAACTGCTCTCAAAACCTTTTGTCTCTAAACGACCTATCTTTTAGGATTTTCGGACAAAATCATACTCTAAGGATGGTATAATAAATTCGGTTATGCTCGCATCTCAACAAATGATCAAAGTCTAGTCATTAAAATCGAAAAGCGAAAAGAGGCCGGTTGAGATTATAATTTCATTTTATACAGCACTTCCTTTAATAACGCTCCACCATCGTAAAACTCCTCAAGTTTTGATTTATCATTTAATTCAAAGCCTATACCTTCATAAAAGCTACGCGCTTGATTATTATCTGATAAAACCCAAAGCAAGGCTTCAGTATAGCCGAGTTCTTTCAGGGTTTTTAATGCAGCGAGAGACAATTGCCTACCAAATCCTTGATGCCAAAAATTGGGGTGTATATAAATAGCACTAATTTCCCCTTTAGAGTTATCCTCGATGTTATCACGAAATGTACAAATACTCGCAAACCCAATTATTTGATTGTCAATTTCCAATACAAGCACTGTTACGCCATTATTTAGTAGTTCATTCCATAGTTGGCTGCGTTCAGGAATTGATAAACTATTGAGTACTGTTTCTGGAATAAATTGTTGGTAGGCTTTTTTCCAAGAATGAACATGTACTGATGCAATCGCCTCAGCATCCAAAGGAGTAGCCTTTCTAATAGAAACATTAAACATGAATTGATGCCCCATTTATTTAACTTTTGGTCTCGAATAATTTAATTTGTTGTACCATTTTTATGGTAAAAGGGATAGTTCACCAATTAATTAATCTCTCTGTAACATGACTCAATCCTAAAGAAAAGAGCAGAAGTGAGGGTCAAATCCTGCCCTTTGCCCTTGTATATAATGTTGTTTTATAATTCTGCTAATTCTTGGGTAGAGAAGCCCAAAATATTTTCCAATTCCCTTCATATTGATAGCTTTCCAAACGATGTTTCAATGAGTAAATGATAATGATTTGTCAGCAAATAAACCCGCAATAAACCCTTTGATATTCTAACTTAATCTTCAGCTATTCTTCATTTAAATCCCTTTCTATAAGCCCAATAACAAATATAGTAAACTACTTTCTCTTTAGATCCCGGAGATCCCGGTAGAAGTTTTCATGTACATCAAGTGCTAATAGAATCCTTAATGCTGGATCCCATTCGTAAGCTAAGAGAAATTGTTGATGATTAATTTTAAATTTATAAACATATACACCAATTAAATCCTCTTTTTTCTCTTCTCCAATTTTAGGATTATTAATAATTGTTCGTACAGCCTCGTTCACTATGGATTTATATGCTGCAGGTAATTTCTTATAGACCTTTTTGAAGGCTGGCATTTGCCGTATTTCGATATCACTCACCTTCACTCTCGAATTGAAATGGCTCCGCTAAAGACTTATCTTGAAGCTTGGAAAGCAAAACATCTTTTATAAACTCAATTGGTAAATCAGGATTATCCAATGCACACTTTCCTAACTTAGCCCAATATTCTATTTGATTTGGAATAGAGCGAAATTCGGCAGCAGCAACTTTTTTAGCCTCATTATAAATATTTTCATCAATTCTTATTGGGATCCCCATTACGTCACCTACAATAGTATTATATTGCTACATTTGTAGCATAGTTCAGGTTATATAAAGTTCAAACAAATATTTTTCTCATTAAATAATACCGTTAATCAAAACAATTAATCCCTGACTCTCTCTCTTTTATGGATAAAAGCAAAAGGCAAGATCTGACCCGAATGGTGTTATTGGCCTCCAAATATCGCTTTTAGCCCTGGTACTACAAACTTATTCATTACAATGGATGGCATTAACAAGGTGTGTTTCTTGAATACAGAGATCCAAGGAGGTTTAGAGCAAATTTCGGAGATCAGTATCATCATCAATGGAGTAAAAAGGGATTGGAATTGCTTCCCCTATACAACGACTATTCTTGAGGTTCGCCCATAGGGGCACTACAGCACCAAACGCGTCTTTCCATATGGTTGAACACATATAAAGATTTCACCATAATAGGACTTCCCTTGCTCCCCTTTAGGTTCATTTAAGAGCCTTTCACGTCTCGAATAGGGACCTTGCTCCAATCTACTTTTCTTTGGATAAGCTCACATTGTCCCTTTATAACCGTAAATTGTCCTTTTTAAACCACAGTTAAATTGATTTTTTAAAGTACAATTAAGACATATTTTATTCATTTGCAATATTTTAAGGGCTTTTTGACTTTAACTTACACCCAAATAACTTTTAACCTGAGGATAAATAATGAAACCTATAAAAAACAGTAATGAACATGTTGCTCCTGAAGATCAAGATCCCAGATTGAGCTACACCGAAGACGGTCGTCGCCCATTAACGAGCACAACATCAGCCAAACACCCTAATAGTTTATTTGGTAAACAGGAAGAACGCTCAGCAAGGGAGAGTTACGATCAACATGGTAACAATGTTACTATGCACTGGACAAATGGCCCTTGGAATTAGTGCTCCAATTAGTGGGTTGGGGCGTTTCAACCTAACCCACGCTTGCCAAAAATTGCTTTTCCTGTTTAATCCATTAATATTAAAAACAGCTTGTACCCGCGATAGTAATCCGCCCGATTTTAATTAGCATCAAAAATAGAGATTTAAATAGATAAATAATTAAATAAGTTGAAAAGGTATATTGAATGTCCATTTTTAATAAATTCAAAAAATTTTACTGCAGAGGCTTCATTACAGCGCTCAAAAGAAACTTATCGTTTTTCTTTAGCACCTCAAAATGTCATTGCATTTGTTGAAAAATCCGGTTTTGCAGTGAATGGAAAATTTGTAGCGGCCTCGATGTTAGAGGAGATAGGCGATCTGTCAGCCGCAGCCTACCATAAGAAAAATGCGAGTGGTCGCAAAGAATACTATTATTTATTACAAAAATCCTCACTAGAGTTAGATGAAAGAAGAAGTATAGAAGCGGTAGCAGACATCAAAGTCAATATTCCGAATAAACCAGAAGTAGAGGTAACAGACTCACCATCAGGATGTGTGACCATGTAATAAAAATTTGCCCTCGTCTAAGAGCTAGAGTGAAGGCGGGGCTATTTTTTAAATAATTCTAATTTCAAAACAAGGCAATGAACATAATGAACTACATCTAGATGGTCATAAGTTGGAAAACAAAGAGAAAAAATAAAGGAGGCGAGTCTTTTGACTATTGAATTATTTTCTTTAAGGTCTAATTTTAGAATAAGAGAGAAAAGAGAGTCAAATCTTACCCTTTGCCTCTTGCATATAATGTTGTTTTATAATTTTGTTAATTTGGTGGCGACCATAATATTGACTATCTAATTGATTGATAATAAATAATTATTTTAATGTAGTTTTTGAAAAAGCCCCCTCTTATCAAGTGTTACCCTTGGAACTGAACCGAATCCCGCCAACATCTGTTCTTCTGTTCGCGAACAGCGAACGCATATGATATACTTTATTTATATCATTTAGAGAATAATACCATGTTAAAGTCACAGGATTGCGTTGTATTAATAAAACTATTGGCAAATATCGGTAGTGACCTATCTCAGCGACAATTATCTGCAACATTAGGTATTAGCTTGGCTGAAGTTAATGCAGGCATAAAGCGACTAGAAGAAGCAGGGTTATTGAGGAAAGACAAACAGGGAAAACTTTTCCCTAATGTTCATGCAGCAGAAGAGTTTTTAATACACTCAATCAAATTCCTCTTTCCAGTAAAACTAGGTGAATATACTCGAGGTACTCCCGCAGCAATTGCCGCCCCCATGTTTCGCGATAAAATTGCATTGGGTAATGACCCTATTCCTGTTTGGCCTGATGCAATGGGAGAGGAGCGAGGTGTTGCGTTATTACCTATTCATCCCAATTTATCAAGAGCTTTACGAGAAAACCCCGATTCTGCTTTTCATGAATTACTTGTCTTAATTGATGTCATGCGCTCAGGACGCCCACGTGAACGCAACCTTGCAGCAGCACTTTTGAAGGAAAAATTAAATCATGCCAGATAATAATGTGAAATTGGCGAATCTAAGAATGTTAGAGTTTGTCGCAACAAAGTTAGGTGATATTCGAAACGATGTTGTTTTCTTGGGAGGATGTACCACGGGCTTATTCATATCGGATCCTCTGGTGCCAGACGTGCGCTATACACTTGATGTTGATTGTATTGTGGATGTTATTTCCAGAAATCAATATTACCAGTTAGAAAAGAAACTTAACAAACAAGGCTTCAAGAAATCCATAACGGAAAATGTCATTTGTCGCTGGTTTTATGATGATGTCATTCTTGATGTAATGCCTACTGATGAAACAATTTTAGGGTTTGGAAATCGTTGGTATAAACAAGCAATTGAGTTCTCAAACCTCTATCCATTGAATGACAATCTTGAAATTCGGGTTGTTACAGCCCCTTACTTTTTAGCCACCAAATTTGAAGCCTTTAAAACAAGAGGCAAAATGGATTTTTACGCCAGCCATGATTTTGAAGATATTGTATCAGTGCTGGATGGACGCGTTGAAATGGTAGATGAAATTAAAAGCTCTGATTCAACCCTGAAAGAATACTTGATTAAATCTCTACGAGAGATCATGACCTCCCCATCATTTAAAGGCGCCATTCCTGGCCATTTTTCTCAATACGGTAGTCTTGCTAGTGATCGGATTGAATTACTCGAACAAAAATTAACTTCTATACAGAATAATTAATATTAAACTGCATAGATTAAATTATATTCATTTAAATTTCCTTGATGCTAATGAACGCAAAAAATTTTACCAAGAAATTATTAACACCGCATGCGGTAGTGTATTACTAAGCTGTGATATAGCAGAGGCACCCAGAAGAGAGGGTCAAATCTTGCCCTTTGCCTCTTGCACATAATGTTGTTTTATAATTCTGCTAATTCTTGAGTAATGAAGCCCAAAATATTTTCCAATTTCCTTCATAGAATACAATCCACTTTTATATGAACTATATATTGCCTCATCTCGATTGTCTGACATTCGTTCATATTCTTCAATTGTAAAGCCTTTAACCAAATCAGGCACATGAGCCCTGGAAATATCTGTTAAATCAGCTTTAGGGTCAACATAGCTCACTACTCTGGAAATAAACTCATCCGAACCAAGATATATTTGATGCTTTAGATCAATCCACGGACTTTTCTTACTTAAGCCAGCATCAACGAATTGTTCATATTTTATTAGTGCTGCCGATTTTATAGAACCAAATGATGACAAAAGCCAGTCAACTGTCAGCCATGATGGAACCAGTACTCTACCGCTTGTTGCTAAATAACTACTCCAAGGCCACTCATCTGCCTTTTTAACCATGCCTGCCCTAACAGGATTTAATACGATGTAACGCGACAATTCCAATAGATAGCTGTCTTTCTCAACCAATATAGATTTATAACGACCTTGCAGGACGTGCCCAATCCGCTTGTGAGATTTATTAAATTTCTGAGTGTATACCCCGTTTAGATAGCGCATACCTTTTGATAGATTACCAAGCGGTGTTTCAATGAGTAAATGGTAATGATTTGTCATCAGACAATACGAATGGCATAGCTACTGGCATTTTAAACAAGCATCACCCAAAATAGATAAAAAGTTCTCTCTGTCCTCATCTGATAAATAGATCGCTTCTTTTCTATTACCTCGACTGGTGATGTGATAAAGCCCACCATTAAACTCAATACGCAAAGGTCTTACCATCGCTAATCCTGGGCTTACTTAATTCCTTTTGAAAGAAAATTAATACATCGGGAAATAATTACCAAGAATTAATCCCAAACTCGCCGTCTTTTATGGATAAAGGCAAAGGGCAAGATCTGACCCTGTACACCGTGTACATGTAAAAATTTTGCATCACCCTCTTGATAACGCCGTATTTGAATTTTATTATTCATAATACCTTACCTACAGGCACATCGTTTGGATCAGATTCATGGCCCTCAGGATCATCAAATGGCATATCTGCGTAACTATTTTTGAGATAAAACTTTAAACTGCTTTGCCTAGATTCAGCATGAATACTTTTAACACCTAAACTTTTCAGCCACTTTTCAATTAAGACCAAAAATGTACTTCCAGCATTCTTGCTACGCTTACCTTCATCAATAGCAATAATCCGTATCGCAGCTCGTCTATCAGACCAAAATTGAATATGGGCGTAACCAATAATTTCTGTACCTTGATATAAAATTAGATGGACATGTTCGCAGTGATCAAACGTCCATGTGTATGGATCATCTATGCCATACGGGCCAAAGAAATAAGTATCGCGAAAATGCTTGGCGGCAGCCCATTCTCGTGGTGTGAGTGCTTTTACAACACGCAAGCCATTAAATCCTGTTTTAGAATGGATATTCTTTACAAATGCATCTTTACCGAAAACATACTGGTAAATATCATTTGGATAACGCGAGGCTAAATCTTGCTTTAGCTTTGCATAGTGTTCCCTGTCATCTGCATGCCTCCGCATCCAATTGCGAAATAGTAAGTGTCCATCAATCTCAGCGCTGTTTTGTTCAAATATGTGGACATTGAATCCCTTTTTTTGAAAATATCTGCGAAAAAGCATTCCATATTCGCCTTTTGCTTCATAACCAAGAGCTTCCATCACATTTGTGTTTTGATCTACAGCTATAATATTCTGAACAACCGGAACTATATCTATAATCGGTTTTGCGGCCAATCCTGGCACTGATGTTGAACCAACATGGTGAATAGCAATGCAGTTATTACCCAGTGCTTGTTTAATTTTGGTTGCCTCAGTTTCAAAAATATTTGGCCAATTAGGATCATAGGGCACGACTTCAATACGATCTATTTTTTTCATGAAATTTAACTCTGATAAAATATGTTCAATTAATTCAAGAATATCTGCACATTGATTGGGGTGATATTGAAAGTCTGCTCTCTTAAGGCAATCAAGTAAAGACGATAAGTTCAATAAATGTATAGTCGTACGCCAGGTGTCCTGTAATTTAATGCCGCTTTTTTTCAGCGCCTCTATGAATGAACTCTCAAACTCAGGTGGCATTTTATGCGCGTATCTAAGCATGTTAGCTGCGTCCCATAAGACAGATCCAGAAAAAGCAAACTCCCAGTCTAAAATACCGGTCACACTCCAAGTACCATTCACTTTTTCCATTAAAATATTAGCAGGATCAAAATCGCCATGGACGAGGTGCTTTTCATTTTCATCGGGAAACAAGTGTCCATATTGCTCCAAAACATCGCTGATTTTTGAAATCATCTCATGCCTTAATACAGCTAATACCGTCTTATGACCCAAGCAATCTTGTGCAAACTTTATGACATCAGAAGATTCATAAGGGATTACATCAAGCTCTTGATCAAAAAAGCCTGACCTTGAAAATTCATGCGCTGCAATTTTTGAAAGAATCGTGCCTAGCTCATGCATAATTGCGCTGAGATCATGTGGAGCATCACTCAGTAACAGATCTCGAAGCGACATGCCTGGCATAAATTCTGTAATAGCAAAAGGATAATCCTCCAGTTCGCCGATATAATACGTCAACGGCACCGGAACAGTTTGTTTTAATAATGCTGCCAGTTTTTGTTCGCGGTAAGCAGACTCTTTGTCGCGCAAATAAACACGCAAAATTAAAGGATGTTTTTCATCTTCCAGCAGCATTTTAATGTTGAGGTTAGCGCATCCACCAGCAATCAATTCATGAGAAATGAGTCTTTTATCAGGATAGACAAACCGCACCATTTTCTCAACCATACCCTCTGGTAGTTGGCAGGTGACACTTGTTTTTTCCCAATCGGCTTTAAACATTATAAGCTCCGCTTTAAAAAGATACAGATGGAATTTTGCGTATAGCCTGCTCTCTCAAAATCCACAACATATCCCAATTTTTCATAGAATGCTTTAGCTCCCTGAAAGCTCATTATGGCAACTGTTGCCATGGTACACTCATTCTCGCGGCCATAATCATGGACTTGTGCCATCAATTTATGTCCTAAACCTTTACCGCGATGCTCAGGATGTACCCATAATTGATCGGTATAAATACTGCCAAAGATAATACTACCAGTGCAACCCTCTATGATTTGACCTTTCTCATCTCGTACAAAAAAGCAAAGGAATGTGCAGATCCAAAATTTGGTATTTCTTGATTAATTTTCTTGGTTATAAAATCGATGTCTGCGGTTCCGGGCGTGCATGAGTGCTCAATGTTCATTTTCTAATGCCAATATAAATATCGAGTGTCACATTGTTATGATCACTACTGCGTTCATCATAAACTTCAAAGTCCGCAATATAAGCTCTTTCGCCACCTAAATCAAACGCATTCATTTTCCATATATTTTGCCACATATCGATGCACACAGTGGGCATTGGCCCTGACTGATTCGTGAATTTTGCGTAATTTTGAACAGGTATTGTAAGTGTCTCAAATTCTTTACTTACATCTTCAAAAGAAGTCACCTCCTCACCAATAAAATACGTGTAATCACCCTTCACATCGCTTTCGTAATTGGTATAAACGCAGAAGGTTGTTCCAGGATTTTTTCTGTCATTGATCTTCTCGACCAATCCATTATGAAAATACTTCTGAACTGTAGCTGCTATTTTATTAGTCGAAGGATCTGTTTCAAATATTTGGGTGTTATTGGTTCTGGTGGTTATTCCTACTAGTTTTAGTTCTGTTAGTATTGTCATTGTTTTTTGCATCATTTATTTATTCCTTAATGCTGAAGCTGGGGGGATGGTTTTTGTCTATTTATTGTCCAGAATTTTTGGGCACAAATTGGGTACTTTCCAACGATTTTTGGGTACATTTTGGGATAGGCTCTACCCCAACAAAAGGGGCACTTTAATCAAGTTAGTATAAACTAACCTCTTGATTTCGCGAACAAAAAGGAGATTAAAGTGCCGAAATATGATGTTATCCTAAATTTACCTGGTTTTTCTATAAAAAAAGTAAGTGGTTATCAACCCTTGTTATTGGATTTAAGCTATAACCGTATACCACGTTGTTCTCATTGTTCAAGTAAGAGGGTTCGAAAGAAATCGAGTTATGAACGCAAGGTTCATCATGAATTGATAGGTCACAGGCGGACTATTCTTCGATTCAAAGCATACAAACTGTTTTGCAATGAATGCGGTCGTTATGGTAATCAACAATTTCCCGGAATTGCTAAATATCAACGGTCTACAGAGCGTTTACAAGTTCAACTATTTCATCACCATACGAGTGGTATTTCCCAGAAAGAGTTATCTCTTCAATTTAAACAAGGGAAAGCAACCATTGAACGTTGGTATCATAGACGCTATCAAATAGAAGGAAATGAATTGCTCAATACGCCTTGTCCAAAAGTGTTAGGTCTTGATGAGCACTTCTTTAGTCGCAAACATGGCTTTGCAACTACCTTATGTGACCTTAAAAAGCATAAAGTGTTTGATATCGTTAAAGGACGAAGAGAGGTTGATTTAAATCACTACCTTAACTCTTTAAAGGGGAAAGACCGTGTTCAAGTGGTCTGTATGGATTTAAGTAGTACCTACCGCTCTCTGGTCAAAAAGCATTTCCCAAACGCTAAAATAATAGCTGACAGGTTTCACGTCATTCGATTAGTACAACATCAATGTATGATGACTTATCGTGAGTTATCCAGCTCAATTAAAAATAACCGAGGTCTATTGGCTTTGTTGCGAACCAAACCAGATAAACTCACACCTCATAAGAAAATAAAGCGAGACACTTTCCTCGCTGAAAATCCAGCCATTGAAGCCATTTATCACTTCCAACAACAGCTTCATGAGCTATTAATGAATAAAACTCTAACTAAAGTACGATGCCGTAAAATCATTCCTCTCTTCTTAAAAATGATTCAGAACTTGAAACAAAGCCCATTTAAATCATTAGTTGCCCTGGGAAAAACCCTCGATTCATGGAAAGAAGAAATTGCCTGTATGTGGCGGTTTAGTAAATCAAATGACATCACTGAAGGATTTCATCGGAAAATGAAATTAATACAACGAAGAGCTTATGGGTTTAGAAACTTTGAAAACTACCGATTAAGAGTTAGAGTATTATGTGCTTGATAAAATGCCCCGTATTTGGGAAAGACCCGAAAAATGGTGCCGATATGGTGCCACGATATGGAGGTTATCTAATTTTTTCTATATAAATCAATAAGTTAATTTGGTGGAGGCGGCGGGAATCGAACCCGCGTCCGCAAGTCCTCTGCCTTTAGCTCTACATGCATAGCCTTGTCTTTTGAATTTAACTGTGGCTCCTCCGACGGGCAGGATGATACACAGCGATTCCCTGAGTTTCGCGCCATAACCCGGGATAGATTAGGACGCTAGCTTATCTCTTATGACCGTTGATTCGATACCGATAAGCGGGCTCGGTCGAACGGGATACTGGGTTTATTGGCCAGTACACAGTGATGGTTTAACTAAAGTGCTTATTAGGCAGCGATAGCTTCCCCACCAGCAAAGTTTTCATCGTTTGCATTTATATTTAATTGAGTCTTATTTACGAGAGATCTCCTTCTCGGCATGCACTTCCGGTTTTGCAACCCACGTCGAAGCCAGGTCGCCCCCCATTCTGTACACTTTAATTATAACATAAAATGCCGGCGTGTAAGCAAAATCCCGCCAGCATACTGAATATATTTTCAAGACTTACAGAATTCTCAAGGTCAAGGCAAAAAAGAGATTGAGGTTTCACCCTGTTTTTATAAAATCCCATTATGGCGCAGTAAGGCATCAATCGTCGCGGGTCTTCCTCTGAATTCAATAAAAGCATCGGCTGCCTTTCTTGATCCGCCTACCTCCAGAATGGACTTCAAAAAGTCATGCCCGGTTTTGGGGTTGAAAATACCTTCCTCCTCAAATCGCGCAAAGGCATCACTGGACAGTACTTCTGCCCACATGTAACTGTAATAGCCAGCAGCATAGCCACCCCCAAAAATATGCGAGAAACTGTGCTGAAAGCGATTATAAGGAACAATGGGTACAACACTGGTTTTAGAGCGTACATCAGCCAGAATACCTGCGACAAATGACGCCTTACCTGTCTGATATTCCTGGTGAATGCGGAAATCAAACAAGGCAAACTCCATTTGTCTTAGCATGGCCATGGCGGATTGAAAATTTTTCGCGGCGATCAAGCGCTCATACAACGCAGAAGGTAAGGTTTCCCCTGTATCCACATGAGAAGTCAGTAACGACAAGGCATGCTCATCCCAGCACCAGTTTTCGAAAAATTGGCTGGGCAATTCCACCGCATCCCATTCTACACCATTAATTCCTGAGCCGCCAAGATAATCCACCTGGGTCAAAATGTGATGCAGGCAATGACCAAACTCATGAAACAAAGTCACCACTTCATCATGCGATAGCATGGCTGGTCTGTTTGCAGAAGGCTTGGCAAAATTACAAGTCAAGGTCGCAATGGGTAACTGAACCGTGCCATCCTCCAGTTTTCTGCGGCTTTGCATAGAATCCATCCAGGCACCATTTCGCTTGTGAGGTCTGGCAAATAAGTCAGTGTATATGTACCCGCGTGTTTGATTGGATTCATCGACTATGCAGTAGCATTGAACGTCCTTATGCCAAACATCCACACCGTCAATCTCCTCGATACTCATACCAAAGAGCTTTTTGACAATCGCAAACAAACCTTGCATTACTTTAGGTTGTGGGAAGTAAGGTCGTAATTCCTCTTGAGATAAGGAATACAAATCTTGCCTTCTTTTTTCAGAAAGATAAGCAACGTCCCATGGGTTTACGGGGCTTAGATTGAATTTATCCTGTGCAAACAGTTCAAGTTGCCTAAATTCAGCCTTACCCTTGTCACGAGTTCTGCCAATCAAATCATAGATAAATTCAATGACTTGATTTGTCGAGGCTGCCATCTTGGTCGCCAGGGATAATTCGGCAAAATTATTGAACCCTAAAAGCTCGGCTTTTTCATGGCGCAGGGACAGAATTTCATCAATCAGTGGAGTATTGTCAAAGGCTCCTGCATTAGGGCCTTGATCTGAGGCTCTGGTGATGTAAGCCCGATACATGTCTTCGCGTAAAGCCCTGTCTTCCGCATGCGTAATGACGGCCTGAAAACAAGGGTATTCGAGTGTTAAAACAAAGCCATCCAGCCCCTTCTCATGCGCCAATTCTTTTGCCGTATGTAAAGCGTGCTCGGGTAATCCGGCCAAACGTTCTGCTTCGGTGATATGAATAGTGTAGGCATGGGTCGCGTCCAACACATTGTTTTCGAATTTGCTGGATAATTCAGCCAGTCTCGATTGAATGGCTTCAAAACGCTTTTTATTCGTCTTGGATAAAGCAACTCCTGATAACTCGAAATCCTGTATGCTGTCTGCAATAATTTTTTTCTGGGCAGGATTAAGGGAATGCTGATCTATCGATTTAATCGCCTCATACAAGTCTTGATTATGCCCAATCGCTGCATCATAGGCAGACAGCAAGGGCAGACACGCCTCATAAGATTCACGTATTGCCTCAGAATCCATCACCGCATGCATATGAGCAAACGGAGACCAAAAACGCTCGAGCTCATCGGCCAGACTATCCAATGGGTAAATTAAATTATCCCAAGTGTAGTGGTGATTTTCTTTAAGCAGCCTGTCAATTTCCTCGAGATGGTTTTTTAATAAAGCATCAAGATGGGATTTGAAATGTTCAACTTCTATATGGCTAAATTGCGGTAATCCAACTGTGGTCGACATGTTATACCTTTCCATCATGTAATTTTTTTGAAAGCATAACATTCAATTGAATTAGTCTCTATACTTTATCCGCTGTGAAACAGCAAAGTACAGTAATCAATTAAAGGCGGGTGTTGGGATTAATTCCCCCGCTTCATCGTCTTTTTCTGTCTTGGCAGAAAGATACAGACTCTCTCTTTTTTCATTTTTGGAGGCAAAAAAGCCTAATTTGCTAATAACGGAAGGGGCTGGCTTTTCAATGTTATCGACAGGCCTGTATTCATCCAACTTGTTGGTCAAGTATAATGAAACACCCCACAATACCAATAAAAGAAGTGCTCCAACCAAGGGGATGATCGGATTTATAAAACCTAAAGCAGGAACTGATAAAGCCATTGCAATCACGACAGCGGCTGCTCCGCCAACCGATAAAAAGGAACGCAGAACCTCAAATTTAATTCGATAGCTGATCAAGTCCTGATACTCTTTGATTGTCTTTTTCTTGTCTTCATTTTCTTCCTGGTCGAAGAGTTCGCTGTATTCCGTTTGCAACTGCTGCAATCGACTAATCTCTATGTAAGCGCGCAGGCTTGTGTTGGCGACATCAAAGGCAAACGCAAACAAAGACAAATAAACAGAGAGAGGTGCCAAAGCGCCTACCAGCACGAAGCAATTGAGAATCCCGACTGTAAACCAAACGCTATCATTGGCCAGCTCAAACCAACGTCGTTGCAGGTGGGCGTAGAAACGATGATACCAATCCAGTGATTTTTCTTTTTCTCCCATCCATTGTCCAGGAATGGTATGTTTTAAAATTAAAAAGAGATTGGTCAATAAGCGGGGCGCAAAGAAACACCAACCTAAATAAGCCAAAAATGGATTGGTGTATTTATCAAGCAGCACGACAAAATCACGAAATGCCTTCGAACCAAGGTCTATATTATCCAGTAGATTAATGACTCGTTTACTTCGGCTGATAAAGATTCTATACCAATTGGATTGGGCTGTTTTCTCACGAATGGCTTGCGTCAATGACAAACTTGTCTTAAAAGATTCTGTTTCTGAACCATCTAACGCAAAAGAATACCCGGACAATTCAGTTAATAATTCCCTGTATATGGCTTTATGACGACGCAAACGCAGCACTTCGCGGGGAACGACCAGGTAGTGTTGATAGGTGTATTCCAAAAGCTCAGCCAGTTTGAGTGCATCAATCAGTAGTTCCTTGATTGGCTCAGGCGAACTGTAATCAGGAGAGGACAGGTTATATCTTAAGCGCTGGCACAATACACTGTATTCAATATTGAGAATGGGATGAAGACGCGCTACTTTCGAATAAAAATCAGGACCCAATTGTTTCAGGCGCGTGTTAAATGTCCAATTCAAAGAATCGGTTTCAACTTGTGTGGTCAGCTCTGGAAACATTTTTAGTAAATGACTAATAATCGGTGTCATGATTTTTTGAAATAAATAATCCGTATATCATTTGTGTTTGTAATGTAGCTTTACAAAAATTTTTGCTTCAGTCACTTTATCTGGACTACAAAAATTAATCAAACCCTAACATTATGTCAAAAATTAGGAAAAATTTAAACTTAAATTTACATTTTGCTCTAATATTGGCATTATTTTCAACTAAAAATGATTGGTGTTCTTGCCGATTTATGCCTTCTGAGCGACAATAGTGCCTCAGTTAAATGCATAAGAGTAGGCATGAACAGTTTTACAGAATTAGCTAATGCGGTACGCATGTTAAGCATCGATGCAGTAAACCAGGCTCAATCAGGCCACCCTGGCATGCCCTTGGGTATGGCTGATATTGCCACCGTTTTATGGAAAAAATTTCTAAAATTTAATCCCAAAAATCCGCACTGGTTTAACAGAGATCGCTTTGTATTATCTAATGGCCATGGTTCCATGCTTCTCTATTCCTTGCTGCATTTGACTGGATACAATTTGGATATTAACGAGCTTAAAAATTTCCGCCAATTGCATTCAAAAACACCAGGACATCCGGAACTTGGACATACTCCCGGTGTTGAAACCACAACAGGGCCGTTAGGTCAGGGTTTAGCCAATTCAGTCGGGATGGCCTTAGCCGAGCGAGTGCTGGCCAGTACCTTTAACCACGATCAGTTTAACCTGGTTGATCATTATACTTATACTTTTGCCGGTGATGGTTGCCTGATGGAAGGCATTTCTCATGAAGCATGTTCTTTAGCTGGCACTCTTGGTTTGGGAAAGCTCATTGTATTTTATGACGACAACGGCATTTCTATTGATGGCAAGGTGGAATCCTGGTTTACGGACGATACCACGTCGCGCTTTAAAGCCTACAACTGGCAAGTCATAGGTCCCATCGATGGCCATGATGCAAATCAAATTGAGCACGCCATATTAGAAGCGCGCAAGAACAGCACCCAACCTTCATTAATTATCTGTAAAACCGTCATAGGGCTGGGCTCCTCTGTGGCAGGCAGCGAAAAAGCGCACGGTTCTCCATTGAGTGCCCAAGACATAAGTAATGTTCGCGAATTTTTTAATTGGAAACATGCTCCCTTCGAAATCCCTGATTCTCTTTATACGCAGTGGGATCATAGAGAGCAGGGAGAAAAAGAAGAACAACAATGGCTGCAACTTCTGCATGAATACCAGCAACAATATCCATCGGAACACGATGACTTTTTACGCCGTGCCAATGGTGACCTACCTGATGATTGGCAAGAAATATCGGCTGGATTCCTGAAACAATGCCTGAATAATGAAAAAGCCATAGCAACGCGTAAAGCGTCGCAGCAATGCATAGAATTTTTCGCGCCAATATTACCGGAAATGTTCGGCGGCTCGGCTGATTTGACTGGTTCCAATAATACCGACTGGTCAGGCAGCAAAGCCATCACGGCTCACAATTTTTCCGGAAACTACCTCTATTATGGAGTGAGGGAATTCGCCATGGCAGCCATCATGAATGGGCTTGCTGTGCATGGAGGATTTATTCCCTACGGTGGAACATTCCTTGTTTTCGCAGATTATGCAAGAAATGCCATCCGTTTAAGCGCTTTAATGAAACAAAGAGTGATATACGTATTGACCCATGATTCTATCGGTTTAGGGGAAGATGGTCCTACACACCAACCTGTAGAACACATCGCTATGTTAAGAATGACTCCTGGCATGACAGTCTGGCGTCCTGCTGATTTAATGGAAACTGCTGTTGCATGGCAACAATCGCTGGAACACCATGATGGCCCATCCGCTTTATTGCTCTCAAGACAAAATCTGCCCGCTTTAGCTCATGGCACCGATGCGGCTGATTTGATTAAGAAAGGTGGATACATTATTGCAGATTGTGAAGGGAAGCCTGATGCTATCCTGATAGCCACAGGTTCAGAGGTGCAACTGGCTTTGACTGCGGCAGAGAAGGTCAAATCAAGAGGACTCCATGTCAGGGTGGTATCCATGCCCTGTGCCGAGCGATTCCTTGCCCAGAGTGATGATTACAAAAACAGAGTATTACCTGGTGACGTTCGTACACGCATCGCTATAGAAGCGGCCAGCAGTGCCTATTGGCACCAATTTGTTGGCTTTGACGGCGCCGTCATTGGGCTGGATTGTTTTGGCGTATCAGCCCCTGCTACGGATGCTTTTAATTACCTTGGAATTACAGTAGAAAAAATTATTAATACTCTGGATACATTAACCAAACAAACAATGGTGTAACCCGTACCCCTTCTTAAGTTTCAAGAAGGTCTGTATTCAGTCTGACTGAGTATGGAGGGTACCCTAACTCGGAGAAGTAGTATGACAATACGAGTCGCGATTAATGGCTATGGCCGCATTGGCCGTTGCATTTTAAGATCGATTTTTGAATACAACAGGCAAAATGAGTTTGAAGTCGTTGCCATTAACGATTTATCTGGCATCGATGTGACCGCTCATCTGACTCGTTACGATTCAACCCACGGTCCTTTTCGCTCAGATGTCAGCATAGAAGGAAACATGCTGATTGTTGATGGGCATGGCATTCAAGTGATTGCTGAACGTGATCCGTCCAAATTGCCATGGAAACAACTGGACGTTGATATCGTCTTTGAATGCACCGGTTTCTTTACCAGCAGAGATGCGGCAATGGGCCATATTACTGCCGGTGCTAAAAAAGTATTAATATCGGCTCCGGCCAAGGGCGTTGATACGACTGTGGTCTATGGAGTTAATCACTCTGTCATCAAAGCGTCTGATGTCATTGTATCCAATGCATCCTGTACAACAAACTGCCTTGCCCCAGTGGTTAAAGTGTTAAATGACGCCATAGGAATTGAGTCAGGATTGGTCAACACTGTCCATGCCTATACAAAAGATCAAATGCTTCTGGACGGAAGCCATAAAGATTTACGACGCGCTCGCTCTGCAACGCAGTCCATCATTCCAACCAAAACCGGTGCTGCTGCAGCCGTTGGTTTGGTTTTACCTGAACTGGCAGGGAAGTTGGATGGATTTGCGATGCGAGTACCGGTATTAAACGTATCCGTTGTTGATTTAACTTTCCAGGCGAAACGCGAAACCTCTGTAGAAGAAATCAATCACATCATGCGCAAGGCTAAAAGCCGAATTTTACAAATTAATGAAGATCCTTTAGTTTCTTGTGACTTCAATCATAACCCTGCTTCGGCTATTTTCGATACAACGGAAACTAAAGTGATAGGTAATTTGGTCAAAGTGGTCGCCTGGTATGACAATGAATGGGGTTTCTCTAACCGCATGATTGATACCGCACACCAAATGATGAACTGCTAAAGGATAACCAATGAACCTGATTAAAATGAGCGACATTGATCTGTCTGGCAAAAGAGTCCTGATTCGTGAGGATTTAAATGTCCCGATCAAAGACGGCATGATTACCAGTGATCAAAGATTGCAAGCAGCCCTGCCTACCATCAAATCAGCCCTGGACAGTGGTGCCGCAGTGATTGTATTGTCCCATCTTGGGCGCCCAGAAGAAGGCAAATTTGAGAAAAAATTCTCTTTAGAACCTGTTGCTGACTATTTAAATGAAAACCTGGAGTATCCTGTTCGCTTCGTCAAAGATTACCTGAATGGCCTGGATGTGAACCCCGGGGAGTTAGTTATTTGCGAAAATGTCCGATTTAATCCTGGTGAAAAATCCAATGACGAGGCTCTGGCAAAAAAATTGGCCAACCTTTGTGATGTCTTTGTCATGGATGCTTTTGGCACGGCACACAGAGCACAAGCGTCTACCTATGGTGTAGCTCAATATGCTCCAATCGCCGTTGCTGGTCCTCTGCTAATCAGGGAACTTGAAGCGTTAAACCAAGTGCTTAAAGCGCCTAAAAAACCTATCGTCGCTATTGTTGGAGGAGCCAAAGTCTCCTCAAAGCTCAGTTTATTGAAACAATTAGTGGGTATGGTTGATGTTCTTATTCCAGGGGGAGGTATTGCCAATACTTTTCTGAAAGCTCAGGGATTTGAAATTGGCATTTCCCTGTACGAACCTGATTTATTAGATGAGGCTCGTCATATTCTTATCCTAGCCAAAGAGAAAGGTTGCCAAATTCCTCTACCCACCGACGTTGTAGTAGGCAAAACCTTTAGTGAAACCTGCCCTGCTTTTAATAAGTCTCTGTCTAATGTGGCTGAAGACGATATGATTCTTGATATTGGCCCAGAAACCATAAGAGATTATGTAGACCTCATCCATGACGCCAACACCATCATCTGGAATGGTCCGGTTGGTGTATTCGAATTCCCGCAGTTTGCTTATGGAACAAGAGCCATTGCTATAGCGATTGCCGAGAGTGATGCTTTTTCCATTGCTGGTGGTGGTGATACCTTAGCTGCTGTTGATCTCTATGATTTGAATCAGCAAATTTCTTATATTTCCACAGGAGGTGGGGCATTTCTCGAATGTCTGGAAGGAAAAACCTTGCCTGCTGTTGCTATTTTGCAGGAGCGCGCAAAACATGTTAAGACGAACTAAAATTGTTGCCACTTTAGGCCCGGCCAGCAAGGAACCTGAAATTCTGCGTTCCATGTTGGCTGCCGGAGTCAACGTAGTACGAATTAACTTTTCCCATGCCGATGCCTCTGCCCTGCAATTAATTGCACTGGTTCGTAAAATCGCAGACGAATTAAAGCACCCGGTTGCAGTAATGGCTGATTTACAAGGACCTAAAATAAGAGTCGGCCGTTTTCACAACAAATCCATCACTCTGGTTGATGGGCAAAATTTTACATTGGATTGTATGGCTCCAGATACCCTGGGCGACATCAATGGCGTTTCAGTCGCTTATCCTAATTTGGCCAATGAACTCAGTATTGGCGATCATCTTCTGATTAATGATGGCTTAATTGAATTGGAAGTCATCGAGATTTCCGGGTCAAAAATCCATTGCAAGGTACTGGAAGGTGGAGTACTCACCGATTTGAAAGGTTTGAATCGAAAAGGTGGCGGCTTAGCAGCCAGAACTTTAACAGAAAAAGACAGAAATGATTTACGTACAGCAATTGAAGCAGAAGTGGACTACATCAGTTTATCTTTTGTAAAAGACGCAGAGGATATCCGGCAAGCAAGAGCGCTAATGAAAGACTATGGGGCCCAAATAACCCCTATTATCGCTAAAATTGAGCGCATGGAAGCCCTGGATCACTTAACTGATATTATTCGCGAAGCAGACGCCATTATGGTGGCCAGAGGAGATTTAGGCGTTGAAGTGGGTGCTGCTGAAGTTCCCGCTATTCAAAAACACATCATAGAACAAACGCGACTTTTAGATAAAGTGGTGATTACCGCAACCCAAATGATGGAATCCATGATAAGCAATCCTCAGCCTACCCGTGCCGAGGTTTCTGATGTAGCCAACGCGATTCTGGATGGAACTGATGCAGTAATGCTTTCGGCCGAAACAGCAAGCGGTCTTTTTCCAGTCAAGGTCATTTCCATGGTCAATAAAATATGTTTAAGCGCTGAGAAGCATGCCAGCTTTTTTTATCATAGTGATCCGGAAACTTGTCATTATCAACGCGCTGACCAGGCAATCGCTATGGCTACCATGCATACGGCCAATCATTTTCCCATTCAGGCGATTATCACACTGACCGAATCCGGTGATACGGCTTTATGGATATCCCGGCAGCACAGCACTGTGCCTATTTTTGCCATATCAGCCAACAAGAGAACCATTGGCCGATTAAGCCTCGTAAATAATGTCTTTCCTATTTACATTGATTTTCATCAATTCAATCCTGAAGGATTGAATCAACAAATTTTGCATGAATTAGTCAAATCAGGGCACCTCGAAAAGAAAGGCTATGTGTTATTAACACGTGGAACCCAAATTGGAACTCCCGGAGGCACTAACTGCATGGAAATTATACCTGTCGTTTGAGTGCCTGGCATCTTGTTAGTTAAAACAGTGTTCTTTCATAAACGATAAAAATGATTATTTTAATGGCACTTTAATCAAATTATCACCTCTATGCTACTATTAAGCATAGAGGTGATAAATATGCCAGATCATAACTCATCAGATGTTCCGTTATCGCAGCAAATAAATGAAGTCAGGGGGTTGCTCCTTAAAGCCCTTAAAGCGCAATTGGATAATCTGATAGCTGAAAAACTCACTCCACAACCAAGTGGCGTTCCTTTTGTTCATTTTGAGAAGGATCCACCACAAATTGCAACTCTAAAAAAAGTCATTAATTGTCTTTATCATGCTGAGGAAGCATTTAAAAGCTGGGAAAGCATTGATACCAGTACGCTATTGGGTAAAGCCAAAGCAGCGCCCAAATTAATCCGTGCACTAACCCAGATATACAAATCCCTGGGTTTACTTGATGAGGCTACCCCTGAAATAAGGAGTGTCATAGCCGACAATTATCATTTACTTGAACCGCTGTTTACTCAAGCTTATACCATAGTGCAAGAGTCTGGCTGGTTATCAGAATTCATGGAAATGGATGTGACTGATAAAGCCTCCAAAGTGATCTTTCAAGGGATGGATTTACTAGGTCCTGATATAGGCAAATCAGAGGATACGCATCCGCTTATTGACGCTTTTTCAAAAATATCAAAACTGGTAGAAACCGTATCCACACTACAAGAAAAGAGCATGACAGGAAAGGAGAAAGAACGAGCCGTAGAATTGGTTCGTTCTTTACTTGATGACTTGGACAATAATCCTTTTATCGGTAAATTAAGTATCAGTGATTTTGAAGACTCAAAAGCCATAAAGGATTTATTAGAATGGTTTAAGAACATACAAGACGATGGTTTTGATTTTAGCAAGAAATCTATTCAGCAATATGTTTCCTGGGCTAATCACTATTTACCCACATTAATCACCTTCGCGGATCAACTGGAGCGACAAAACTATTTAAAACCAGGCAGTTTAAGTACCAATTTGTGTTCTCAAATAGAGCATTTAGGCAAGCAAATGAATGACATACTATCTGAACCTAATTTTGGTATTACTGAGCGCGTTGTAACCATAGAATCATTGAAGGGGAAAAGAGAGCAACAAATTCATAATGCTCAGGTCAACAGTGTGCGAGCTATCATGGCTAGCGAAAAACAGCAAGCGGCCACTGCTGATTTTTATAAGATCCTGGGAGCCTATAAAGGCATGAATCTTTCACAAGTCACAGAGCCGGATCGGATATTACTAAGACAATTATATCCCCAAATACAAACAGCACTGGCTCATGCCAGCTTGGACCTTGAAAATCTGTTAACCTCTGTTTTAAATACTACCGGCCCTGAAAAAACCGCGCCTAAACCCAAATCATGGTGGGAATTAGCCAAAGATGGTTTAGGTTATGTAGCCAGTTATGTAGTAAATTACAACGTTGATAAAATCCTGGGAACCAGGGAATCTGTTGATCGTTTTCTGTCAAGCCAAATTGCTTCCGAACAATTTAAGATCCTGATTGCTGAGAAAGCTCGTGAAAAATTAAGGACCGGGTCAGATAAGCTAGAAGAAACCGCACTGCAATATCAAGCTGAAGTTCGTGTCAATGCTATAAAATCAACCTTGAGAAATCAACCCTCGCAGAAGGAGGCTCCTCCATCCCAATTTGTTGCAGTAAAACCTTCGAAATTAGTCAATCTTCGTGGAACACTAACGGCCATTCAGGAAATGCAATTATCGACTACAGTAAACAGCACAAGAACAAATGTCGATACTCTGATTCATCGCCATTTACCAGAAAAATATCAAGCCTGTTTTTCAACTCTTCCATATAAAATCAATGAAAATGATCCTGGGTTGGTGAAACAAATTAAAACCGTTGAAAATAATTTGTTTCAATTAGAAAAAGCGCTTAAAGATTTTGAAAAAATAGATTTGAGCTATGGGATTATGATCCGATTGCATTATTTTATCGCAATCGCTTCTGCAGCTTCCAAACTAAAATCAAGTGTCAAAGAACTTTCACCAGAGGGTCAAAAAGCGCTGGCTCCACTGTTGCAACAAATTATGACTTTAGGGTCATCTTTCTCAGACACCAATTATACAGCTAATGACTTATCCGCCTTGCAACAATTACAAACAGAAGGCCAAGCCAGGCCCAGAAGTCCACTCGGAACATCTCCGGAAAAAGCAAAAACATCACCTGAAGAAAGTGTAAAGGGAAATGAAAAAAAACCAAAAGAAAAAACGGCTGAATTATTGGATTATGCTGATAAAATCAGTACTGCTCGGACATTGTTATTAAGCAAGTTTAAATCCACCTTATCTCCAGCCATAGCCGACAGTCTAAACCCACAGGAACATGGCGTTCCATTTGTTCATCTTGATCAAGACCCGCCTCAAACAGCGGCAATAAAAAAAATCATCAACAGTATGTATCATGCAGAGTGTGCTCTTAAAACCTGGCATGGCATAGACACCAGCACTACATTGGGTAAGATTGCTGCAGCACATCAAGGCATAGCGGCATTATCCCAAGTGTACAAATCATTTACGTTGTTTACTGAGGATTTCTCAGACATTCACAATTTAATTCGTGAGAATCACGATTTAATAGCGCCTGTGATCATCGAAGCAAACAAGCTGGTTAAAGAGTATGGATGGACAAGTCAATTCAGTGAACTTAATGTAGCGCAAAAACTGGGAAGCATTTTAGGTCAGGGAATTAATACAGTTCAACCTAAAACGGATGAAATAACACAAACCGCTTCACTAGTTAAATTATTTTCAGAAATTCCAAGGCTACTGAACAATATGTCAAGTTCATTGGATCAAAACGCTGAGAAATCAGTTGATGAGTTAAGAATCAACAGCAAAAAAATTGAAGCCATAGGTGCAGTATTTGAATTGTTCTTTGAAGAAAATGCTTACTTGTTGAGTATTTTTAAAGGCTTCAGCGCCATCTCCGGTCTTCTTGAATTAAATAAAAAAATTCAACGCGAAGGAAACAACCTGCAAGAAGTCACTATTCGGCAATACCAGAAATGGTTAAAAGAAGGTTATCCCAATTTGATGATGATGCTTGATGAAATTGAGACACGTCACTATTTAACCCCAGGCCTTTTATCAGCACCTATAGCCTTGGAATTAGACCAAATTAACGACAAACTCAATGAAATTATTGAAACCAAGCCTGATTTTAAATTGCAAAAAATTCCTCTTTCATTCTATATGGGCGACAAGCGCATGGCGCGCTTAATGGCTAAAAAAACGGAACACTGCCTTGCATTGATCCAAATAGAAGAGCAAAAAAAAGCGGTTAACACTTTTTTCGGGATACTTAAAAACTATGCAGGTCAACCACTCTCCAACATAAAGCCAAATGAGCTCGTTCAATTGCGTCTTGCTTTTGTAAAAATTCAATCCGCAATGGCAAATAGTAATTTGGAATTAAGCAATGATTTTGTTGCTGCTTTAAATCAACTTGAAACGTCCCCACCTGAAGAGATCAATAAAATCAAGGTTACAGTCTCTCAATTGATAAAATTGCAGCTTGCTGTTGAAAACAATTTAAACGAACACAAAAAATCCTGTGAATTAAAAATTGCGGTCATTGATAAAGCCATAGATCACGTTATAGCCAAATCTTTCGAGCTAAAATCTGATGTATCAAAAGAAATCAATTTGCCCCAACTGCGCAGAACATTTTTAGAAATCGAAGGCAAGAAACCTGCTGTAGGCCCTGGAGAATTAAAACCAACATCGGTCTCATCTCTTAACACCGTTCGGGGTAATTTAGCTTACATTCAAGAATTAAAATTATCATCCACTGTGGGTATGATACGAGAGCAATTTTCGGCTCTTACTGGAGATAATTTCTCCACTCGAGTGCAAAAATATTTAATCAAACCCCAAGGCAAGCCTTTGCATGTGATAAATGACAAAGATCCACTCATGGTAAGGCAAATTAAAGAAGTCGAAAACGGATTATATCACCTGGAAACCGCTTTAAAACAATTCGAGCAAATGAAAAAGAGCGACAACCTTGTATCGCAAACAAAAGCGTTGGTAGAAATTGCAAACCATGCTCATGAATTAAAAATGGCAGTGGAACGATTTTCACCCGAGTTAAAACAGCATTATGGCCCAGTAGTTCGTGCCGCATTGAGTTTCAGTAATAAAGTTCAATCCATCAATTACAACAAAGAGGATTGGGCTGATCTTCAGTTTATTCTTAATAGAGCCCATAAAGAATTGTTAAAAAGAAAAACACCAAGAGACCATCGTATTGAAAAAGCATTTTTTGAAGCTGGAATTCGTGAAGTACAAATCGATCGGACTGAATCAGTAGGAAAAAAAGCGGCAAAACTGGGTGTAAAATACGCACATCTGGCCTCTCCCCAGTTAGAGAAAGCAAGAAGCTATTTAAGTTCCAGATACAAAAATGCGTTTGGCCAACAACCTAAGGTTATTCGTTCATTGACTCGAGAACAATTGGCGAATGAAGAATTTATGAACGCTGAAATTAGCAGATTGAAAGAAGCATTAGAGGAGAAGTATGGTTTTAATCTTACCACGATCAGGGTTTTTCTTGATTTATTAGAACAAATTCAACGGGCAGGGGCTCAGGCTGCTGAGGTAGCTGGTATGGTCAATGCCTTGGTTACTTATGACTTCCCTAAAATAAAGGAAAATGCGTATAGGGATTTACTTACAAGATTATCTCAAGAAGAAGACTACTTGAATTTAAAACCTGGTACATTAATTAATCCAGCCATGGCTGCAGTCAACCAATTATTCTTATCTGCTGCCTTGGAATTAGACATGCCTTTTAGTAAAAAGTTATCTATTCTGGACGATGCCACTTATATCAATATTCTCGTCAGACAAACCGAAAGCGATCTGCAAACATTAAAGAAAAAACTATCCGAAGATCCCTCCAATCATGAATTAGCATTTGAAATTGAGATTAAGAACGATAAATTAGTATTCCTCGGGCAACAGATGGCCTTGCTTGAAGATAAGAACCCAAATCAAACCCGAAATGTCTTATTGGACATGCAGTTCGAAGTGTCATTACGTAATCATCTTGTTTACACAACCCTGAAATCTCCCATTGCCCAGGAATATGAACAAATTGCCCGAGAATATTACAAAAAAAACAAAAATCGCTTTCTATATGCTGAAGACTGTTCAAAAGAGCTGCTGCAAGGATTCAAAGAATTTGAAAGAAAACACTTGCCTGATCATCTGATAGTTTTTGAAGCATACGACAGACTTCGCCTGTTCAGCGCAAAACTTCCCCCTAAAAATCAGGATGTCAAAGAGTACATTGAGACTATTAATAGAGAATTACAAAATAGAGATATCCCTATAGAGCAACGTGCTTTAAAAGTTAAATCATTACCTAATGACACTGTCTTTATTGAAAAATTAAGTTCTGCTGATAAAGGCACTCATTTCCTGAGAAAATTTATGCAGTTTATTACAATCATTACAGCAAGTATCACCGAAGCAATAAAAACCGGGGGCAGTTTGATTTATATTTATCGCCAAAAACAAATGGAACAATCCATAAAGAATATAGAAAAATCGATAAGCCTTAAAGAAGAACTTCATACCATAAAAAATACTGATGACCCTTCACCACGCAAGGGAGAAGGAAAAGAAGGTGAAGTCGAGTTTACCAAAATGTAAGGCTCAACAGGCTTTATCGATATAAAACCGTTCTCATGGACTTACTCCGTAAATACGTTAAACACCTAAGGTTGTTTTAAAATCATAAAGTAAGCATCAACATAATCAGGTAAATTTCGAGTAGCTTTGTAAAGAGCGCTCTGTCCCGGAAAACTTCCTGCCAAATAATCAATTTGATATAAATTATTATTAAAAGCACCCCCGGTATCAGCCAAGATGCCCATTTTAGTCATTTTACGCCCCGATTTGTCTTGATACTGAACCATCAGTAATTTTCCTAAACCAAACTCAGCCAAATCAGCCGCAAAGGTCACGTTGGGGTTAACAGTAATTTTGTATTCAGCGTCCTTTCCATAACCTTTAATTCCATCAACTTCCTTGAAATACCAGAAACGCTCCTGCTGATAAGGAGTTTTAGTTCGATCATAGGCAATATTGTTACTACGATGGACATTAAATATTTTTTTGCCAACAGTCGGACCAAAATCCGCAACAACAGTACCTTGCAGCAAGGCAGCCTCTAAATCATCCCGACTGAAGTAGGCCAATTTGCTAACCGGTTGATTTTTGAGAGCACCTGATAATATCGCTTGCTTACCATATTTGAAACGGATCAATTCTGGTTTTGCATTTGCTTCATCAAGAGTCAAATTCAACTCATCTTCGGGCAAGGCATACAAAGGATAGTTTTTTTCTGAGGTAGGTTTAGTACTGGCGACTGCCAAATGCACAAAATATTTAGTCATCAATACCTTATCCTTGGGTATATTTTGTAATAATGGTTTATTGGCAGATAATTGTTTTGCTTTTTTTAAGTCGGGATACCATCGAATAAAATCGAAGTGTTGTTTTACAAAATCCGGGTTATTTAATTTTTTTTGGTTTTGACAAATAAATTCCAAGGTTCTTTTCACTCTGCCTAAAGAAATCTTAATGACTTTTCCATCGTGAATCACTTGAGGGTCATAATGTTTACCTTTATTTAAGTAGGCTAAGGTATGCTTTGCTGTACTGCATAATTCAGCCCCCTTAATGTCATATACTCCATAAAAGGCAGGTTGGGATGGTAAAAATTTTGGTGCAGCCCATAGTGGAGAAATAAACAGAACTACTGAAAATAATGTCGCTATTCGCATTTACTCTGTCGTTTCCTTTTTCTCTTCTGCTTTTCGAGACAATCCTAACTTTTCTTTTAAACGAGCTACAGCATCCGGATCATATTGCTTCGGTGCTTTATGTTTGACTACCACAGATGCTGGTTTGGCGGATTGGATTGCTATATTTTGTGATGCATAGGCAGAGCTTCTGAGGGGATATACTGGTAAAAGGGGTTCCGGATGAGATTCAACCGAATTCATTGACTTAACGCTGGAAACTGTACTCGATTGATTATTGACATGCGAATGATTAACTGCTTTTCCATTCACTTGCTTGCGAGCATTTTTAACACTCTTTTCCACGCGTTTTTTAATTTTCATGGAAGCATGCTCAGCTTCTTCTTCAGTAACCTCCGCCACTGGATTTCCTTGCAAATCGATACGGACTTCGCGAGCCTTCAAGCAAGCCAGATAATCGAGACGACGGGTAAAAAGAACAACGGCCTCCCTTAATTTACTTTTAGAGATTCCTGCTTGCGCTGCTTTTTCTGCATACTGCAAAATATCAGACATAATACCAATCTTTAATGGCCGAATACGCAAAGAATTATCGAATGCCTCAGGGAAATTAGCCGCAAGCCATAATAATGCGCCAGATCGCGCACGCTTGGATTGATTTTTTTGCGCTTTATTGATAACAGCGGTTCGTGGGTGCAGCGCCTGCTTTCTCATTCTGGTACCCTTATTGTGTTTAGTCTATTGGCATGAAAATTATCAAAATTATTTGATTCACAAAAGTATGCCGACCTTGAATGTATGATAGTCATATCTTGAAGTCAGATGGTGTAAATTATGCTATTAGTTACTCGAGGAATGAGCGCACAATGTACAATGTTTATTGGTTGTTTGCAAGCTTTCGTTAATTATTTCCATTAAGCCGAATGCCTTTTGATTTGTATCCAATTAGCAAAATACATTATGATATGTCTATAATTAACTTAAGTCAGACAGAATAGAGCATAGGATACTTGCCAGATTACTAATATAAGGAAACCTTATCGCTCAATCATGTATAAATGGTGATTACAAAATGAGGATAATACTTTCAATTCTTGCTATATTCATCCCTTGGTTGGTTTTATTGATTAAAGACAATCCAGGCGGAGCTGTTGTCGCCTTGATTATGCAAGCGACACTGATTGGATGGCCTTTTGCTTCAATCTGGGCATGGCGGGCAGTCAATCCACTTACCCCGGCGTCTCACTCCAAACAATAAGAATCCCAATCCTGTTTTTATGCAACGTATAACTAAATCAGGACTTACGAAAAATGCCAAGGTCCAGGCAAAAAAAAAATTTTTAATGAGGGAGTTTAGATAAACTCAATAACCGAATTAAAAACCCTTTTTAACAAAAGGATTGGGGTTTTTCGTAAGTCATATAAATAATTCGGAGTTATAAATGCGAACACGTGTCATTGTAAATGGTGCCAATGGAAAAATGGGAACACTCGCCTGTGAAACATTGGAAAGCCATGGGCAGTTTGAAATTGTAGCCAAACTAGGCAGACAGGACAACCTTGGGCAAAGTATACTGGACACCAAAGCACAAATAGTTGTTGATTTAACAAGAGCAGACTGTGTTTATGAAAATTCTTTAACCATTATTAATCACGGCGCCCGACCTGTTATTGGAACATCGGGATTGGTTGAAACACAAATCGATGAGCTCACCAAACTGTGTGAAATAAAACAAGTGGGCGGAATTATTGCGCCTAACTTTTCTCTCGGCGCTATTTTAATGATGATGCTTGCCACCAAAGTGTCTGAATACTTTTCAGAGGTTGAAATCATTGAAGGTCATCATCAACAAAAATTGGATGCGCCATCAGGAACCGCTTTAAAAACTGCAGAAATGATAGCTGCGGCACGCAAAAACCCCAAAAACAAACTTGCGTTAAAAGAATTAACCCCAGGAGCCCGAGGCGGCTCTCATCATGATATTAATATCCATTCCCTGAGACTACCCGGATTGCTTGCCCGGCAAGAAGTCCTCTTTGGCAATATAGGCGAGACACTCTCTATCACACACAACAGTATAGATCGCGGCTGTTTTATGCCGGGAATTGTACTGGCTTGTCAAAAAGTATTGAATTTAAATAATCTGGTTTATGGTTTGGAGCACTTGCTTTAAATTGCAAAAACTAACTTGACCCGTATTATCGTGGGGCATACGGGTCTCTTTCTCACTTTTCACCCATTGACATAGAGCGTTTCCCAATTCCATTTTTAAACATTACATATAAACCAATCCGCTGTTTTCTCTTTTGGAACTCTCAAATAAAGAAGACCATTCTATAATCGCCTCATCTGCCAATGTTTGTAACGTAGCTTCTGATGTCAGAGGTTGTAATAATTTCCGAATGCGATCATACACTGAATTGGTTGCTGGAGTCCTTGATGAATCACTTTCTGGCCGATTTAAAACGGCTGCAAATATTTTCCCAATGCGCAGAATATTATCATTGCCGGAATTTTCATCGTGCATTACTTCACGAATATTGAGTATTCCAGTAGGTGTTGAGCTCACATCTTTATCAGAGAACCAACGTAATTTCCAGGAATCTCTGCTTGACTTTTGAAACCTGCGCTCTTCATTGATTAAAGCGCTTAGCACGTCATAAAGCTTTGTACACATTTTTTCACCTAACTGTTTGGCAATTAACAAGCAATGCAATTCGTTTTCTGGTAGAAAAAAGGAGCGCAAATCCTTGCTAATATTCTTCACTTCATTATCAGTGGCTAATCGATCATCATAGGCTAATGCTTTCTCATTCTCTAAACGCTTGTTAATGGCCTCAGCGATATCGTTGGGCCAGTACCAATCGGGCGTTTTGATTCCCTCTGAACCTGGTGCATTTTGCCCTGCAAGCTCATGTTGATGCCTGGAGATATAAAGATCTACAACAATATTGATGAAATTCACTCGCTCTTCTTTTTCTTTGGGAATTCCAAATTTAGGCCAATTCCCATATTTAGCCTTATACAAAATCATGGCATCAGTATGCAACAACTCCACTGCTTTTCTGTCTTTACCACTGACACAGGAACCATAGCTATACCCACTCATGGTTAGAATGATTAGTTCTTCCAAAGAGCTAAGGAATAATTCCCTACCATCGTAATCCCAAAACGTTGCAGATCCTAAAGGAGACTCTAAAACAGCCTTATAATCATCGATTAGCGCCTGTAATCCGGGCTTGGTAGACACGCATTTCTGCGCTGCCTTTAATAAAAACTCGCTGTCTTTATCCGTTGCCTGAGTATAATAATAACGCTTGGCAATATTAAAAGGATGATTATGTTGGAATATTTCATGCCTGCGCTTGCTCCGAGTGACCGCATCTCGGGCAATTTTATACAACTCCAGATCCGGAGGTAATTCAGGTAAAAAGTCTGTAACCACCGTTGGAATATAATCTACCGCATGGATAGGGCTAATTAATGTTTGCAATAACAAGGGCTGTTGTGCTTTGGCAAATTCCATCACCTTGACCAGGTTGGAGTCAACATGACGCTGCTGGACATCTTCAGGAAACTTTAACGAATCGCGACTGGCAACATGGCTTGAGCGATACCTCTTGTCATAAAATAAAGTTTCTTTACCATCACCATCGATTAAATACAAACTGTGTGCACCATAATTGGCCGGAGCAGGCAAAGTTCGGTGCCGGCTTGATAAATAGGATACGACATCTTCTATTTTCTCTGCATTTTTGAGTGCATATTCCAAAAAGTATTGTTGTTTCTCGGACAAAACCCAATACCACTGTGGAAGCTTAGGCACTAGGCTCAAAGTCGATGCGTATTGATCATTCCTAGCCTGCTCAACCATAAATTTTTTAAACTCTTTTAAACTGGATTTAATCTCATGTGGAGTAGCAGACAAGACTCGAATCATGGCTTGCTGAGCAAGGCTTAATTCATTGAACCAGGAAGGATACGGCGGTGAGTTGGTATGTATTTGATTTAATTCCGTAGTCAAATTCAGTGACCTTTTTGCAATATCTCCCCAATTGCCAAAAAATGTATTAAAGTGCTGCAGCGCTTTTTTAGGATCAACAGAACTTAAATTCAGATTACAATAATAAGCTTGTTGATAGGGCGGCAGATTTTTAAACCAGGCAGGTGTTTTAGGAAAATTATATTCTTTTAATTGCTTTAATTCATTTAACCATTGCTCATAAACAGGAGAAAGGGACTCGTCGTATTGCAAAACATACTTTGTCTCACTGTCCATTTCAATGGGCATTATCGTAGCAATATCACTGCGGCCTCGACTCATTAGCACATATTGCTCAGCTTCATTAAGGCAGGCTATCGCTTCTTTGACTGCTTTGCCTCTAGGCCATTTCCATGCGATTGAAATGGCTTCAACCAGTTTGGCCGTAAATCGTTCGAGCTCAAAATGCAACTCTTCTAATGTCAGCTTTTCCAGGTCACATGAGGCCTTGCATTCTGCGGCATAAGCATTTAAGGTTTCAACCGTCAGTGAAGTATGTTTTGGGTCAAGAGGATAAGCTTTTAAAATAAATGAAAAGGCATCATGAAGGCTGTCTATCCGGCGGGCGATACTTTTACGATAATCTGGCTGCTCTTTAAAATACTCTAATTTGTAACCAGGTAAAAGCCGCTCTAGTGTATCAAATACCTCAGGAGATAATACTGTATTTTCCAAAACACGTAAAATTATACCTTTTCCCATAGCTTAATTCCCTTACTGCCTTAATTTCCTCATTATTGTATAAATAATTCAAAGTGACAATGTTTTGAATTAACAATTGAATTATATATTTAGCCTAAGATATCAGGAAGTTAATTGCCTTAATAGCATTACTTCATGCTAAACTAGTTTTTTTGGAGGAATAGTAAAAGGATAAGTATGAAAAGTATAGAGGATTTTACAGGTTTTTCAGAATCCGGGATTGATGATGCCATTCAAAATGCTTTAAAAAAAGCCGGTAATCCAACTCATTTTGAAGTCGTTGAAACACTAGGTTCACAAGATAGCCAATCAGATAGACGATATCAAGTAACACTTAAAACACTGAGTGATTAATCATTAAGTAACGGCAATCATTGGCTAGAAATAAAAGACAAAAAAATTAATGTCAGCCCTGTTTCTGTAACTATTATCTAGCTGCTGCCTTTCAATACAAGGAGTTTAAAAATGGGATACAATGTACCTCACTATATTGGTGGACAACTTATTAATGAAACTGATACGGAAGCTCAATCCATTTACAATCCGGCTCTGGGTGAAGTTATTGGCCAAGTCCATTTTGCGTCAAAAGCAACCTGTGATAGAGCTGTAGCTGTTGCCAAAGCAGCAGGAAATGAATGGTCGCAAACCCCTGCTATAAAAAGAGCACGAGTTTTATTTCGATTTAGAGAATTGCTGGAAAAATACCAAATGGATCTGGCACGAATAGTCACTCGTGAACATGGAAAAACCCTGGATGACGCCAAAGGCTCAGTGGCCAGAGGCATTGAAGTGGTAGAGCTGCACTGCGGACTCGTCAACGAGCTCAAGGGAGACTTTTCTGCTGAAGTGGCCAGCCATATTGATTGTCATACTTTTCGACAACCCTTGGGAGTATGTGCCGGAGTATCTCCATTTAATTTTCCTGTCATGGTACCCATTTGGATGATGATTCCTGCCATTGCTTGTGGAAACACCTTTATTCTTAAGCCCTCGGAGCAAGATCCCTCGGCGCCTGTCCGCTTACTGGAATTGTTAAGTGATGCCGGCTTACCCCCGGGCGTTGCCAATTGTATCCAGGGTAATAAAACGACTGTAGAGCATTTACTGGCCCATCCGGATATAGCTGCCTTTACTGCAGTTGCCTCCACTCCTGTTGCCGAACACATCTATACCACTGCAGCAGCCTATGGGAAACGGGCACATACTTTTGGCGGAGCTAAAAATCACTGTGTGGTTATGCCTGATGCGGATTTAGACCAGGCAGCCAATGCCATCGTCGGCGCAGCTTATGGTTCGGCCGGAGAACGTTGCATGGCTTTATCTGTCGTTGTAACGGTTGGCCAACATACGGCTGATGCCTTGATCAATAAAGTTGCCCCCCTCATTCGAGCCATTCGCGTAGACGCGGGAGATGTTGAAGGCACTGATATGGGCCCTCTTATCAGCCAGGTTCATCGGCAAAGAGTTTTGAACGCTATTGAAAAAGGGGTTAATGAAGGTGCCCGCTTGATTATCGATGGCAGAACCTTTCAACATCCTCAATACCCACAGGGTTTTTACCTGGGCCCCTGTTTGTTTGATGAAGTAACCGAAGAAATGTCTGTCTATCAAAATGAGATTTTTGGACCTGTACTGGTTATCGTGCGAGTCAACCATTTTGAAGAAGCTCTTGCTTTGGTCAATAGACATCAATACGGAAATGGCACCGCAATTTTCACTCGGGATGGTTTTACAGCACGTGAGTATAGTCAACGGGTTCAAGCAGGCTTGGTCGGCATTAATATTCCAATACCCGTTCCCATTGCCAACCATCCTTTCGGTGGCTGGAAGCGCTCTGTGTTTGGAGATACCAACATGCACGGAGAAGAAAGCATTCATTTCTACACTCGACGCAAAACGGTTACCAGCAAATGGCCAATAACCGAATTAAAGGACAGCAGCTTTGCCATGCCCACTCATGATTAATCAGGCTTATTACGGAGAAATATATGGCTAATATTGGATTTGCAGGATTGGGTCATATGGGTTTTCCAATGGCCATTAATCTTTTGAAGGCTGGTCATAGTGTCATGGGCTATGATCTGCAACAATCAGCACTTGAGCATTTTGCCGAACAAGGTGGAGCGATTGCTCACAACTTACAGGAGCTGGCGAAAGGCAAAGACATCATTGTTACTATGTTACAAACCGGACAGCAGGTTTTACACGTATGCCTTGGTGTAGATGGTATCTTCAGTCAATTAAATGCTGGCTCACTGTACATTGATTGCTCTACGATTGATGTAAAAAGCTCTCGAGAAACTCATCAAATAGCGAAAGAGAATCATCTTCTGGTCGTCGATGCTCCCGTCTCTGGCGGCGTAGCGGGCGCTGCCGCAGCCACATTAACCTTCATGGTTGGTGGTGAAATGGAGGCTTATAATGCAGCGCATCCCATTCTCTCTGCCATGGGAAAAAAAATCATCCATACAGGTAGTGCAGGCAGTGGGCAAGCAGCCAAAATTTGCAATAACATGATACTGGGCACCACGATGATCGCCATATCAGAAGCGTTCATTCTGGCGAAAAAACTAGGACTGTCTGATGAAAAATTATTTGAGGTGGTAAACAATTCATCAGGCCAATGTTGGGCTATGAGTAAATACGTCCCTGTGCCAGGAATATTGGACAATGTTCCTGCAAATAATGACTATAAGCCAGGGTTTGCAGCAAAAATGATGTTGAAGGATTTGTTATTGAGTCAAAATACTGCGAAATCAGTACACATTGAAACACCCCTTGGAGCCAAAACAACTGAAATTTATCAACAATTTGTCGATCAAGGACTTGGTGATATCGATTTTTCAGCCATTATCAAACAGATTGCCAAGACACAAGAGGTGTAGCATGCATCCCGTTCGTCTAACGCCCCCTCATTTAACACCAACAGAAGAATCTTTATCTGAATTTTGGTCTGAAATTGCCGCACAAACTATTGACTGGATACAACCTTGGAATATTCCCCTACAGGGAGGATTAAACAAAGGCGATGTGAAATGGTTTCAAGGCGGCTTGCTCAATGTAAGCGCTAATTGCCTGGATAGGCATTTACCTGACAAAGCGAATCAAACAGCCATCATTTGGGAAGGTGACGATGAAAACCAAAATAAAACACTGACTTTTGCACAGCTGCTTTCTGAAGTATGCAAAATGAGCAATGTGTTAAAAAGCCTAAATATTCGCAAGGGTGATACGGTAGGCATTTACTTGCCCATGATTCCTGAAGCAGCGATTGCCATGCTGGCTTGTACTCGCATCGGGGCTGTTCATACTGTTGTATTTGCCGGGTTTTCAGCCCATGCATTGCAACAGCGATTAATAGCCTCATCCTGCAAATGTTTAATCACCGCGGATGCGTTTCAACGTGGTGGGAAAACTATCCCTTTAAAAAAACAGGCCGATGAAGCCAGCCAGGATTTAAACATCACCAAACTGCTTGTTAAAAATTCAAATACCCCCATAGCACTAAATAAAAATAAAGAACATTGGTGGCATGAGCTAAAACAAACCGTATCGGATCAATGCACGCCGGAACCAATGGACGCCGAAGATCCTCTGTTTATTCTCTATACTTCAGGAAGCACAGGACAACCAAAAGGAGTGGTGCATACCACAGGCGGGTATTTAGTGCAGACCGCTTATACGCATCAACTGATATTTGATTGTCAGGATCATGAAGTATTTTGGTGCACTGCTGATGTAGGTTGGATTACAGGCCATAGTTACGTCGTCTATGGCCCCCTCTGCAATGGCATTACCACATTGATGTTTGAAGGAATACCCACTTGGCCTGACGCAGCAAGAAATTGGCGCATCATTGATAAGCATCAAGTGAATGTGTTCTACACAGCCCCCACGGCCATCCGCTCTCTAATGAGAGCGGGCGATCAATGGCTAAACTCAAGCTCAAGAAGTTCTCTTCGTTTATTGGGCTCAGTGGGTGAGCCAATTAACCCGGAAGCATGGGTTTGGTATCACCAAAAAGTCGGACAAGGGAAATGCCCGATAGTGGATACATGGTGGCAAACTGAAACTGGAGCCATTATGATTAGTGCCAGATCCAGCGATGAAGTTATCAAACCAGGCTCTGCTCGTAAACCCGTTCCGGGGATCATACCACTCCTGTTAAATGAGCAAGGACATGAAATTAATGGCGCTGGAGAAGGATTTTTGGCTATCAAATACCCATGGCCTTCTATGGCAAGAACCATTGCGGGAGATCACCAAAGATACTGCAACACTTATTTGTCCAATGGCTATTACATCACTGGTGATGGCGCCAGACGAGATGAAGATGGAGATTATTGGATTACAGGCCGAATTGATGACGTACTTAATGTTTCTGGGCATCGGCTGGGTACTGCTGAAATTGAATCAGCCTTAGTCAGCCATCCTAGGGTGGCAGAAGCTGGTGTTGTAGGTATTCCTCATGATTTAAAAGGTCAAGGAATATTTGCCTATGTTATTCTGAAGCAGGGAAATAAGCCAGATGCTAAGCTCCAAACTGAATTGATGGAGCGAGTCAAGGATGAAATCAGCGCTATCGCCAAACCAGATGTCATTCAGTTTGTAAACGATTTGCCGAAAACCCGTTCAGGTAAAATTATGCGCCGAATACTAAGAAAAATTGCCTGTAAAGAAGTGTCGCACATCGATGAGCTGGGAGATTTAACAACCCTTGCTAACCCTCAGGTCGTTGAGGAACTAATGAAAAATGTTTTGAAGTAGTAAAAAGAACTGTCGAACTTCACAAAGTTTATTCTGATAACAAACAAATAAATTCTGTGAAGCCTGACAACCATTTCAAGAAATATCAAATCAATTTTGTTAAGCTCTGACAGCAAGCGGTTGCATTGACACCGAAAAATCTTTGACAATTTTTTCAGATTCGGTGGGTACAGGAAATAATCGCCATCGTCCCGCGTATAAATTGGCTCCGCCCAAAGTGCATAAAGTGACTAAAGCACTCGCTAAATCAGCAAGAATTTGTTTCCAGCCACGATGCACTTCTAAAACAGGTAAAGTCGCATTGATGGCGGCGACACAAGCCTGATGAAAATCCCTACATTTCACATTCTTGGGCAGATGCGAATTTTTGAAATGCTCTTCAGCCATTAATAAATCACTATAAAATGTTCTTGCTATGGGTACCACACGTTTATAATTTTTATCTCCAACCGCTTTGGCCTCCATTGTTTTAACCATACTTTCTATAGCTTTTAAGTGCTCGGAAAATTTAATTTCAGCAAGAATATGCAAAGTTTCTTTTGTCGCTGCGATCTGGTTCTTAATTCGCTTACACATCGCATCAGCTTGTTTGTTGATTTCACGAATTTTATCTGCCAGAGCCATTCTGATGTCACTATGATTCTCACCGGATGAAAGTTGAAGCTCTTCTTGGGCCTTAAGCAAATCTGGCTGGCTTTCCACCAAATTTTGAACCGATTGAATTAAATCCTGTTTTCTGGCAATTACTTCTTCAACTGATTGGCACCTGTTAAAACTTATCGGAAATTCCCTGATTTGTTTTTCATAGCTTTTTACTACTTCTTGAGCATTTATTTTAACGAGCAGTTGATCAGCAGTTTCGTTTATTGTTTGCTTTTTAGCTTGCAGTGCTCTAACTATAGATGGGTGTAAATCCGTGCAATCGAGAACCTTTCCAGCACTTAATAAGGCTTGATTCGGTTTAACCAGATTATCAAGTTGTTGTAATAAATCATTACGCTGCCATTCTACCGCGGAAGAAGAATTTCTATCATTAAAACGAATTGCAAAATTATTAATTCTTTTCTCAACAGAATCGATAACCTTTTGTGCCTCATTAAGAAGCTGTTTTTGCAATAATTCAGCCCGCAAATTAATCTTTTCAACCTGAGCATAATAGACAATTTTTATTTTTGGATTGGCGATTAATTGTTCGCCCAAAAGATCTTCGGCCTTGACCAGTGCGTGAAGTTTTTTGTTCAATAGAATACGTTGGGATTCAATAGCTACTATGGTGTCCGCATCATTAAAGCCAATTGGGAAATCTTTTATTTGCCTGACCTGTTCATCTATATCCGTTTCATATTTCTTGAGAAAATCCAAACGTCGATTAGCTGCGGCGTCTATCATGCGTAACTTACGTTGTAGAGCCTTCTGAACTTCCGGATGTTCATCAGGTAAATCAAGTATTTGCAACGCATTTTGCAATTCGCCAGAATTAATTATTTGCTTAAGTTGGCCTCTGAGCTCTTCTGCATTAAGATTAATGTGGGCAACGGTTTTAAAACCCTCAAAACTAAATGGAAAAGAATCGATGCGCTGAACGATATCTGAAATTACTCTTTTAGCATCTTCAACTCGTTTTTGCCTTAATACATTATCAATTTCAGGAATTTTTATCACTGGCTGTGGATTAGATAAAGACTCAAACCATGATTTAAATTCACCTGAATCTTTTAAAGCAATTTTTTTTGCGTATTCTTCTAAAGATATGCTAAATAGAACATTAATTTTTTGAGATGCGAAGACAAATAAAGCTTTTGCCACTTCAGGATTAATTTGGCTTAATCTGAACAAATTTTCAAAGAATTCATCCGGATCTTTAAAGGTTGCGCTGGCAAGAACGACATCAAAAAACTCCTCATCAATTGACGATGTGTCTTTGCTTTTTAAGTACTCAATCAATAAATCCGGTAAAGTCTTTAGTGTGAGATAGTTAGCAATCGCTTTTGCAAAAAGAGCTTTTGGCGGAAATAATGCCTCTATTGATTTTTTGGAGAAAACATTGGCTATAAACAATGCTCGTAACCCTGATGCTCTTGTTAAACTAGAAGATGCTCCACCAAAGTAAAAGTTAATTAACCCGGATTCAATTTCTTGTTTCGCTTTTTCAGGTATGTAAGCTAACTGATTGATTTTTTGCTGTATTGCAGACTTCACTATTAAATGGAGAAAAGCCTCGCTATTAAAATTTATGCCGGCTTTGGGACTTAATTTGTTTTCTTCGACTGGGTTTAACAAGGCTAATTCTGTCAAAACCTCACCTAATAATTCTTGAGATGTTTCTTCATGAAGAACCAGTTCAAGCAAGTCCATTGCAGGAAGACGGGTTATGAGTAATTTTAGGAATTCTTTTTTAGAACTATCTGCATTAGCTATGCAAGTAGTTAATGTTTTCTTTTCATCCACTGACAGTTTAAGGAAAAGTTTTTCAAGATAAGGGATTTGTTTATGCAAACTAATGCAAGAAGAAATAATTTTATTGTTAGTTAGAAGATTCATTTCCTCCAAAGATATCAACCTTTTCTGCAGCCCAGAATTGGCAAAAACATACCTGCCCTCATCGTTGGGAAGCGTCAATAATCTTTTTGTCAAACTGGCTCTATGGATATTGGTATTAAAAAGGCAAAATCGGCAGTTTCGTTTATTGAGATCATCTAAGCTATAAGTTTCTGTTTTAGAATTATCGTGCGGATTGATTAAAACAAAATCATAACTTCCAGAACCTTTAGGAATAATTTTGTCTATTCTTAAAGCATGACGACCATGAAACTTCCCAAAGCCATCAACTTTTCCATAAGACATACTAATATAAACAGGCTCATCAGGATTTATTAATTTCAATTTGATGATATCATCAAGCTTTGAGTATGGAATGTCTTCCGCTTGGATGCCAAAGAATTTGCCCACAAAAGCCGTGGAAGTAAAACCGGCAATTCTGTCTGGTATATCATGAGCAACAACGCTTGCCAGAGGATCAGTATTGCTCCAATCTCCCGCATAATAATAAGAAACCAATCGTTCCAAAATTTTTATTGCCAGGGAATTACTTTTTACCCCACCGTATTGATTATCAATTTCCTTTAGCCTTTCCTGGCTAATCTCAAACACATCTTTATTGTTGAGTTCATCTACGTAATGGGTGTATTTCCCAGTCATTTTATTCTTTTGTAAATTATCTTTTAATGCCTCATGACGTTTGATTCTAACGATAACCTTATCATCTTCCGTTTGGGTAAACAGTGATTTAATTAATTGCTCTCCTTCCTCTCCAAGATTTAAAATACAATCCAAGGATGACAAAAGATAGCAACTACCGCCAATACCTTGTCGGATGGTAATAGGGCCTTGAGTTGGGAATAAAGGTGTCATTGTGGTCCTCGTAAAATCATAACGGACATAAAGAGGACATTATAACAGCAAAATATTAGATAATCATTAAAAGAAATGGTCTGAAATCAGTCAAAAACCAATATTCTATAAGCTAATTCCACTCAAACCAACAATCAAGCAAAGAAATCAACTCCTCAACGCCATCCTTTTTCACAGAAGAAAACGCTTGCACGGAAACCAAATGCTCTGCCAGTTCGTAATACTGCCGAACTTTAAGCACAGCATTTTTGACTTCACTACGACTTAACTTATCGGATTTTGTCAGTAAAATATGAACTGGGAGCTCTCTGTGCAAAGCCCAATTCACCAATATTTGATCCAAATCTTTCAATGGATGGCGTACATCCATCAACAAAATTAATCCTTTCAAACATTGTCTCGCTTCAAGATAGTGGGCTAAATTCTTTTGCCATTCCAATTTTACTTCCATTGCCACCTTGGCATAACCATAACCCGGTAAATCAACAAGGCGTCTTTGCTCATCGAGAGAAAAGAGGTTGATGAGTTGAGTGCGGCCTGGTGTTTTGCTGGTTCTTGCCAAACTTTTATTATTAGTCAGGCAATTTAAGGCACTGGATTTTCCAGCGTTGGAGCGGCCAGCAAACGCTACCTCATATCCGGAATCTTCGGGTAATTGATTGACACGCGCTGCACTTTTTAAAAATACTGCTTTAGAATATAAATTGATTGGCATAAGATATCATTTTAGTTTTGGGATTTTGACCCAGGCAGTGTACCATTAATTGACTAAATTATTATGAGAAATTCATGAAAAAATTAGCACTCGTATTAATCCTGTGCTCTTCATCAGTGATTTTTGCCCAGGAAAACCCGCAAGAGGCTGGACAAAGTAAGTCAACAGTCTGTATCGCCTGTCATGGCCCGCAAGGTATCAGTACGAATCCTGAATGGCCGAATCTTGCCGGCCAACATGAAAAATATTTTGTGAAACAATTGAAAGATATAAAAGAAGGTAAATCACGCTCTGCCCCCACTATGACTGCAATAATCGCTAACCTGACTGAGCAGGATATGAATGACTTGGCAGCCTATTATGCTAAAATGCCCATTCCTGAAGGTTCAACCCCTAAAAAATATTTAAAAAGAGGTGAACAACTTTACAGAGGTGGTGATTTAAATAAGCACATCGCAGCCTGTATAGCCTGCCATGGCCCTAAAGGAAGTGGAAATGCTCAAGCAGGCTTTCCCCTGCTTTCTGGTCAGCATGCAGCTTATACTGTAATGCAACTGCAAGCATTTAAAGACGGGAAGCGAACGAATGACTTAAATCAAATTATGCGAGATATCAGTAGTAAAATGAGCCCAGAAGATATGGAAGCCGTTGCTTATTATATTCAAGGGTTATATTGAGGAATTGACTATGTTTAAAAAATTAATTGTTCTATTATTTCTTATGCCAATGACTGCTTTGGCAACTCAATTTATCGAAGGCAGAGATTATCAAACTGTTGCAAGCGCGCAATTGTCTACCAATAAAGATAAAACACCCCTGATTACCGAATTTTTTAGCTATGGTTGTCCATGGTGTTATAAAATTGATGCCCCATTAAATGATTGGGCAACCAGAATGGGAAAAAGTGCACACCTTGAGCGAATTCCAGTTGTTTTTAAACCAAACTGGGATTTGTATGCCAAAGCTTATTACACAGCAAAAACTCTGGCTATGTCCGATAAAATGAATCCCATATTATTCAAAGCAATTCAAGAAGATAAAAATCCCTTAGCGACGAAACAATCGATGGTTGATTTTTTTGTTGCTCATGGAGTAGACAGAGAAATTGCCAAGAGCGCTTTCGAAAACTCACCAACAATCGATATGCGCGTTAACAGTGGCATGTCATTGATGGCGCATTATCAAATTAACGCAGTACCAGCCTTTGTCGTAAATAACAAATATAAAACTGACTTACAAATGGCAGGAAGCGAAGAGCGTTTATTTGAAATTTTGAATTACCTGGTAAGAAAATCAGCTTAATTAACACGAGCTATAAAAGATATTCGTCAGGTCACTGCCCTCATGTTTAAATATTCGCTAACTATCGGGGAACTGATCTCTTACCCATATTCAACGTCCAGATCATTTCCCACCGCCCAGGTCATTTTGACCTGGCTTCCTTGCTAAGCTCCCTTGCCCGGGTTTTCCAGACTCAAAATACCAGTATTGAAATCATAAGCAAAAATCTCGGCGTATCGTCCCCAGTCAATCATTGTTTTCAAAACACGATCGGCTTCTTTCTCGCTTAAATAATCTTCCAGCTTACTCAAAAAACGCTCTTCGGAGACACGATGCCCCGCTTTCTCATCCAGTACACGTCTTATATAACGAGCCAGAGGAACTTTTTCCAATAATCTTTGCGCGAACAATTGCTTACGCTCTTGCAAATCAGCTTCTGAAAATTGTTTTCCTAATTCACTTAACTGAATATCTCCCGCAGATACCTTGGCAAAACCAAGTATCTCCAGGGTTTCAAGAATTGGGAACAGATCATCAATATTCATCATCAACTCGTCTGCCAGCTCCGGTAAATCAATACGCTCCTCAAAAGACTTCATGGTTTCTATCAGACCGGATAATTCAGAGGGCTCTACATCAGGTAAGCGATAGCCTAAACCTATTTGACGCTCCCTTTGTGCCCGTTTGGCTTTTTCTTTGGGTCCGGTAGTCATTAAAGTATAAATCTTGTCAACCAAAGCAAGGTATTCAGGGCTTTCCGGGTCACGGGGTTGTGGAAGAGTCACTGGTAACTCAGCACGAATATAGCCGGGATCATTACCAAAAATCACTATCCTGTCAGCCAGGGTGGCTGCTTCTTCTATATTGTGCGTTACTAATAAAATACCATTGGTATTCGTTTTCTTTTCTTTCCATAATTCCAATAAATCTGATTTGAGGTTTTCCGCAGTAAGCACGTCAAGCGCGGAAAAGGGTTCATCCATCAATAACACATCCGGATTAATAACCAAGGCACGGGCAAAGCCAACCCGTTGCCGCATCCCACCAGATAACTCCTTCGGAAAAGCCGATTCAAAACCATCCAGGCCTATAATATCTATCGCTTCAATAGCCCTGTGCCTTCTTTCCTCGCGGCTGATACCTTGTGCTTCCAAACCAAGCTCCACATTTTCCAGTACCGTAAGCCATGGCATTAAAGCAAACGACTGAAATACCATCGCAATGCCTTCTACTGGTCTGGTTACAGGTTTACCGCGATAAGTTACCGTTCCACTGGAAGGAGCGATAAGACCTGCAATAATCCGGAGCAAAGTCGATTTTCCTGAACCAGATTTACCTAACAAAGCAACTATTTCGCCTTCCTGTAGTTTGAAATTAACATCTTCGAGGACAAGAAGGTGCTGGGAAGGGGCTTTCTTAAAAGATTTGCTCAAATTTTCTATGTTAATAATTGTTTCCGCCATAGGAGTCTCAATTAAAATTAAATCGTTCTTCGGCTAATCGATAAAGCGGACGCCAAATAAGATGATTGAAAGCCAATACATAGACACACATCATTGCTGTTCCTAAAGCAATTTGTGGGAAGTCTCCCGCTGTTGTGCTGGCTTGAATATACTCGCCCAGTCCTGTGGCTCTAAGAGTAATATTGCCCCAGCTCACGTATTCAGCCACAATACTGGCATTCCATGCGCCGCCTGCTGCTGTAATAGCTCCGGTAATATAGAAAGGAAAGATACCTGGCAAAGCTAATCTTTTCCACCATATCCACCCCTTTAACCCGAAATTATCAGCTGCCAAATAAAGATCACGGGGTATGCTTGATGCACCTGCGATCACATTAAATAAAATATACCATTGCGTGCCCAGGATCATGAGTGGAGTTACCCAGATTTCCACACTCAAATTAAATTTGACAATAGCAATTACAAATAAAGGATAAAACAAGTTTGCTGGAAACGCCGCTACAAATTGAATAATAGGTTGTATTTTTTGAGCCAGACGGGGTCTTAATCCTATCCATACACCAACGGGAATCCATAACATGGAGCTTAACAAAATTAATATAATGACCCGAGCTCCTGTTGCCGCGCCCAATAAAAAGACATGGAATATATCACTCACCTTCAATGCAGTGAGAATAAATTTCAGTAAAAACCACCCGCCAGTAATAACACTGATCAGAACTAGCGCTGCCCACAATCTATCCAACCGCTTCTGCTTTTTAAAATCAATTTCCTTAACAGCCTTAACCTCACCAATCCTCAGCCAACGAACATTTACAAAACTATTGGTAAAGACTGCAAGCCACTCCGCCACTCTCTTCATCAGACGACTACTGCGTATCAAGTCAATTAACCAGGATTGATATTCTGACTCATCGGGAGATTGTTCCATTTTAAATTTTTCAGACCAGGCGATAAGTGGTCTGAAAAGTATTTGATCATACAAAAAAATAACAATAACCATTGTCAGAATGGCATATCCCACAGCATGCAAATCCCTCTGGGCTATTGCCAATGCGATATAAGAACCTACACCGGGTAATCTGATATTTTGGTGCGCCACCGAAATAGCTTCTGACAAAACCACAAAAAACCAGCTTGCCGACATTGAAACCATCATATTCCATAACAGTCCAGACATGGAAAAAGGAACTTCTACCTTCCAAAAACGCTGCCAGGCTGATAACCTGAACATGGCAGAGACCTCAATCAAGTCATGAGGAACTGTTTTTAAAGATTGATAAAATCCAAAAGTCATATTCCACACCTGGGCGCTAAAAATAGCAAATATTGAAGCGCATTCTGGCCCTAGCAAGCTATTGGGAAATAAATGTATAAACCCGGTGACGGTAATAGATAAAAAACTCAGAACAGGAATAGATTGCAAAATATCAATCGCTGGAATAACAATTTGCTCAGCCCTGCGATTTTTGGCAGCTAAAGCACCTACAATAAAAGTAAACAGAATTGAAAAAATCAATGCGATAAACATACGCAAAACAGTGCGTAAAGCATAAAAGGGAAGGTTGGAAGGTTCCAAAGAAATAGGAATTTGATCCCCTAATTGGTATGGGGTAGCCATCTGTGAACCGGCCCAACCCAGGAAAAATAACACAGAAAAAGTCAATATAAGCAATAGCAAATCCCATCGATTAATAAATCGACTAAATTTATCAGGATTAGCAAAATAAAACCGACTATTGCCCACTATGCCCTCTCTTAAAATTGACGTTATAAGTTTCCTTTAATCTAATCCTTAAATCTCTAAATATATTTGTCCCATTCCTGAATCAGGACTTACGAAAAACCACAAGATCAAGGCAAAAAAAGTTTTTAATGAGAGAGTTTAGATAGACTAAATGACCGAATTAAAAACTTTTTTTAACAAAGAGATTGGGATTTTTCGTAAGTCCTATGGATATAAAATACCATAAATACCACCTCATCGATACCAGACAAACCAACACATCCACTCGCATTTACAAATAATTTTGATTAAATTTTGAACTTTTTTGCGATTCATGTGTCTAATATAATGAGCATTCCCCCCCGAGTGCTCTACCCCGCTTTCCCCCTCTTTATGCGGGGTAGTATCTGGATTTCACCAAATCCAGATATATAATTTTCCCCGGGATATTAGCCGGGGATTTTTTTGTAATGAAAAAATGACTAAACTGGCAGTATTGAGATAATCGATGAGAATTTATTATGAACAAAAAAATCACTATTGCATTGAGTTTACTTATAAGTATTGCCTCAAAATTAACTTATGCAGGGCCAGATAGAGCACAATTAGCCGTTTGGGCTAATGAAGCGATTATTGCCACTTACACTTTTGATTATAAGAACTACATGCAACAACAAAAAGAAATAGCCAAATATTTTTCAGCTGATGGCTGGATAGCCTATAGTAAAGCGCTTAATCAATCAAAACTTCCTGAAGTAGTACAAAAAAATGCCTATTTCGTCAATGCCGTTGCCACAGAACCACCAAAGCTCATCACTCTGGATCCGACACATTGGCAAGCTATCATGCCCATACTGGTCGTATATAAAAACCCCCAATACGAGCAAAAACAAAATTTAAAAGTTATATTAGGGTTTACCGTTGCATCTCCCGGACAAGGTGTAAGAGGTTTCAGCGTAACCAGCCTGCAATCCACCCCCACTAGCCCACCATGCCAATGTAAAAATGAAGAGGCGCCTGTGGATACTAAACAAGGAAGCGCCAAACAATAATACCGATATGCAACAAAATTAATGAGCTAATTAGAATTAAAATAAAAGTCAGTTTTTTAGGTATGGTAACATCTAAAGCAGATTGCTCGGGACGGTTGGGATTATAGTATACATCAATTTCTGAGTTATCTCTGTAAGCTATTGCCACTTTATAGGCAATACTTCGGGAATATTTACTGTTAGGTGTATTAAATGTTGTATCTAAAAACAAATACTCCCCTATCAAATCCTTCTCATAAACTTCATAGATATATTCTATTTTAGGCCAAATGCTATGCCCTACTCTTGTCCACTCACAACGCGTGATATGCCCTTTCGCTTTTAACCAGGATCTTGCTTCAACCAAATCTCTTCTTTTTTTCCAAAAATACCAAAAAAGAATTAAAAGAAAACACAGCCATCCTAAATCAAGGATCCATCTCCAAATTATCGGCCAAACCATATTCTTTCCCATAAATTTATATTATATGCTATTTCCAGGGAGAGGATCATGCAAAAAAATCAAATTGGAAACCTCGCAAAATTAATCCCAACAGGTATAATCACATCCAATAAGTGATAAAAAAAGGAAATGCAATGACTGCTAAAACTCCTCTTCACGCTACGCACTTAGCTTGTGGTGCCAAAATGGTGGATTTCCATGGTTGGGATATGCCTCTCCATTATGGATCTCAGTTAAACGAACATCATACGGTCAGAAACGATGCTGGCATGTTTGATGTCTCGCATATGACTATCGTTGATATTTTAGGCGCCGGTGGTCGTCAATTTCTGCGGAAACTGCTAACCAACGATGTCGATCAAATTACTCATAATGGCAAAGCTCTATACAGCTGCATGTGTAATGAACACGGCGGAATTATAGATGACCTCATTGTCTATCAACGCGCTTCAGATAATTATCGGGTGGTACTTAATTCGGCAACCAGGCAAAACGATGTAGCCTGGATTCGGGCAAAAAGCGAAGGATTTGCTGTTGGCTTACAAGAAAGGCGTGAATTATCAATGCTTGCTGTACAAGGACCAAATGCCATAGCGAAAACATTGAGCATTCTTGCACCCGCCCATGCAGATGCCGTTTCAACTCTTACCTCTTTCGAGTGTGTTGATGTGGACCACTGGTTTTTTGCTCGCACCGGCTATACGGGAGAAGATGGCCTTGAAATCATTGTCCCTAATGAATTCATTGCTCAACTCTGGAATGATCTTTTAAATGCTGGAGTAACGCCATGTGGATTAGGAGCCAGGGATACCCTCAGATTAGAGGCAGGAATGCTTTTGTACGGCCAGGATATGGATGAAACAACAACCCCACTGGAATCTGGTTTAGCCTGGACAGTAAAGTGGGAACCAGAAGATAGAGGATTTATTGGAATGGGCGCTTTGGTTTCTCAAAAGCAACAAGGAATTAAACGTAAGATGGTCGGTTTAACCTTGCTGGACAAAGGCATTATGCGTCATGGCCAAAAGGTTATTATCGAAGGCTGTCCTGATGGAATTATCACAAGCGGCAGTTATTCTCCTACTCTTCAACAATCAATAGCTTTGGCACGAGTCTCCGTGGAAACCGGGGAACAAGTACTTGTTGACATACGAGGAAAGTTAATCCCGGCAAAAGTAGGGAAGCCTCGCTTTATCAAACAAGGAAAACCTGTTTAAATTTTAGTAATATTAATAGTAAGGATATAAAAAATGAATGATTTGAAATTCACAACAACCCATGAATGGCTAAGAGAGGATGAGGGAGAGGTCACAATAGGAATTACAGATCATGCACAAGAATTATTAGGGGATATGGTATTTGTAGAACTGCCAGAAATAGGTGATGAAGTGAATGCAGGTCAAGAGTTAGGCGTGGTGGAATCAGTAAAAGCAGCTTCTGATTTTTATGCTCCCATTAGTGGCGTTGTAACGGCAGTTAACGAAGCTGTTAGTAAAAACCCTGCCCTGGTAAACCATGATCCCTATCATGAAGGTTGGCTTGTAAAGCTAAAGCCGAGCCATCCTGATGAAATCAAAAGCCTGTTGAGTGATGAGCAATATCAAAATGAGATAGCTGAGGAAAATTAATTATGCCTTATATTCCGCACACGCCCAATGATACCAAAGAGATGCTGGCGACAATTGGTGCTCAAGACATTCAGGATTTATTTGATGAAATACCAGCTTCTTTACAATATGCAGGATTTCAGAATATCCCTGCTGGCATGAACGAAATGGAAATGTTGAAAGAAGCCCAGAATCAAGCCCAAAAGAATCGTAACGGAATCTGTTTTATTGGTGCTGGATGTTATGAGCATCATATTCCAGCAGCAGTGTGGGATATTGCATCTCGTGGTGAATTTTTAACTGCTTACACACCCTATCAAGCGGAGGCCAGCCAGGGAACTTTGCAATTATTGTATGAATATCAAACCATGTTCTGTGAATTGACGGGCATGGAAGTATCCAATGCATCAATGTATGACGGAGCAACTGCGTTAGCTGAAGCCGTGCTAATGGCAGTCCGACTTAATAAACACAGCAAAACTAACCGGGTACTTATTACAGGCACAGTTCATCCTTTTTATCGAGAAACCATTGAAACGATAGTACGTAATCAGCATATCGAAGTCATCACCCTCCCTTTTGATGAACAACAGGGAATCACTGATCTTGGCTCTCTCAATCAATACACTGGAGAGGATATTACAGCTTTGGTCATAGCCCAACCGAATTTCTTTGGTTGCCTCGAACAAGTAGATAAAATGACTTCCTGGGCACATCATAACAAAACAATCAGTGTAGCTTGTGTTAACCCAACTTCATTGGCTTTATTAAAGCCACCCGGCTCATGGGGAGAGCATGGTGTAGACATTGTATGCGGTGAAGGGCAACCTTTAGGCTCTCCTATGGCATCAGGAGGCCCTTATTTTGGTTTTCTGAGTACTCGTATGGCCCATGTCAGACAAATGCCTGGAAGAATAATTGGCCGCACGGTAGACAAAGATGGAAAAACCGGTTTTAGCTTAACTCTCCAGGCAAGGGAACAGCATATTCGCCGTGCTAAAGCCACTTCAAACATATGCACCAACCAAGGTTTACTTGTAACAGCAGCAACTATCTATATGAGTCTTTTAGGGCCGGAAGGATTAAGCCAGGTAGCGACTCAATGCCATCAAAACACTCATGAATTGATTACTGCCTTAACACAAATCGAGGGCGTAGAACTGATGTTCAAAGCCCCGTTTTTCCATGAAGCCTTGATCAAACTAAACCAACCGGTTCAGTCCGTATTGCAACAACTGGCCGACGCTGGAATTGCTGGAGGTTACGCACCGGAACAACACTACCCTCAGTTAGCCAATACGCTATTGGTTTGTGCGACAGAAGTACGCACTGCAGAGGATATCGCGAAATATACTAAAACATTAAAAACCATAATGTCCAAGCGAGGTACCTGATGTTTATTGTGCAATTAACCTATTTAGTTCCCATCAATGAAGTAAATAAATATCTGCAGGCACACAGGGAGTTTCTTGATTACCACTATAAACAAGGGTTACTGGTCGCTTCTGGCCCCATGAAACCTCGAACCGGTGGAATTATTATAGCAGCAACAAATGATAGGGCCCATTTAGAATCAGTTTTTAAACAAGACCCTTATTATTTAGCGGAAATTGCTGAGTATCAATTTATCGAGTTTACTCCAGTAAAACACAGAGATGAACTCAAGGAACTTATTCAAAAAACGGAAGGCAAATTATGTTGATTTTTGAATTATCTAAAACTGGCCGCCAGGCAAAAGCCCAGATACCCAGAGCAGTTAGCAAAAACTATTCCATACCAGAAGAATTTCAACGAAAGTCGCCCCCAAGATTGCCGGCCTGTTCCGAATTGCAAGTGGTAAGACATTTTACCCGCCTTTCCCAAAAGAATTTTTCCATAGACACCAATTTTTATCCTTTGGGCTCATGTACCATGAAATACAATCCCCGAGGTGTTCATAAAGCAGCTTCGCTTCCCGGTTTTATAAATCGCCATCCGTTAGCCATGGACTATGAAAGCCAAGGATTTCTGGAAACTCTTTATAAATTACAAAATTATATTTCTGAAATCACGGGGATGCCCGGTGTTTCATTAACTCCAATGGCAGGCTCGCAAGGAGAATTTGCTGGAGTCGCAATGATTAAAGCCTACCACCAGTCTCGTGGTGACACTGCCCGAGATGAAATTCTCATCCCAGATGCGGCACATGGAACAAACCCTGCCTCTGCGGTAATGTGTGGCTTCAAAGTAGTAGAAATTGCTACTGCTGCCGATGGCGACATTGATCTTGACGAATTAAAAAGAAAAGTAGGACCCAGAACTGCTGGAATTATGCTAACTAACCCATCCACTTTGGGATTATTTATGCGCCAGATAAAAGAAATAGCCAGCCTTGTACACCAGGCAGGAGGATTATTATACTACGATGGAGCTAATCTCAATGCTATTTTAGGTAAAGTAAGACCTGGTGATATGGGTTTTGATGTCATGCATCTTAATTTACATAAAACATTTGCTACACCTCACGGGGGTGGCGGCCCTGGCGCTGGTCCTGTTGCTGTTGGCAAACGTCTTATTCCTTACATGCCCTTACCTGTTGTGAAAAAAACCGACTCCGGATATCACTGGGCAACTCGCCAGGACTATCCGCAAAGCATAGGAAGATTATCGTGTTTTATGGGTAATGCCGGCATTTTATTACGCGCTTATTTTTATATGCTTGTCCTTGGTAAAGAAGGCCTGTTGCGCGTATCAGAGTTCGCAACACTTAATGCCAACTATTTACTTAAAGAATTGACTAAAGTGGGCTATACAGCAGCCTACCCTGGCAGACGTGCATCGCATGAATTTATTCTTACTTTAAATTCCGAAAAGAAAAATTATGATGTGACTGCCATGGATTTTGCAAAAAGGTTATTGGACTATGGAGTTCATGCACCCACTACTTATTTTCCTTTACTGGTACCAGAGTGCTTGTTGATTGAACCACCGGAAACAGAAAGTAAAGAGGAATTAGATGCTTTTGTTGCTGTGATGAAAACGATCCGTGAAGAAGCTAGCAAACAACCTGATATACTCAAAGCTGCACCACACACTTTACCAGTCAAAAGACTGGATGATGTGAAAGCAGCTCGGGAACTGGATTTAAATTATTTTGCAACTCGCGAGTAGCCTATACAACAGATTTTTTCCAATTTCAGCGCAGCCGCTTTCTTTTGATGACAGTTGCTGCGTTTTATGATGACTAATCTTCTCTCACCAGAAATCTGATACCCTTTTATAAGAATTCACAAACCACTCCATTCCAAGGTTCTCAAACATCACATTATTAACTTTATAAAATAATGTTATAATGTAATTCCAATGGATTAAATAAATGGTTGTAGAATTGGATGAACCACCAGTCAGAACGTTACTAGCGCGTCAGGGAATCTATGATAAGAATAGTGCAATCGTTGCCTATGAACTCTTATATCGTAATAGTGAGGCAGAAAATTCACACGTAGATAACCTAAACCAGTCGTCAGGTGAGGCAGCTACCTCGTCTGTTCTAGTTCAGTTATTTGCCAATCTTGATGTAAATACCATAATAGGTAATAAACAAGCTTTTATTAATTTCACTCATAGCCATCTTGTACAAAAAATCCCAATGTTGCTTCCTAAAAATAGAATAGTCATTGAAGTTCTTGAAACGGTTGCGATCGACCAACCATTGCTTCTCAATTTAATAGAATTAAAGAAGCAGGGATATCAAATTGCCCTGGATGACTTTGTCTTCAGGAGTGAATTAGCTCCTCTGGTTGACATAGCCGACATTATTAAAATCGATGTACTTCATCTTGACCAACAGCAAATAGCAGAACAATTATTACCGCTGAAATCTTTTAGAGGTAAGTTACTGGCAGAAAAAATTGAGGACAAACAACAATTCACTCATTGCATCAATCTTGGATTTGATTTTTTTCAAGGTTTTTTTCTAAACAAACCGGATTCCTTAAAAGGACAAATCATTACTGAAAATAAAATGCAGCTTTTAAGATTATTAACAGAAATAAACAATGAAGACGTGCCAATCCAACGCATTGAAGAAATTATCTTACAAATTCCTAAACTAAGCTACCGTATCTTGCGTTTGGCAAATTCTGCTTCTTTGTACATGAGCAAAAAAATAGAATCACTAATGGATGCCATTTCTCAATTGGGATTAATTCAAATTCGCAATTGGCTAAATCTGTTACTCTTGGCAAGCCTCGATGATGTGGCATCTGATTTGTTAGAACGAACTTTAATTCGTGCGAAAATGTGTGAATTCTTATCAAAATCAATGGGTTATCCTAATTCTCATCAAGCTTATACTATAGGCATACTTTCTACTTTAGACGGTATTTTAAATGAGCCTATGCCTTCACTATTAGCGAAAATTCAATTAAGTGAAACACTCAATGAAGCGCTGCTGAACTACAACGGGGATTTAGGCAAAATCCTGAAATTTGCCATAGATTATGAACAAGCAAACTTTAATCAATTAGAGCGCCTTCCTATAAAGAGCGAAACACTCACCCAATCTTATCTTAAGGGAATAGAATATGCCAATCATGTGATAGACATTATTAATAAATAATTTTCATTCCCATTGGCATTTATTAAGTATTCAACCTATTTTACAAAAGAGAGTACTTTGGAAATTGTTTATATCATATAAGACAAAAAGGATTTTCATCAGGACTTACGATAAATCCCAATCTTTTTGTTAAAAATGTTTTTAATTCAGTCATTTAGTTTATCAAAACTCCCTCATTAAAAACATTTTTTGCCTCGACCTTTGGGTTTTTCGTAAGTCCTGTTCATGTCACGAATATGCCACTAAATTTTATTTAAAATCACAAAGATTTTAAATTGATCTTATCGATCAAATAATAGCTTGATGTTTCCTCTTGTTTATTTATAATTCATGGAATGTTAAATTTATTCTCTTATTTCAAATTATGATCATACATGAACTGTTTAACTGGATACACAATGATAGCGTAGCCCTTCATCTCATTGATCAAACCATTGATCATAAGCTTATTGAACAAGAGGAATTAGAAGCACAACAAACTAATCGTGTGCTTCTGGGTAATGTCCGTTTTTTAAAATATAGTGGTTCATTCAGTACAGAGGCGATTAAAGAATTAGAGCAGCATTGTCTTTTTATGGATTATCTCCAGTTGTATAAACAAGAGTTTGTTAAGGATGGAAAAAACACTGTATTTTTAATTGCATTAAGAAACCTGTTATCCCAGTCTCATGAAGAACAACTTCGTCTCATGTCTAAAATCAATGAGTTATTCCGAATATTATTACGAGACAACAAAGAAAGTGCTCTTTCTTTTTATGATAAAAATAAAAAATTATTCAGACATTGCACAGAAATTCAGGAAAAGGTAGCGTTTGAACTTCTCCAGCAAAAAATAGAAGCCGACAGCAAATCAGTAATATCTCAATTAGATTATTTTAATGAACAACTAGCCTACCAGGAAAATCCTTTAGGAATCATTGCGCTATGCCGAAATTGGATTGGTGAAACAGAAAAAATCGCTGCTTTTATACTCTGGATGTTAGAACGCAAAGTAAGCATTGAAAAAATTCTTCTTACTAATCTGCTGCAGGATTTTCTTAAATATCATTTATTCACTTTGCACTCCAAGGATAATGAAGTTTCTCGCTTATATTCCCTACTCAGTCGTTTCCCTGAAACCAAGGAACTCGTTATGGCAGCCCAAAAAATAAGCTGTGGAGAGATAATGTTTCAGCAATACTCTCTTGACGGCATTTTTCGGGGTGAAAATCTCCCTGCCATTACACCAGAAATCCCTCATTTACAATTTACCTTAAGCAGAGACAATTTTATCGCATTATACCGAACTTTTGGCCCAGCTTTTTTAACGGCAGGAGTTGCTACTGCAACGAACCATAGTGACGTGGTTTGGCTAGATATGCTAAAGCATACGTTGAACCAGCCAGAAACACTCAAATTCTTGCCCGATATTATCAATATTATTGCCAGAGAGTATTCACCGAAAATCTTAAATACCCTTGCAGACCTAATTGCGGATTCCACTGCCCATGAACTTCTCACACTTAATCAAAGCTCTGTTTTCCATTTATTACAACATAAACCAAGGTTACTTCATGATATTACAGAAAAAAATGTTATTGAGTATATCGATCATCTCGTTCGACCAGATACTCATGATCCGGAAATCATTTATCAGTTAATGGCTTTGTTTAGGGTATTATTGAAGAAAAGGAATCCGGCAACCAAAGCAGTATTTGAAGCAATTATTGATAATCTTGCGAATCATCCTCAACTGCTTGAGGACGAAGATCTTTTAACACAGTTAAAAAAATATCCAGATTGTGAGCTCCTTTTAGAGGAACATTGTGAAAATATCCAAAAGCAGCTTAATTTTTGCATTGCCGAACAAACATCAGAACCACTCTTTGGCAAACATAACTACTACACCATAGAAGATGCTTGGCTTGGAGCCTTAAGAAAATTTGCAGTGCTCAATCAAATCCATCCACAAATGAAGTTTAGCCTTGGGCATAAATATGCCCTTCAAGCAAGAATTGCCGAGCTTGTCTTTATCAATCAGGGAGACTTGTTTGATTTAGATGCCTTTATCGATGCGTTGGATTTGCCTCCCGTTACCTCATCAGAAGAAATCAGTCTTTACGAGCGAGCACTTATCGAAATTCTTGCAACGATAGATAATGAGCGCATCAGAAAACAAATCATTCCTAAGCTGGAAACAATGCCTTTCAATAGACTTGATTGGCCTGAAAAAGAATATGGAAATCAAACCATTTTCATTAAAGCCGTAAAAAAGGGCAATTTAGGCTTAATCAATTTGCTTGAAGACAAGATGAAGCCTTCTGTGCTTAACAAAGCATTACGAGTTGCAGCCAAAAACTATCAATGGGAAACATTGGATCATCTTTTGAGTCTTCCTGAAGTTGAGCTAAGTCAAGACGAAATGGACGATCTTGTGGCCTATCTGGCGGAACATGGACGAGTAGAAAATGTAAAAAAACTCCTAAAATTATACGATTATAAGCCATCCACAGAATTAATTAGTACCACTCTTAAAAAAGCGATAACCAATGATAACTTACAGGTCGTCATGTATTTTTGTAAGCTTCCGGTGGAACCACCCAAACAACCAACGCTTGATCGACTATTTAAATTGGCAATTCAATTACAGCATTGGGATATTGTTAAGTATCTCGCTAATTCAAAGCATTATTCTCCATCCCAAACCACTCTTGAAAAGGCCTTTCAACAAACTGCGCTGGCTATGCAGCATGAGGCAGTAGAAATTCTTGGTAATGTGGAAAAAATACCCGTGCGCGCAATAGTTATTGAACGAGCATTACTGAAAGCCAGTAAACTGGGGCATACAAACGTCGTTCAATCTATTTGTAGCCTGCCTTCCGAGTTATTAACCAAGCGAGCTATTGAAGACGCTTTAGAACAAGCAGCATCGCAAGGACATTTGGACATTGTATCCTGTCTCTGTGAGCCAGGCACCACAACGCTGAGACCGCCAATGATCAACTCAGGAATGAAAATTGCTGTCCAAGCAGGCAAATTATCCTTAGTTAATTATTTCTGCTCGATGACAGGGAGCAATAAACCGACTCCCCGCTTAATTGATCAGACATTAGTTATGGCAGCTAAAAACGGACAAACAGCCATTTTTATGGCTATTCATTCAAACCGCCAGACTACCCCGGGAAAGCATGCTATTGAGCAATCCTTTCAACTTGCTATTACTACCGGGAAATTACCGATTTTAGACTATCTATGCCGTCATGAAATGTATGGTCTTAATCAGAGCAAGATTGATCAAGCTTTGATTTCAGCAGTCAAATCCAAACAACACGAAATTGTTAGCTATCTCTGTGAATCTCTGGAAATGACACCCAGTCGAAAAGCACTTAGAATTGCTGTTAGTAAAGCCGTTTCCAGTGACCAAACTGAATTGGCTGACTACTTGCGAAGCCGAGCCAGTGGCAAATTAAAGCCCACAGATACTACCGTTGATGAGATGGATCCCCCCCGAGAAATTGGTAAACAATTAGCGACTAATGGGCTATTTAAGTATAAAAGAAAAGAGGACAAGGAGCCTTCACTGCTTTTGCATCCTAGTATTTAAAACTATTGGTCAGTAGAGGAGAATTCTCTTTAATCATCATACTTGGACATCCAGCTCAAACAAAGCCAGAGAATCCATCTCATTATCATAAATTTTCTTAAACCAAGCTGGTATTTGTTTTGTTGATTCAGAAATAGATCGCGAATCTGCCTTGTACTGTTCAGGAAGATAACTGTTAAATAATTTTTCTAAAGCGCGGTTATCATCTATTAAGAGATTAATTTGGTTAACCAGATAATACGTTTCTCGAGGTTTAATTTTTTGTCGGTGACCATATTTATCAAGCCATTTCAATGAAGCCAAACCAATAAATAAAGACCAGGCACAAAATAAGCGATACGGGCGTCCTTCAATAATTGGGATGCTCTTTATATAGACTAGTGAATGGTGCGCATGAATGACTAAACTCTCACGCAAACTATTTTCTGAAGAAATATAATAACGCCCATTTGCTTCATCATCCATTTTATCTTTCAAGAGATTGATTTTTTGTAAAAAGAAACCAAAATGAAAGGCTTGATTTAACAGACCAGCTGTCCACTTAAAATTAGATAGTAAATCAGTGAATATGTGTGACAATAATTTGCCAACTAATCCCGCAACAAAAAAACAATATTGATTAGTGGTAACTAATGAAGGAAATACGATTTTGCCTTCCATATTATAATGATTAAGGAAATAATGCATTCCATCCACTACTTGCAAAATTGTTTTTATCACAGATTGCTTGATGGATTCAGGTAAATTATTTTTTTCTTCCAACAAAAGAGGGACGGCACATAGAAGTTGTTTCTCCCCTAATGGAAGCTGGGAAGGAAAGCTGGAAAGCCATTTTGTGAATTGATCGTTTGCCGGTGTTTGCACTAAAAATGATTTAAAAGCAGCAAATGAATCACTTTGTGTTTGAAGATCTTGCCATTTGGCATCTTCAATACTGTCTGCAACACGCAAAAGCAAATAACTCAACGCAACCCATTCTTTTGCTGGAGAAGTTAACTGGCTTATACAAAAACTAAAACTTCTGCTTACATTTTCTAGATGTTGGTAATAAAAAGAAAACAATCGCATAACCATCAGCCAAGTTGATGTTCGCTTTTCGCTAATGCCTCTTTGATTCTCTGGTAATTTTCTTCCACTGTTTTTGACAACTCATCATAGGAAATATAATTTTTCCATACGTGCATCAAAGAAAATAAATACATAAACCCAAACTCCAGATCGTTTTCCAATAATGTATTACTGTACTTGATAAAGTTATCTAAATTTGAAAAGGGTTTTGACAGTGGCTTTATCCTGGATTGCTCCATGTCTTGAAACATTTGATCAAAAGCCTCCTGCATATAACGCGGGAACGGGATATTGCCATCAAAAACTCGGTGATCAACACTCATGCCTACGGGCAAAACATCTTGCACCTCAAATTTGTTATTTGTTTTATTCCAGACTTGTTTTCTTTCAATTTCTGTCAAGGTTATTTTAAACGTTTCATTTGGAAATAAGGGTGAAACCGCTGCTTGATATCCCCAATGACCAATATTACTCAAAGAAATAGCGGGTCTGGCAAATAAGAAATCACGGTACACTCGCTCGTGCCGTGGAGTTAGCAGGCGATTGACTACCTCGATTAAATAGGGATGCTCTTTTTGTAATGATTGTGTTTTTTCATAACAGTACTTCATGATGCGAATGTCATGCTGAATGTGTTGCGCTAATTCAGTCATAGTCATCTCATGGCAGTTTTTAAACTCAATCGCACCTAATTGATCACTACCTGGAATCTTTACCGCAAGTGCTACGTAACTATTGTGCGAGTGGTACAGTTTATGATTGAAAATATAATTTCTCGTCTGCGGGTTATCAAAGCAAGCTTTACTCAATGCTTGTAACATGAGGCAAGTTATTGTTTCCGGTTTAAATTTCTTTTCAAAAAAACAAACAGGAGTAACATTTATATTAAAAATTGCAGATTCAGTAGGTAATTCGGGGTCATTCCATATCGCTGAAAGTAATTTACGAATATTGGTCGATTCAATTGCTTTGTCTTTTTCAAAATCATGCGATAAATTCTTCATCAATAAAGGCATGGTATCCATAAACAACTGCCAATGGGCTGAGGGTGTTACGCCAATTTTTTTAAGCATCCAATGGTGTTTATTATTGATATTGTTGAGCAGTTTCAGCGCCCCTTCCTTACCTAATAGAATGCCAAGGGTAGTTACATATTGCTCATGAGCAAATACGGTATTTATCAACTCATCTTCAAAAATTGCTAATTTTTTCCTTAAATAATCTTTATTTGGCAACCCAATCTGACGGTATAAATCGTACTCATTCATATGCCGGCTTTCATCTTCAAGAACTGTTTCAAAAATAGTTACTGCGATGTTTTTCTCTTTCATTGCGATACATAATTCTTCTACCCATCCTTCTCCAACCAAATTGACCAAGGTAATAGAAGTTGCCAAATCCTCTTCGCCTTCAAGAGAAGAAATAAAATGATTGATACTCTTTTGATGACCAAGTGGTAATGCGTAAGGAGCAGACAGTTGAAACGCAATTTTTGCAAAAACAGTGGCATGGAAAATCTCGTCGGTAATTTGTTGACGCATTTGTTGATACAAATCCGTTCCACGGAGTTTCTCTAGTGATTTTATAAGCCCTCTTAAGCCAATTGTTTCTAATTGAGCAAACAAGGAAAATAAATGAATATAGATAAGCTTGTCATGCTCAAGTTGAAAAGGGATTTCGTTGTAAAATAGCTTATCAATTCGACTTTTGATGGATTCCTTTTCCTCGTCATTTAATACAGACCAAGCATTCTTTAAAGACTTCTCGGCAACCCAAGTTGGTTTTAGCAAATCGCTTAACTGAATCATAAATTAACCCCAATCCATTTGTTATATTGTAAACGCCTACACTCTTCCGTGGCATATACTAATGACATACTTAGTGGGAAGTGTACTGTAAAAGCGTTTTTTGTGGATATTGTCATATACTGAGTGTAATTGCTACTGGATTCCAGCCTGAAAAATCACCATGGACAAAAAATTGCGATACCACTCAGATAAAAAAGACTCCTTAAAATTACCTTCTCGATGAGTATTTCACCAGTCTCAAGAATCTAAGAAGACTGATTTTTAGCTAAACCCAACTTCTCGACGGGATCGACAAAGTGCGATCTGATACCTCATGCCAACTAAGGTACGTCAGCTGATTGACGAGTCATTTAACAATCAAATCCCTATAGTAAAATAAGCGCCACAGAACTATTTGCAATGCAGCAATAAAACAGAAAGGGAAGATTATGGAGAAGATCTATTATCTCAATGAAAAATAATTGATTTTAATAGCAAAAATCCCTTTGCTATTAAAAAAAAATAAGTTATAACACTCTTAACTATATCAAGGATTGATAAGTGCAAATGTTGGGTCAACATTTCAGTAAATTCATGTTGAATTAACTATATAATTTTCATGGAGTGAAAAATGAACAGTAAAGTATTTTCGCAACGTTTTAATCGCGAATTGGCAACTCTGGGTTTCCCCGAAGATTTAACAGAAAAAACGAAAGCCGTGTCAAAAGTATTTGGCGTCACACGCCATTTGGCTAATGCAATGATATTTGGTCACATTCTTCCCGATAAAGAGCAACTGGATAAAATCTCAGAAATTCTGGAAGTTTGTCCTCAATGGCTAAGTGGGGCAACGGATAGGAAAAAAGCCTACTCAGGTCGTGAAACGGCTGATAGTGTGTAATAAACCTCGAATTTCATGTATACTGTAAGCTAATAGTCAGCGTTTGCTAAAATTATTTACTTTGCAAACGCTTTTTTCATTATTAGGTTATTAAAATCATGGAATGCTTAAGTTTCTGTGTGGCCAAAACCATAGATTTGACTCGTCTTGATCTTCATCTAAAAAACGTCTCTAAGGAATTTAGCGCTGTAAAAACCCGAGATGTAATAAGGTTAAATTCTCATAGAAACAAAGATCACACCGTGTTTATTTTTAAAAATGGAACAGTTGTATCCTGGGGGGTAAAAAGGTACCAAATCCACGACTACCTGGATATTATTAAACTGCTTGTAGACAAACCTGTAGCACTATTGGTACATGATGAATTTCATTACCAAATTGGTGATAAAACAGCCATAGAACCGCATGGTTTTTATGATGTGGATTGCTTAACCATTGAAGAAGACAGTGATGAGCTAAAGCTGAGTTTATCTTATGGTTTTTCTCAATCGGTAAAATTACAGTATTTCGAAACCATTATTGACGCCTTGATTGAAAAATATAATCCACTGATTCAGGCCTTATCTCATAAAGGAGAAATGCCTATAAGCAGAAAACAAATTCAACAAGTTATTGGTGAAATTTTAGGTGCCAAAAGTGAATTGAATTTAATTAGTAATTTCTTATACCACCCAAAATATTTTTGGCAGCACCCCACTTTAGAAGAGCATTTTTCCATGCTTGAGCGTTATTTACATATACAAAGACGCGTCAATGCCATTAACCATCGTCTTGATACGCTTAATGAAATTTTCGATATGTTCAATGGTTATTTGGAAAATCGCCACAGCCATCACTTGGAAATAATTATTATTGTATTAATTACAGTAGAAATTATAATTGCGGTTATGAATTTCCATTTTTAGGGTTTTTCCCTGAATTTATGACCACTCTAAAATCCTATTTTCTCAAAAACACCACTTTGCGCACAGAAATACTTGCTGGGGCAACGACCTTCCTTACCATGGTTTATATCGTTTTTGTCAATCCAAAAGTCCTGCACGACGCAGGAATGGATCAAGGCGCTGTATTTACAGCCACTTGTTTGATAACCGCTTTCGCATGCGCATTAACAGGTTTCATAGCCAATACACCGATAGGTATAGCGCCAAGTGTGGCTTTAAATATTTACTTTTCTTACAGCGTAGTCCAAGGAATGGGAATTGACTGGCAACACGCCCTGGCCATGGTATTCATTTCCGGCTTGCTCTTTCTGTTTCTTACCCTCACCAAATTAAGACGCCTCTTGATTGAAGCAATCCCTCATAATCTACAAATAGCCATTGTTATAGGCATCAGTTTGCTAATTGCCTTAATTGCTTTAGAAAATAATCAAATTATTATTGGTGACCAGCATAATTTAATGCAGTTAGGACAGATCATTAGACCACAAACAGGACTCTTTTTCCTGGGGTTTCTTCTTATTCTTACTCTGGATTATCATAAGATTCCCGGTGCCATCATCATCGGGATACTGAGTATCAGTGTCTTAAGCTTGATGCTGGGTTTGACCAGTTGGCAAGGCTTGATTGCTGTGCCACCATCGCTCGAACCTACCTTTTTGCAATTGGATTTCGCTGGTCTTTCCAGTATCGTGGCTTTAAAAACCATTTTTACCTTTTTTCTAATCACAGTATTTGATGCGACAGGATCATTAATTGGCTTACTTAGTCCAACCATTTTTAAACACGAAAAAAATTATTATACACGCCTGACTCGCAGTTTAACTGCCGATGCAGCCGCATCTTCCCTCGCAGGTCTAATGGGTTCTGCCAGTACTTCACCTTATATTGAATCAGCAACCGGAATTGAAGCTGGTGGAAGAACCGGACTCACTGCGCTGGTGATTGCAACAGGATTTATTCTGATGCTGTTCCTTTTTCCACTTGCCAAAATGATTCCAAGCTTTGCAGTAGGCCCGGCTTTACTCTATGTCGCCTGTTGCATGATAAAACATATTACTAGTATGAAATTGCAGGATATCACAGAAACAGCACCCTGCATGGTCATCATCATGATGGTGCCATTCACCGCTTCGATTGCCGATGGAATTGGTTTGGGAATTATACTTTATACCCTTCTTAAATTATTTACCCGTCAAAAACCAAATCCTTTAATTATTATTTTATGCCTTGTTTTTATGGTTTTCTTTTTGATTAGCTGAGCGAGTGTATTTTTTAAATTCTGGATAAACCAAAAATCATTTTTTCGATAAAAAACAGGTCTACTCTCAAAAACTGCAAACATAAGTTTCTTTAATTTATTGAATTTAGTAGTATTTAAATAAGGTGAGTTATATATAGGATAGGACGTCATCTTGAATCGTTCGTTTAATGTTTCGTACCAAGGCTTCGAGACGATGCTTAGGCATCTCCTCAGCCCAAACGGACACCGGATATCGACTACTTCTTATATAAGACTTATCCATAACTCACGTTAAATAGCCAAATAACTGCCATAAGCCCATAGTTAGCCTAATAGCGATGAAATATTATGCTTGAACAATCTTTACGACATTATTATCAGCTTGTCCTGGTGGATCCCATACTACCTGCTTTACGTGACAGGATAACGCCATTGTCCATTACCTGGTTTTCGGGGATATTGGGTGTGCTGTTTATTCCTTTTGTCTTATTAGACAAACCTTATATTGCGATTAGCTTTCTCTTGCTTTCGGGATATTTGGATACTCTTGATGGTTCGCTGGCCCGCTTTCAAAACAGAGCTTCTGATTTTGGCTCAGCAATGGATATCGTCATGGATAGAATTGTTGAATTTTCTGCTGTTCTTGCTTTGTATCTTTTTGATCCACAACACCGTGCCACTTTAACCATTTTAATGTTAGGCAGTATTTTGCTCTGTATTACAAGCTTTCTGGTTGTGGGAATTTTTTCAAATAATACTACTCAAAAAAGTTTTTATTACAGTCCCGGGATAATGGAACGCGCTGAAGCATTTCTATTCTTTATTTTTATGACATTATTTTCCAGCTATTTTAATTTTCTTGCCGCTATCTTTTGTTTTTTAGTCTGTTTAACTGCCTTGATAAGGCTTTTTGAATTCAAAAAGAGCGTACAAACCCCAGCTTAGAAAAATAATAAATCATTTGAAACCTGGTTTAAAACTTTCTCTGATTTTAATGCTGACTCCAATACAAAATCTTGTATAATTTATAACAATTCATAAAAAAGGCTTACAATGTTACGTATTTTTTTGTATTTTCTCTTACTCGTTAATACAACATTTTGCCTGGCAAAGACCGAAAAAGCTATTTTTGCAGGTGGATGTTTTTGGTGCATGGAAGCAGACTTTGACCATCTTCCTGGAGTCCTATCGACCACATCAGGATTTGATGGAGACACTCTTAAAGATCCAACTTATGAACAAGTTTCTGCCGGTAATACTCATTACGCCGAATCGGTAATGGTGGAGTTTGATTCCAATAAATTAAGTTATAAAAAACTGGTTGAGTATTTCTTTATGCACATTGATCCTACCGTCAAAAATGCGCAATTTTGCGATCATGGCAGTCAATATCGCAGTGCAATTTTTTATCTGAATAATCAACAAAAGAAAATTGCCATGGAATATAAAAAAGAGTTAGAACAAAAATTCCCCATAGTTTATACAGAAATTGTCCCATCGACATCTTTTTATCCAGCAGAAGAATATCATCAAAATTATTACAAAAAAAATCCTATACGTTATAAGTATTATCGGTATCGCTGTGGCCGGGATGCCCGAGTTCAAGAGATTTGGGATAATAAAAAATACAAGAATAACGCATGATCATGATCCATAGTTTTATCGCTTATCAAAAAAGAATAAGCAAATCATGAGAAAACACGCTAATCTAATAAATAATAATTTTTAATTTTTTACTATACAATTATGATTACTCAAGTTAACCAATTAGATGAACTTCAATTAAAAGACTTAAAAGCATTAAGAGCGGAGTGTAAAAAAAACGATGGCAGCATCCCTAATCTATATATCCATATATTGAAGCAACACCGCTCTCTTCCTACAAGCTTCCTTTATTATCAAAACGGTGCCTTGATTGGGTTTTTGAGCGTTTATTTCTTTTATGATGATGCCGTTGAAGTCGCTGTTCTGGTTAGTCCCCAATATCGCAGACAAGGAATTGCCAAACAATTAATAAAGGAAGCATTAACCTTAATTAAGTCTCAAAACTACTTTAACTTGATTTTTTCATGCCCCTCACGCCTCAACGATAACTGGCTAGTTCAAAAAGGATTTACCTATCTGCACAGTGAATATTTCATGGAGCGTGATGATTTAAATCCCATACTTGATTACAAGCGTTCATTATCCTTCCGTATGGCGACTTTAGAGGACATTCCCATATTATGTGGCCTTGATGAAGTATGTTTTCCTGACAAAAATCAAGACTTGGTTAACCGATTCCAACAAATACTTAACGAAAGAGAATATGAAATTGTAATAGCTATGCTAAATAATCATCCTATAGGAAAAGCCCATATTCGCTGGCAAACCAAAAGGGCTACCCTGTCTGATATTGCCATATTGCCTAAAGAACAAGGGAAAGGATTTGGTTCTGCCCTGATTGCTCATTGTATCAATATGATTTTAAGCGAAGGCAAATCTCGAGTGGATCTTGATGTTGAAACCCATAATAAAAAAGCATTAAATCTGTATATTCAGCTTGGATTCCATATTCAAAATGCTTGTGACTACTGGTCAATTAATGTGAATCAACTTGCAAAATAAACCGTTTACTCTTTAGTTACAAATCACATATTATAAATATGGCTTGACATAATTAAAATCTCACTATTAGTATTGCGGATGGCGATAGAGGAAGGCTTGTTTTATCAAAAATAAGGATAATTAATGAAAAAAAGGGTTGTTATTACTGGTATGGAAATAACGTCATCCATAGGATCGGGCATTGATAAATTTTGGCTTGCTGCATCTCAAGGTCAATGCGGAATTAAACGCATCCAATCCTATGATCCATCACCTTATTCGACCCAAATAGCAGGAGAGATTACGGACTTATCTCTTGATCATCTCCCCGAATTCAACAAAAGCAAACGTTATCCTCGCGCTGCTCAGTACGCATTATTTTGCGCACATCATGCCATCGAGCAAGCAGGGCTTGAGCAAACTGAGCTCAGCACAGCAGGCACCTTTATAGGCACAAGCATTGGCGGTCAACCTGAATTGGAAGCAGGTTATAAATTATTCTTTACAGACAGTTGGAAAAAAATCCCTCCTCTTAGTGTGATTAGAGGGATGCCCAATTCAATAGCTAACCATATTGCAATTGCTTTTGGCATTGGCGGACCAAACTCAACCATTTCCAATGCCTGTGTTTCATCCGGAGAAGCCATAGGCATGGCTTACCAACAAATTGCCCATGGTAATTTGACTACAGCCCTTTGCGGTGGAACAGAATCTTTAGTCTGGGAGTCGGTTATGGCTGCCTGGTGTAAGCTTAGAGTCATGTCGACCAATAATGAAAACCCTTCGCAAGCCAGCAGACCGTTTGATCTCAATCGCGATGGGATGGTCATGGCAGATGGAGCCGGGGTATTAATACTTGAAGAGTTACAACAAGCGAAAGCAAGAGGAGCACAAATTCTCGGAGAAATCATTGGCTATGGTGCCAGTTGCGATGCATTCCATGTCACCGCACCACATTCACAAGGACAAGCAAGAGCTATTTTTGCTGCCTTAAATGATGCCAAGTTATCAATTAACGATATTCATTATATCAATGCACATGGGACAGGAACCCAGCTCAATGACAGCACGGAAACAGAAACAATAAAAATGGTTTTCGGTAAAAGAGCTTATGACATTCCAATTACTGCTCAAAAAGCCATGACAGGACATGCGATTGGGGCGGCAGGAGCAATGGAAATTATTGCAACGACACTAAGTTTGCAAAAAAATACGTTGTTACCGACTATTAACCTGCATACTCCAGACCCAGCCTGTGATCTGGATTATGTACCTAATGCAGCACGAGAAAAAACCATTGATATTGCCTTATCCAACCATTTCGCTTTTGGTGGAGCCAATGCCGCTTTGGTTCTGCGCAAATACATTAGTTAAGAATATAAATAGCTCACACTAAACAGTAATTGATTATTATACAAATGGGTCAATCGTGGCCCTTTGGTAATATTAACTCCATCACCACCCAAATAACTTTTCCCTAAGTCTGCAAACTCATATCCTACGCCAACCTGCCAGTTAGGATTTAACATTTTTTGGACCCCTGCCCCCACACTGTATGCAAAAGCATAAGTGGTGTTTGACGCAAACCATGGTGCAGGAAACAGGAATTGATTGATAGAAAGCGTTCTGTAATCATGGGCATTATTAAATGCTATTCCAAAACTACCACTCAGATAGGGTTGTACGGGTGTAAAAGCGCTTCCTATCAGCTTACCTTTTAGCTCTACTCGCGCATGATTGACCTTATAATCATAGGAATATACATGGAATAGCCCATTAAGGTTGACATCGCCAGTGACCTTGGCATCGCTTACCCCAGCTACGCCCAAACCTAATTGGCCAATCATTTTAGGATTGATTGCGCGTTGCAGACCAAAAAATACCTCGCCGTTGGCTAAAACGCTAGTAGGAGAGTCATCAGTAAAATAGAGATAATAATTTGGTGGTAAATTAGGATTAAAATTAATTATATAGATTGGAGACATTGGATAAATATACTGATTTTGTCCAGGTGTTGCCCAAGAAGGCCCCCCACTCACTGTAATAATAGATGACCAAAGCAAGGGAATCTCTTCATCATAAATCGGTTCTGAAGCGGAAAGGTTCATACTAAACAAAACACATAATCCGGTGAGCAATATTTTTTTCAGCATATCCCGTCCTTTTGATTACAAATCAGTCCTCTTGATTCTGGCTCTTTTATGAACTGATTTTAATAGAAGTTATTTGATTTTATACCTTAATTAATCTTATTTTTCTAGGGTGTGTTGGCAATTCATCTGAATCCGCGGAATGGCATGATCATGATAAGAAAAATTATTAATCTGAAAGCCATTTGAATTGAGGATAATTCACTCGAAAATGGACAATAAGAGGTATATAATCGCTCTATTTTGCGGAATTGAAAGGTAAACTAATGAATTCTTCTCTTCGTGATATAGCAAACCTTGTTCAAGGTATTGTAATAGGCAATGATGCCATCACTGTTTCCACACTATCGCCTATAGATAATATACTTCCCGGATCTTTAGTTTTCGCCGAAGGTGAGGACAATATCAAACTTGCTGAACACTCTGAGGCGGCTGCTATTCTTGTTGGTCAAGGTACTATCGATTCCCCAAAACCATTAATTCAGGTAAAAAACCCTTTTAAAGCATTTATTACTTTACTCAACCATTTTTATCCCCCCAAAAAAATAACTCCGGGGATACATCCCACTGCTGTAATCGGTGAAGAAGTACAATTAGGCGATGAGATCTATGTTGGGCCATTCGTGGTCATTGAATCAGGAAGTATTATAGGTAACCATTCGGTGCTCAAAAGTCATATTCATATCGGCCATAATGTGGTCATTGGAGCTCACACAACCATTCATCCCCAAGTCACTATTTATGATAATTGCCGTATCGGTTCCAATGTCACTATCCATGCCTCTACAGTAATCGGTTCTGATGGCTTTGGTTATACTTTTGTTGATGGCCAGCATCTCAAAGTACCTCATTCAGGATATGTAGTGATTGAAAATAATGTCGAAATTGGAGCCAACACAGCGATAGACAAGGCCACATTAGGCGCTACAGTGATAGGTGAAGGGACAAAAATTGATAATTTGGTACAAATCGCTCACTCGGTCAAGTTAGGCAAGCATAATATTATTTGTGCTTTTACTGGCATTGCTGGCAGTACCACTACCGGGAATAATGTCATCTTTGCCGCCAACGTGGGAGTGAGTGACCATGTTCACATTGAAGATGAGGTCATATTAGGCGCACGCACAGGGGTCCCCCCACACAAACACTTAAAGAAAGGGACAGTATATCTTGGTAATCCAGCAAAACCCAAAGATGTCGCGATTAAGCATGAACTATCAGTAAATCGTATTCCATTAATACGCAAAAACATTAAATCACTTACCGAACAAGTTGCTGTAATTAACAAAAAACTCGATATTAAAGAAAAAGAGGTAGAGTAGCCATGAAGCCACCTCTGATTCTAATAGATGGCTCTTCCTATTTCTTTAGAGCGTTTCATGCCCTCCCACCACTGACAAACTCCAAAGGCCAGCCTACTGGCGCAATTTATGGAGTTGCCAATATGATAAAAAAAATCATTAAAGATTATCACCCAGAAGAAATAGCTGTTGTCTTTGACGCCAAAGGAAAAACTTTCCGAGATGAATGGTATCCGGAATACAAGGCACACAGACCGCCGATGCCTCAAGAATTGAGTTCTCAGTTTCAACCACTAATCCAATTGCTGCAAGCGATGGGATTGCCCTTGCTTATCATTGATGGAGTCGAGGCGGATGATGTGATTGGAACTTTGGCAAAACAAGCCACAGAGCAAGGCATACCAGTTGTTATATCAACTGGTGATAAAGACATGGCGCAATTGGTCAATGAACATGTGTCTCTCATCAATACTATGAGTAATTACAGCATGGATATTGACGGGGTCAAAGAAAAATTTGGTGTAACCCCTGAACAAATCATTGATTACCTCACTCTCATTGGAGATACTGTAGATAATATTCCGGGAGTAGAGAAATGCGGCCCCAAAACTGCTGTAAAATGGCTGACAGAGTATCAAACGCTAGATAATTTGATTGCACACGCAAACGAAATTGGCGGCAAAATTGGTGAATATTTGCGTGCCAGCATCCCTCATTTACCACTCTCAAAAAAATTGGTCACTATCAAAACTGATTTGGATCTGCCCTTAAATTTAAACCAATTGATGCCCACACCGGCTGATAATGAGCAATTAATTAAATTAACTCGTGAATTGGAATTTAAATCATGGCTTAAAGAATTACTACAGGAAGCAGAGAATCAAAAATCACCCAAAGAAAAGGATGCCGGCAATAATAAAGCCTATGAAATAATAACTACTCACCAACAGTTAAATCATTGGCTTAATAAACTGGAGCAAAGTAAACAATTTTGTATCGATACTGAAACAACCAATCTTGATGTCATGCAAGCTGAGCTGGTAGGCATCTCTTTAGCTGTTGAGGAAGAAAAAGCATCTTATATTCCTCTGGCTCATACTGATGGCAGCACACAGTTAGTGAGAGAAGAAGTTTTAACTGCTTTAAAGCCCATTTTGGAAAATCCTGCCATAGGAAAAATAGGGCAAAACATTAAATATGATTACAGCGTACTTAAAAATTATGGCATTACCTTAAAAGGCATTACTTATGACACCATGTTGGAATCCTATGTACTCAATAGTGGTGCAGGCAGACATGATATGGATTCTTTGGCATTAAAATATCTGGGTTATAAAACAATAAGTTATGAAGATGTTGCAGGAAAAGGAGCAAAACAACTCCGTTTTGACCAAATTCCAGTGGAGAAGGCCGGGGTCTATGCAGCTGAAGACGCGGACATTACTTTGCGATTACATAATAAACTTTACCCCATGCTGGATGAGCCATTGCGTAACGTGTTGCATGACATTGAAATGCCCTTACTGACTGTTCTCGCTGATATGGAAATGCATGGTGTTCTCATCGATCCGGTCATTCTAAAACAGCACGGCAGTCGTTTGAAAGAGCAAATGAAGTCTCTGGAAAATGAAGCCGTACAACTTGCTGGAAAAGCATTCAATCTCAATTCCCCAAAACAATTACAAGAAATACTATTTGATGAACAAAAGCTCCCTGTTGTAGCGAAAACTCCGACAGGACAACCTTCAACTGCAGAATCTGTTTTACAGGAATTAGCTTTTGATTATCGCCTTCCAGCTGTAATCCTGGAATACCGAAGCTTATCAAAATTAGTCAGTACCTATATCGATGCCTTACCCAAAAGAATCAACCCCAAAACACATAGAGTGCACACATCCTATAATCAAGCGGTAGCAGCAACAGGCCGATTATCTTCCAGTGATCCTAACTTACAGAATATCCCTATACGGAGTGAAGAAGGAAGATTGATTCGAACTGCCTTCATAGCGCCAGAAGGAAGTCTGATCATGGCGGCTGATTACTCGCAAATCGAGTTAAGGATAATGGCGCATTTATCTCAGGATGATAACCTTTTACGAGCTTTTGCTAATGGTTGGGACATTCATGCCGCAACGGCAAGTGAAATCTTTCAAACGAATTTGGACGCTGTAACCAAAGAACAACGTAGACGAGCCAAGGCAGTGAACTTTGGTTTGATATATGGTATGTCTGCTTTTGGCCTGGCAAAACAAATTGGTGTGGAGCGTCAGGATGCTCAACATTATATCGATACCTATTTCCGTCGTTATCCTAAGGTACTTGAATACATGGAACGTACTCGCCAACAAGCACATCAACTTGGTTATGTTGAAACTTTATTCGGTCGTCGTCTCTATTTACCTGAAATTAATTCACGTAACCTAATGAGGCAAAAAGCAGCTGAGCGCACTGCCATCAACGGACCGATGCAAGGAACTGCGGCTGATATCATAAAAAAAACCATGTTGGCTATCTCCAATTGGGAGCATTCGCAAAAGAATCCTTCTGCAAAGATGATCATGCAGGTACATGATGAATTGGTTTTTGAGGTCCGACAGGAAGCAGTTGAAGAATGTCGTGCCATTATACACAATATCATGGAGCAAACTGTTAAATTATCTGTACCCCTTGTTGTATCTATTGGCACAGGCTCTAACTGGGATGATGCACATTGAGGCGCGTAAAAGCGTTTAATTTATTGCATTTAATAATAATTAATAGAAGTTCGGCTCGCAAAGGAAGCATTTTGGCAAGCTATAAACTCACCAAAATAATAAGACCATGTTTTATGAATACGTTCCAAACCAATGACCTTGGGCCAGGTATTATACTCATTCAAAAACCGACCATGGCTCTTAAACACTTTAATAAAGTCCTCTCGCATGGCATCCGAATCAGACCAGGCTATAATAGGAAGTTGCGGGTATTTTTGTAAAAGAATTCCTGCAAGATCGGGACCGTTGCAGTTCATTTGATCAGGGCTGGCACCCAGATCACCATCAACAACGACTATATCGGGGCAATAGTTATTGATAAAGGATAATGCGTCTTGACTATTATTCACAATAGTCACTGAAATTGATGCAACCACCGACTCCAACAATCGGCGCAAACAAAAGGCATTAAAAGCACTGTCCTCAACAATTAATACACGCATCACTGCTCCCTCTTAACTACGAGAGAAGTATAATGTGTGAACCTTAAGAAAATCTTAAGAAAAACGAATTAATTCAGTTAAAAATTGCAAATTGAAAAGTCAACGAAATACCCTATTAAATTTTTTTTACAAATTGTGATTTTAATTTCATGGCACCTATCCCATCGATTCTGCAGTCAATATCATGATCGCCTTCAACCAGACGGATATTTTTTACTTTCGTTCCTACCTTTATCACTTGAGATGAGCCCTTTATTTTTAAGTCCTTGATGACTGTTACTGTATCTCCATTTTGCAATAGGTTTCCATTGGCATCTGTGATGATTTTTGCAGACTCTTCGTTATTGTTATCACTGTTTTTTGGCCATTCATAGGTACACTCAGGGCAAATTAATACGTCACCGTCCACATAACTATATTCAGAAAGACATTTTGGGCAATTTGGCAATTGGTTCATTTTGTTGAAAAACTATAAATTAAATCAATTGCAACCTATTTTACTCTAATAGGCATCATTTTAAAAATTTTTGATTACATTGAATCGCAATTGAACAGCACTGGAATGACCGGATAAATAATGATTAAAAAAATCATTATTTATCCAACGAAATAGAAATACTATGAATTATGAAGTGGATTAGTCAATACGTATTCTTCTTGATATTGCTCTTCTTTACCTTGCTTGGGAGTTCTTCTTGATAGAACGCCTGGGAAATGACCAACCGGGTGAAGAGTGTTTGCGCTCAGTAATTGAGAACCACCCAAACCACTCATAACCTCATGGCTGCTTTGCTTAATACCAGGAATAACCTCTTTGCTTACAGGCTCTGGTGTAGACTCTGTTCCCTTAGCAACCGCAAATCCAATGACACCAGATAATGTAGCAACGCCAGTACCGCTCATAGCGCCTAAGGTCAAAGCTCCCAAGAGACCAACACCTGAAGGAGCAAAAACTCCGGTAGCAACCAACGTAACACCTAAAGCAAAGCCGAAACCAAATCCAACGCCTGCAAAAGCGCCTATTATCTTTAGGGTACGATAATCAGAAGATGAAACAGGCTGATTAGATACACTGGTAACCGTTTCTTCGCGCGGGGATAAATTATCCTCTTGTGGTAATACAGGGGCTTCTTCACCAATAGAAAGTTCATCTCCTCGCTCATCTGGTAAACTAAGCTCTCCAAGAGTGTTCACTTTAGGCGGGAAAATTTCCCTAACATCTTCCAAATATTGGGACCATTCAAATTCTCCTGGATCCTTACTATAACCACGAATTTCTTCCTCATTGTATCCATTACCTTTTACTGCACGCAGCATCTCAGCATAGTCTGTCGGGCTATCATCAAGAATATAAACCCGATTGGCCTTCTCTGTTTGGTGATTAAGCCTGGAATTGACATCATTAAATTTATACCCTGACTCCAGCGTGGTTAACTTGCTGATTTCTTCATCAGAAAAACCTTGATATTTGAAAACTGCTTTAATGTATTCAACTCGGTTTTTGGTGACAATATTGACAATCACATCATCATTTTTTAATACTTCATGGAAAAATGCCACCGCTTCTGGTCGCATCAGGAAAGCAACATCCTGCTGGCTATGATCAAAATTTTCGTTGTATTCTCCAAATTTTGCTTCGAACAATGCCTTAACTTCAATTGGATCTTTCATTGGAGTACTTTTATAGTCCTGCTCCACATCCTTTTGATAACCTTGCAACAGTGACTGATAAAACTCTGTAAATACAGTTTCATTACCGCTTCTTCCGGTTACAGTACCATCAAAATCGGTAAAAATAATAACTTTAGGCATTATATTTCCTTACTATTCTCTTAATTTTAAATGACCCCAGATTGTACAAAATTTATATTAAGAGAATATTAAATATAAAAAATTGCGAAATTATTAGTCTGCCTTCCCTGCACAAATTACAATAAACTGTATTTATGAGCTTTATCAAAATTTATTCATCAAAACAAATTGGAGGCCTTGAGATGTGTCCAATCACTCACTTTCATAAAGGATTATTATTTCTTGTTCTATGTTCATTCTTCACTAACTCCTTATCACAACCAATACAACTTTCTATTGAAGAGATAGCCGAATTAACTTAAACCGTTGCAGTTCAACCTCTTTCTCAATTCAGAACCACCGCTTTGGAAGATACTGGAATCATTCAAGTGATTGACTGTTCAGCCTGTGGTGAATCCAAACGCTCGAGCAGTGAGAATGCTATCAACTTACAAAGATAATACTGCTAAACGTGATTTCCGCTTTGGAAAAGGAAGATGGCAATTGCGGGGAACTTGGCGGTGATGTAATCACCCAAGAGCATGTTATTGAAAATGTGCCTTATGATTATGCTATTCCTGTGTTGACGGCATGGGAGTTGTGTTATCCGTGTAAAGACGACTTGGCGTGTAGCTTCATGATATGAGTTATGAAAAAGCACCGGCCAGCCTGGTTGGTATACATCGCTATGGTATATCCAGTATCTTGCGTGATAAAGATCGTGTTCCGTTACATATACCGCATCATAGAATAACTTTGCTGGGGATAAATAGCACTCTCCTTGATCTGATCCCCGTACCTGACTAATAGAAAAAATCAAATGTCTATATCGTGAGCCAAGAATCGTCTGTTGGCACGAAAATAGGTCATTGGTGAATGCTCCAATAAATCGGATAATTTCTCCATATAGATACAGGCGAATCTATCAACTTGATAGGCAAAGTAACTCTCTTCCGCCCCGGCGCGAAAAACTCTTTCCCATTTGGGATTATAGAAACTGCTTTGTTCTTGTAATAATCTTGAAATTTGTAAGTCAACAGTGGCTATTTGCAATTGCAAGTCATGAATTTCCTGATCATACTTTTGCGAATCTTCGTCAATACTTCTTGTGCACAGATCAACATATTTCTGCTCTAACTCTTTTTTAATTGCCATGGCCTCAACAATTTTCTTTTCAATTGGCAAAGCCCTTATTTGGGATGCAATTTCCTCACCTAATTCTTCAACAACCAGAGCAGTACGCCAATTACAATCTTTTTTCAATCGTAATATATCACCGTAAATATGATCCCCTATATAGAGAATTTCATCTCCGCCAACCCCAAGATCTTCAGTAAATTTTTTGGCATTACCTCCTTGGTATACGCCAGGAACTATTGAGCCATGGACATTGGTCATGGTCCCGTTTTCGGGATTAACTGATAAAAATCGTAAGTTATCATAAAAGAATCGAGGTTTATTTGCCAGGGTAATAATAAACTCAAATAAATCTTGCCAGTGCTCCCCTTTATCCAGAAATGGGGACAAGGCATAATCCAACAACAATTTAGAATAAGAATATTCTGAATTGGTCAAAATAAATATTTTTTTCCCATAACGAATAAAATGCTTCAATCCATCAACCACTTCCTTTTCTCTTATCACATATTTTTTTAAATTTTTAATAATTATGTTTTTCAAGGTACCATCCGAGTGAACTTTATCCACACAATATTGTACGTCTTGCGCTATGACTTGATAGTTTGGCATTTTATCGGGATAGCTATCTTTTAAATCAACCAGCTGGCCATACAGGATGCAAAATGCTATGGAAAAAGAAGTATCAATTGCCATGTAATTCGGATCACCAAGGTCAACATAAATACTTCTGTAAATTTTTTTCTGATCACTAAAACTGATCTGTTTCGTGCCATGATAACTCAATCTAATGGCACCATATCGGCTCAGTTTTAAAATGTTGCCATTCTTACTGTCAATCACCAAACCACGAATAGCATCATCAAAATTAAATTTGAATTTTTTAATTTCCTCAGGATAGTGAAAGCTATCCACCAGTCTTTCCTTGACGAGATCGTAAACTAAAGATTCAAAATTTTTCGAATTATATCGGATTAGGGTATGGTCCATATCCAAACCAATTAGTTTAATTTTTTTCATATTTATAATGCGATTTACAAAAACCTTGTGCGTATCCATTTTTGAGGGACCTATAAAATTATTGGTAATTAATGTTTTGAGATATGAACGTATGTAAGTCGACTATTTTAAATTATTCACCCCGGTTGCTGAGGCCACTAATACTTTGTCTGCCAAACGTTTGGCAAACACTCCATTCTCAACAACGCCTGGGATTACATTAATACTGTCTTCCAAGGCCATAGGCGTAGAAAAATTCAAATTAAACACATCCAGAATAATATTACCATTATCGGTAATGAAACCTTCTCTGTATTCAGGGTCTCCTCCTAATTTAACAATTTGTCGTGCAACAAAACTACGGGCCATTGGAATGACTTCCACAGCAACGGGAAACTCTCCTAAACGCTTCACAGTCTTGGACTCATCAACAATACAGATAAATTGGGTGGCTACATTCGCTACAATTTTCTCCCGAGTCAGGGCTCCTCCGCCCCCCTTTATCATTTCGCCGCGTTCATTGACTTCATCAGCGCCATCAACATAGATAGGTAAATCCTGTACTGAATTTAAATCAATTACAGGAATGCCCTCTTCTCGAAGCAATGCCTCGGTTGCTTTTGAACTGGCTACACAAGCCTCTATCTTATGTTTGATTGCAGCTAATTCTTTTATAAAAAAATTAACTGTAGAGCCCGTTCCAACACCTATTACCATATCATCTTCAATATAAGCTATAGCTGCTTTGGCTGCTTTGATTTTTAATTCACTCACGAAATTGCCCTCTTTGCCTAATTACTTCATACAATGAAACACCAGTCGCCACTGACACATTTAAACTCTCTACACTTCCCATCATAGGCAAAGAAAACAATCCATCGCAATGCTCGCGAGTTAATCTTCTTAACCCGGTTCCTTCTGCTCCCATGACAAGAGCGATGTTTCCAGAACAATCCATTGCATAAAGTAAATGCTCTGCTTCGCCAGCTGCTCCAAAGATCCAGACACCCTGTTGTTTTAAAATATCCATAGCCCTTGCTAAATTAGTTACTTTCACCAAAGGAATTGATTCAGCAGCTCCACAAGCCACTTTACTGACAACGGGAGTAATACTCGCGCTTTTATCTTTAGGAATCACAACAAAATCAACACCGGTTGCATCGGCCGTCCGCAAGCAAGCTCCTAAATTATGAGGATCTGTAATTCCATCCAGAATAAGAATCAATGCAGGTTTTTTACTTCTTTCTAATAAAGTAATCAGATCACTTTCACCGTATTCGGGTAATGCCGAAGCAAGTGCAACAACACCCTGATGCGTAAACTCGGAAAACTGCTGATTCATTTTTTGCGCGCTTAGCTTTTCAATAGGGACATGGGCGCTTTCTGCCTTGACTAAAAACTCATGAAGTCTTTTATCTATTCTATCTTGATTAACAAAGAGTTTTTTGATCATTCGATGTGGATTTGCTAATAATGCAGAAACTGCGTGCAACCCGTAAACATACTGCTCATTCATTACAAACTTCATCCTCGACAGGCTCAAAATCTATTTTACGTTCGTTTAAATCAACACGAGCTACCAACACAGTCATTTTATCTCCCAAACGATAAACCTGACCACCGCGAGCTCCTATTAAACGATGTTTTGCAGAGTCAAAAGTATAATAATCATTCTTTAAAGAAGTGACATGAACCAAGCCTTCTACATAAATTTCATCGAGCTCCACAAAAATACCAAAGCTGGTCACAGCGGATATTCTGCCTTTAAATACCTGCCCCAGTTTGTCTTGCATATACTCGCACTTTAACCAGGTAATCACTTCCCGAGTTGCTTCATCAGCACGGCGCTCCGTCATGGAGGAATGTTTCCCCAAACGATTCATATCTTCATGACTATACTCAAACTCGTAAACAGGATGATTATCCAGCAAATGCCCTATTGCTCTGTGAATTAACAAATCAGGAAATCTTCTGATTGGTGATGTAAAATGCGTGTAAGCGGAATAAGCCAAACCAAAATGACCTTCATTCGATTCAACGTACTGAGCCTGCTTTAAAGAGCGCAGCATTACCGTTTCAATAAGATGCTTTTCTGGTCGGTCACCAATCATGTTCATAGTACGTTGAAAATCCTTGGGTCCAGGTTTTCTTCCCCCTCCTAATGACAATCCCAGCTCACCTAAAAACTGTCTCAATGCAGTAATTTTATCTTCTTCAGGAGCCGCATGAACTCGATATAAAGTAGGAATTTCAGCCTTTTCTAAAAATCTTGCTGTTGCAACATTCGCTGCCAACATGCATTCCTCGATTAATTTATGTGCGTCATTGCGTATTACAGGCACGATACATTTTATTTTCTTGTTTTCATCAAATTCGATTCGAGTTTCCGTGGTCTCGAAATCCATAGCACCTCTAAGTCTACGGGTATCAAGAAGAACATGGTATAAATCATAAAGAGATTCAAGCATTGGCCACAATGCTTGATGTTTTTCATCTGCCTTGCCTTGTTCCAACCACTTGCCAACTGCCGTGTAGGTCAAACGTGCATGAGAATGAATCACGGCTCGATAAAAACGGGAGCGGGATATTTTTCCTTCTTGGGTAATCGATAATTCAGCTACCATACATAAGCGATCAACATGGGGATTTAATGAGCAAACACCATTAGATAAGGCTTCTGGCAGCATAGGTACCACTTTGCCGGGAAAATAAACTGAATTTCCACGCCTTGCCGCTTCTTTATCCAAAGCAGAATCTTTGGCAACATAATGACTGACGTCCGCTATAGCAACATACAATTGGAATCCGCCTTTGGGCTTTTTGTAACAATACACAGCATCATCAAAATCTTTTGCATCTTCCCCATCAATGGTTACAAAAGGAAGATTGCGCAAATCGGTTCGACCTTTTAATTGTTCCTCGGAAATCTGTTGTGGAATTTTACCCACTTCTGCAAGAACATCATCTGGCCATTCGAAAGGAATGCCATGGGCATGGATTGCCACCTGAATTTCCATGCCAGGAGCCATATGCTCACCCAAAATATGGATTACTCTGCCGATCGCTTGCGAACGCTTGTTAGGGTACGCAATTAATTCAACCAAGACTATTTGGCCATTTTTGGCATCGCCAATAAATTCTTGGGGAATTGAAATATCCTGAGTCAGACGCTTGCTATCAGGAATGACAAAATTCACGCCATGATCAGTGAAAAAGCGACCTACAACCGTGGCGTTCGCATGTTCCAGGACTTCGTGGATTTTAGCTTCTGGTCTTCCCCTTCTATCCAATCCGGACTGATAGGCAAGCACCATGTCGCCATGCATGACAGCCCTCATTTCTTTAGCAGAGAGAACCATATCCTCGGAACCGTCATCCGGGATAAAAAATCCAAAACCATCAGGATGGCCTTGAACAGTTCCGCGCAATAAATTAATTTTTTGTAATAAACAAAAGCGCCCACGCCTGTCCTGCATGATTTGGCCATCACGCAACATGGCCTTCAACCGAAAACCCAAGGATTCCTGTTGGCTCTCAGAGTTCAAATCCAACTTATCAAACAGTTTACTGCGAGACATTGGCCTACCGTATTCGTCCAGGATTTCCATGATGTATTCCCGGCTTGGAATTGGCTCGGCGTATTTTTCGCGTTCCCTCTTATAAAAGGGATCTTTGGATTTTTTACTCACTTTTCACCATTTTTCTCTTCAAACTTTATATGACTAAAACCTCTTTAGTCCTGTTCTACCATTTATCACTATAACTAGCAAGGATATGCTGTCAACTATCAGAGAATTCTGTATAAATTGCCTTTAGGACTCAAGGTTGAGGAACATGGTGGCGGTCTAAACTGATTCCGTTATTTGCCAAACATTCAGGATGGCTGGAGGCGTCATCCTGATTTGTACTTTGAGTTGACATAATTGGTTGCTGCATGGAATCCATAGCCATATCCCAAGAGGTTCATCGATAAATTATTTCTCCGGCAATACAAAGCCTCTTCCACCAACTGCCGCAGTTAACGCTGCTAACGACAAGTCTTCCGCTACCCAGAAAGTACCTTGAGCGCTTGCCGGTATTTTTACCCCTTTCCATTGGCATACGGCAATAGCATTTTCACAAGGTATTTGTTGTTCATGCCCTGGTCTTGATTCGATACAATTTAAAATAAAGGCAGCTTTATCCACTAACAAAGCTGACCATTTACCAGCTTGCAATCGGCTTGTCCAACCAGCACTGGCCCCAGGTTCTGTGACTGGATGAGTAATCCATAGATCCAAATTGGTCACATTGTGAATAAACACCAACTTATTTTTCTTGGCTTTTAATGTCACGGATTGACCTTGTACTGGAACAGCCCGACAACCATCAGGAAAGGTGGATTCTGCAAAAAGCCCTGTTGAAAGCAATAAAAGATAGAAAGAGAGCAAAATTCTCATGATTCACCTCATAATTTTTATATAACTACAAGTTATTCAATCTTCACTAGTAAATCCAGCATCAATACCTACACCCATTACAGTCCCATACGGTGGTTTCTTTAAATGAAATCGAATACTTACTTTTTATTTGCCGTAGTCAATTATATAAGATTAAGTACTCATATCCGATAGATTTAGGAATAAATTAAAATCTCTAATCTATTTAAAATAAATAGTGCACGAGATTATTATAAAAAGACCTATGCAGATAGCTCAATCACTATCTTCAGGATACAGTGACGCAGAGTAATTTTGTAAAGCATGACGTATTTCCAATAGATCTCACTGGCTTTTCACAAAGTTATCCGACAACATCTCTGAATAACCAGTTGCTGTCGTGGTTGGAAGTTCTGTAAAGAATGCCATTTATCAAAACCTGAACAGTTCATTAGCAAAAAATCATGAGGCAGCAAAGCTGCCTCCAAAGAAACGGATAAAGAAGCTAAGGTGTAAAGCTCCGAACACACCTAACCGCATTATTGACGACCTTCAAATCGAAGCCCGAGATGCCATTGGATATGACCTGAATCCAGGCACGGCCCGTTGGATCCGGGTTAACCTCAGTAGAACTCCAGTAGGCGCCCGCGCCAAAATTACCAATAGCAGCTCGATTGGTGTGAAGACAGTTTAACTGGCCTGATGGCGTCAAGTTATTTCCAGCTGGCAAGAACCAATCACTGTAACAGGTGTTGCCTGGCTGACATGGTGTATTTCCTTGAGAATCCACTTCATAGGTACTGCAAATACCTGCAGCATAAGTGTTCGCGGCAATGTTTTGTGGGCATCCTAGCGCACCACCAGGTCCTGTTAAACAAGCAACAATCGTCGTGGTATTGGTAGCACCATCCGTATCACTCTGAGCATTAGTTGCTGTACCAAAACCGCCCCAGATAATGCCAATACCTGTGTGGTTATCTGCAGTAGCTGCAATCAAGTTGTTCAAGCCACCATTCAGGCAGGCAATAATCCCGCCTCCTGAAGGCTGTCCGACTGCTGTGGTTAAATAGGTATAACCATTAGCCAGTGTTGCACCGCCTACAGGTGTGTCAATGACTACATCGACAGGTCCAATGGCATGGGCAGGCGTGACCGCCGTCACTGTCGTAGAGTTAACCACATTGACACTGGTAGCTGCTATTCCACCGAAGGTCACAGCAGTTGCCCCAGTTAGCCCTGTTCCAGTTAATATCACACCCGTCCCACCTGAAGCCGTTCCCGAATTGGGATTAACTGCCGTTAAAGTGCTTCCTGACTGGATGGCAATCGCTGCGGTCAGCGCATTGGTATTGGTACCCTGGATGGTAAAGTTGGTTTGTGGCACTATCGTATTACCTGGTGTATAGGTCAAAGTACAACTACCTCCTGGTGGAACATTAGCACATGTATTTCCTGTTTCCGTCACGTTACCATCTAGCGCTGTGCCCGTAAAATTTGAAGTAATGTTCGTGGCTGATACTTCGGTCGTGGTGTTATTGATTGTTAGTTGACCAGTTGGGCCATTTACTGTCAGGGTTAATGGAGAGCCAGTTATTGTAATCACTGCATCCGTGATGGGCGGTGCTTGCACAATATGTAAAATATTCGCGGCACTTGGCCTATAACATTGATTCGTAGAGCCTTGCTGGCACACAATAGGTCCATCAACAATAGGACTACTTAACTGGCCACCGTTTATCCGCAAAGAAAGAATACAAGAGCTTTTAGCTCGTAAAACGAAAGGATTACCGCAAACGCCTAATCCTGTAGTAATTTGCACAATACTTTTGATAGGTTGCATAACTAGGGTGTGTGGCTTAGTCGATTGATTAGTTACCCGGTATTCGACTGTAGCAGTGCTATTGGCAGGTACAGAAATGCTAGTGGCAGTAAGCGGTTCAAAGGTCCATACAGGGCTGCCAGCCTGTACTGTTGATATTATGAATCCAGATAAAATACCAACCCATATTTTATGGAGAGAGGTCCTTCTATTTCTTTTCATCTTGAGTATCCTTACACAACATAAGTGAGGTTTAATAAAACACCATGGGTATAGAGGTGATTAAGCTTCAATCCTGAATTTATAGTCTGTCCTGCAGCTCTATCCAGCTTACTTTTACCCCAGTCAACCAATTCGTAGCCTATGCCCACTTGCCAATGTTCGCTAAATGCTTTTTGTACACCAACACCTAAGGTGTACGTGAATGCAGTTTGAGTATGGTTGTTGAAATTGGGATTGGAAAGTGCTTCAAAAATTAGGGGAGTATTCGAAAAATCATAGGCGCGGTTAAATCCAACACCCAAACTTCCGCTCACCCAGGGTATGAGCCAATATCTCTTATCAAGAAGAAGCTTTCCTTTCGCAGTAATCCGGCTATGCCGAACTTTGTATTGGTAACTGTGGTTATCAAACTGTGGGTCTGCATCATCCCAAATAACACCCTGCAGTTTGCTATTGTCAGTGGTTGCAACAGCCAAACCCAACTGAGTCAACCATTGGGGAGATAATATTTTTTGTATCCCAATAAAAAGCTCACCGTTAGCGAGGGTATTTGTTTCTTTTCTAGCCACATAGGTTTTTTCAATTTCTGGTGCAAGAAAAAACGTTTGAATCTCACCACCTCTTGCCCAGATAGGACCTGCACTAATAGAACCTAACCAGGACCAGCCTTTAGAAGGTGAGTTCATGGTTCCAGCTAAAGTGTTCCCGCTCAGCAAACTTGCTATTGCCATAGAGATAAAGAAACGACACTTCATAAGAGCTCCTTGCATAATAAAAACGAGTCACTAAATTAACAAAAACCAACAGTAACCGATTTAAGTGGCAATCTGGCGGCTATTCTAATACAAAGAACCAATCTTAAATAGAATAAAACAATAAAATAAAACAATGCGCAAAAAAACGAAAATACTGAAAAGGCGATTGCTGACAATATCCCCATTCATGGCTAATCACAAGCAAGCTTTTTTGATTTTTAGCGGATGGCCACTTTCCAAATCAACTCCAAATCTTTAGAACCCCAAATTAGTAGCTGACTTATTCATGCCGTTCATTTATTTCATATTAATAAACTTTTTCTTAGCAAAGTGATCTTAAATATCAAATAGTCAAAGTACATATTAAGGCGTTAGCATAATTATCGCTGGTATTTAGAGTATTGATTATCTGGTTATTGAATGAAGTGAAATTGCCCTTGCCCAAGTAAAAGAAACGATACCCACATTCAATAGGTATCAGATTGAATACATCATTAATTCTAATGCCTATTCCTGCCATAGCACTAAAATTAGTTATCTCTCGCCCTACAAAAATATTGTTAGGAATTGTGATGCCACCATCTAGTGATTGTTCATTAAAATTGTTTGTACTCATGAAATTTGGGCCAAAACCAATATCCAAAGTCAAATTGAAATTATCGCTTCGAGAATTCTTCATGATACCTTTTACAGAAGCATATATTGGTATATTAGTTACAGAATAGCTATAGGCAAGATTAGTAAATAATTGTTCTTGTGTGATCACTCCACTTACGGTTGTTCGTCCGAAATAAAAAGCATTTACACCATAGGTAAGATCCAAACGACTATTATCAAGTCCAGTAAAACTAAGACCTAATCCGAAAAGTGCATTAGAACTATTTTTTTTATTTACTGAATAATGGTCACCAATTAAATCAACGATATAAATATCTTGTGCACGCCCTGGAGAAGCTATAAATCCCCCACCATGAATGGAAACTATTGGCAGGAAGGATCTTGGTTTAATTGATGATTTATCTTGCACTAATAAAGGATTATCGTTTGCCATAGATTGGGTAGAAGAATCATTTGATAAGTGGCCTTTGGGTTGAGGCAGCGCTGATGCTAAATTTGTTGATATGCTTATTCCACATACTAACAATACTATAATTTTTTTGCCTACTTTATGTACAAAAGACATCGTCCCTCCAGCTTCTAACTTCAACTATTTTAATCCTGTCGGATAGAGTAATTCCTTTTCTGCAAAATATGTGAACAAAAGTGCATTCGCTTTTTAAGTATGTTCTCATTAAGAGTGCGGTTTAAAATTAGTGACTACCGCTTGCACTAAACAAATTGTATCTACCTGCATCTCCACTTAAAGGGCTACCCTCTTTCCAATTAGAACCACCATTAGCTGTCTCAAAAACAATTGGCTGGCGTGGATTGGCTAAATCTGCACGACCAACTGCAAAACACAAGACGCCAGAAGGATAACAAAACAAACCATTGAATCCAATCGATGTTCCTGGTGGATTAGGAGGTGGCACAAGTGTTGGACTACTCCACGTTCTTCCTCCATTTTTCGTTGAATAACTGAGAGCAAAGTCAACTGTAGCACTGGAAGCAGATCCAACTGCAGTACACTGAGTTCCTGAATCAGAACATCCAAGGCCGACTAATTCGACAGTAGGGAGCGAATTAGTAGGCAACTGAAATGGTGCTGATTTGGTCCAAGTTACCCCTGAGTTTTCGGATGTGTAAGCAATTAAGTTCAAGTCATCAAGGGTTTTACCAACAGAGGCACAGTTTTTTCCTGAAGTAGAACAAGAAACACGAAATAAAACCGCCTGTTCCATTGGATCAATGCCTGATGAGGTAAACCAGGTTTGCCCCTCATCTAGGCTATAATAAGCTACTGCTGAGAGAGGAACAAATGACAAACCCACAGCAGTGCAAGTACTTAATGAGCTTGAGCACGAAACTCCTTGCATACTACCTGTTGCACCTGCAGGAACTATTGAGGCGAGCCATGTTCTACCTGAATTTTTAGAAAAATAAGCGATAGGACGTCCTGTAGTGAGGGATTGTCCAACAGCTGCACATTTTACCCCATCACTTGAACACGAAACACCAATCAATATTTCATTAGCAGTTGATAAGGGGATCACAGATGGTATCCAATTAATTCCACCATCACTCGTTGACCAAGCAAAGGATTGATTAGTTCCTCCAATAAAGATATTGCCTACGGTGGAACAAACAAGACCTGACTTTGAGCAAGAAATAGAACTCGCTTTATTATTTGTTGCCCCAGCTGGAACAGTTAAAAAGAGAGGACCTTGCCATGTGGCTCCAAAATCAGTAGAGCGATAGAAAATCGGACTAGTAATTCCTCCATTTTGATAGGTGCCCACAGTAAAAAGAAAGTTATCTATGTGAACATAATAATTCTGACAAGACAAAGCTCCAGCCCCATTTAAACACAGAACAACTTGTACAGTTCCTGATGGCCCTGATATAGATATTTGAGCAGTTTGCCTATCGCTTACGGTAAATAAACAATAACCATTGGTATTTAACTGACAATCTCTTCCAAGCCCAGTGAGTTGATATCCTGGTGTCCTAACAGAAATACCGGCATTAGAATAGGTGTGATTTGGAATGGTTGTGTTAATAGTTAATACGGAGCCAGTAACCAAAACATTAAAAAATAAACCTGCTGCAGAGATAGGATTCCCGGTAAGAGTAAGTAGCAAAAATAAAATTTTTGGTAAAGTCCGTTTCATATATTAAATTTCGCAAATAAAATAATAAATAGGTCAATATTTAAGGAATTAGTTACTTAATTAAAATGGAAAAACTAAATAATCCCTTGCAAATCAGAATCTTATACAAAAAATAATTTAACTATAAGATTTTGAATTGTTTGATATTCTAACATGTCAAACAATTTTAGAAAGTGTTTATCAGTAGAATTATTTTTTTGAGTAGTTATCTATAAATTCATTTGTATAGAGCCATGCATTAATGCTGGGCCAAGAATATATGCCCTACAAAAATAAAGGCAAGAATTTTAGAGTGCTGTACTAAAATCAATTAGAACAGTCAACTGCACTTGATGTAGCATGTTTGTCATAATGTGCTAACTGTTTGGATTGTTCTCCAAAGAATGTTTGAGCACGGTCTAAATAATTTGCCACTCGTGAGAAGTGTGCCGGGCTACGGTTAATAGTAGCTAAAAGATTGATTAACTGCTTGCGCTTTTCAGCAAAAGTTAAAGACTGTGAATTGGTTCTGCTTTCTGCAGCCGGTGCATTGACGAAGGCTCCTGCTTGTTTACGAGTAGGGCCAGGAGTGGGATCATCACAAAACTTTATCATTTTCGAAGAGTTGTTTTCCGTATTAAAACCATAATGCCATAATCTTTTAAAAAATTTAATCAGCCCAAAATAAAATGCTTGTACACTGGAACTCAAATCCTGTTCTACTTCTGCTTCTTTGGCAGCGCTAAGCAGTCGTTTCTTTACCCCTTTATCCTCACAATCCCTGACTAATAGTTCACATCCTCGTCTTACTAAAGAATAGTGTTTATTCTGACCCCAATACATTAATAAATTAATACCTGCCACAGGATGGCATGTATCCTTCCCAGTCAACTGTTTTCCATAATAAAATGCCATGTCATTTAAAATTTGCCTGTCTAATAATTGAGGTTTTTTTATCATTTCAGCTTCCAACACATCGTATATCACTGCGGACACATCGCGTTGAGGGAAAAGTCTCAATAATTGACTGACTGGCCTGATGTAATCTGGCATTCCTTGAAAAGAATTAAAATAATCCTGTAATAACCGCGACAATACGTTTTTCTTACCCGTATAACTTAGCAAATAAGTACATATTATGGGTGACTTCTTCTGTTTATCCCTTTTATTCCAGGTTTGCTTAATGAAATGACCCCAGTCCAGAAGAGGAGGATGATCTTTTAATTCCTTTTGCAAGAAAGCTGGATCATCAAACCAGGAACCCTTAAAAAACAAAGACTTTCCATAAAGTTCTCTGATTCCTTTAGGCATCCATAATTTATCCACCATCCTGACTAAAAAGGGTTCTGTGATTGACAATCGGGTTATTGCGCGATTCAGCGTTTTTTGCTTATAAAATAATGACGCTATCCCTGAATTGGCGCATCTAAAAAGAAGCTCCCCTAAAACACGATACCCAATATCATGTTTATTATCGAAAGGACGTTTCTTGCATAAATGCCTGCTTGTAAAACAAGCCAATTCTTTTAATTCATTACCTTGCCAGGCCTGAGTAGAACCAGGATCAAAATCAGTTTCAGAAAAAAGGCGTCCATGTTGATTGGCCAAAATATGTAATGCCAATTTATACTGGGCATTTTGCTCCCAGTAAGAAGTCTTATTTAACTGTGCGATTAGGGAGACTATATGCCGCCTATTAAAAAATTGGCTGACTTTGCCAATTTCCGGATTATTGACCTTCTGAATGGAGTTATGAGTTCTATCACTTAGAAACTCCCTTAACACTAATACGGCACATGCTTCAGAATTTATTAAATGATCCAGTACAGCATCACAGATCGTCTCTTGCTCCTTATCTTGAGAAACTTCCTTAGTAATGAAAGTCAAGGCTCTACTGAGCAGATCTGGCTTTTTATATTTTTTACCATGGTAAGCAAATCGTAGTAAGACTTCTGAAAACCAGGGTTTATCATAATAATTAACCAAATAATCAGCTAAACAAATATCAGCGCCTTGATGCTCCAAAAATCTTTGAAAATCAGACTCATACAAACCATTCAATAAAATAGAACGCCTGGAGTCTCGATTTAAAATATAATGAAAAAGCTCAAGCGCATTGGTTTTGTTCCTTATGGTTCCTAATAATTCAAATACTGTTTCATCCTCAAAATGATCAAGTAATGGATACAAAACAGATGTGGGGATTTCTCCTGGAGCCTCTTGGATTTCTTTTAATAATTTATTATTCAACCATATGCGCTTATTGGCATCAGAACAAATGGATTCGCATTGATATAAAACCCCTATCGAGTTCTCAAATAATACATTGTGTAACAGCGCTTCCAATCCAAAAGAGGAGTTTTCCAAATCACTTTTGGGCAAACCACCTAAAACCAAGGCGGCAGCATTTTTGTGAATTGAACTTTCTCTTCTTAAGCAACTCCCTTCAGTTAAATACCCTAGAATCAAACCCTCTTGATCATATAAGGGCTCATTGATATCCATAGCGCCCGTTCGAGCTAATAATACGATTTCCTCATTAACAAAAGTCATTGCAACATTAGATTCATTTAGAAATCCAATCTTCTTCCCGGCAGAGTTATATAAAAAAATTTCTTTTTTTCTGTCTAACTCTTTGGGCAACTTATCAATTAGAAGAAAATCTTGTTTTAACCAGTGAAGTAACTCGATCCGAGCTTCGGTTTTGTTATTACCCTTACTAAAAAACCGAGAATAAATATGATTTATCACTTTAAGGAATAAATCCGAACGTAAATTAGGATAATTCAAGATGTAATAATGACATAACACATCTAATCCCTTATTATTTACCTCATCTCCTACCTTGTTCGCCTCCAGTAAACACTCCATTTGATGAAGCAAAGCACTTTTACTGGTCTCAACTCTAAACTGCAATAAGCTGTATTTTTTATCCAGCCAAAAAGACCGAGCTTCTGGATGAATAAGAAGATTACGCTCAATCTGAGCCATATGCTCATTGATTTCATCAAAGTACGGAGCATGTTCTTTAAAACACAGGTCTTTCCTGTAGTCCATCTGATTCAACGTTAAGGTATACAAGCCATACCTTTCAATTAATTGTTTTAAAACCTTAGGCGTACAAACTCCAACAAATTGTGGCTTGGATAACAATAAACCGATTGGCGAACTGGATAACAGCTCCGTTCCTGAATTACATAATTGAGTTATTAAATCGGATGCCAGTTGATATAACTGAGGGGTCTCAAAGAGATAAGGATCAAGCTGATTAATTCTCGCCCTTATTTTCCCCAAAAAATCCTGGCTTGAACCAGAAAACGCAGAACATAGTTTGGTAAGCAAGTTTTTACAGTTCTGTTTCTCTTCTCCAGTCGTTTTGTTATATTCCGCTATACAATACTCAACGATCAAAAGCACAGTTTCCTGACTTAACCCCTGAAAAAACTCTTGTTGTTTGTCTAATTCGGAATTTTTTAATAAATCATACAAGAGCTGCACGACTAAATGACTTTCAGGAGAAAATAAATCTCTTTTTAATTCATACTGATAAAAATTAAACACAGCCTGCATGGCTTGCAAATCTATTGAAAAAGGATACTGAGCAAGGCTGGCTCTAGCTCCCTTTAATCTGTCAATCGCTTTCACAGGTGCGGTCAAAGTCAACAACAATCGAATTGAGAGCGCATTGACCGATTCACCGATTAATGAATCAAGAAAACGGGTTAACCATCCTGCCAAATCAGGTTGACGCAAAAATTGAACCAAATGGTTTCTGTTAACTAAATCCAAATCCTGATTGTTTTTAACTAAAAAGGTTTCAATTAAAACATTTAAATCGGTGTCTTTAGCCAGATAAGAAAAGGCCAACAAACTACGCTCATCGGCTTGCTCCAAGATCTGAATTAAATCCTTGGCTCCTCTTTCTTTCAACGCGATAATGATCGGTTTTGCATCACTATAATTATTCAATTGCTCCGTGCATCTCTCTGCTAATTGATTATCAACGATGGTTTCAGTCTCTCTTATTGAATCTAATACTGTAGGCAACTGCTCTGATAACTCTCGGTGGAGCAAGTTAGGGACATAAGTCAAAACGATTGCGAGTACAGATAACGAAGCAGGCAAACCAAATGGAACAGAGTTAGTAAACGGCAATTGGTTTTTCTGAGTCGGGATTTGTTGACAAAAGAGTTCTGCTAAATCGTGAGCATCTTCTTTAAAGTGACTTAACAACAAATGTTTCAAGTTGGGAATGGGAATCTGTTGAATTTGTCCTTTTATTGTATTTATTAACCGCTTCATTACGACACTTCCCTAACATCCTAAAATAATCCTTTCTCCAATAGGGATTTAAAAGGATAATGGTTTTACTATACCCTTAAACTATTGATTTGAAAACTTTAGGATACCAAATGACGATCTGGGTTGATGCCGACGCTTGCCCGAAAATGATAAAAGATGTCCTCTTTCGTGCTGCCATACGAACCAATACCAACCTTATCCTGGTAGCTAATTGCTACCTTGTTTATCCAAACTCACCGTTTATTCGTTCTGTTCTTGTAGAAAAAGGCTATGACCGCGCAGATCATTATATTACGAGCCATATGAAAGCTAAAGATTTGGTGATCACAGCAGATATCCCTTTGGCTGCAGAAGTAATAGTTAAGGAAGGGTTAGCAATGAGTCCAAGAGGAGAATTATTTACAGCCAATAATATCAAACAGCGCCTCACTCTTAGAGATATTAATGAACAATTGCGTTCAGCCGGAGAGCGCACAGGAGGCCCCTCTGCGTTAAGTGCGAAAGAAAAAACAAATTTTGCCAATGCCCTGGATCGTTGGCTTACAAAAAACAAATAAAATATCAATTAAAATACATATTGATTTTAATTTGACAAAATCGATTGCTACTCCTAAATTTTAAGTACATCCTAAATGGACTTAAAACATGAAACGATTCATGTTCATTCTTTTGATCTTTTTAAATTTTTACGCCTTTGGAAAACCACTTCTTATTGGTGTTCCGGAGTTTGCGCCCCCATTTGTATCAAGATCTGGAGGAGGAGGAGGAGAGATCTATTTTGGATTCAACATCGATTTGATGAATTCCATTTGCAAGATCATTGAAATGGAATGCCAATACAAGGGCATGAATATTCAACAGCTATATACCAATCTTAACCAAGGGAAGCTTGATATTATGCTGGCACCTACTCCAATCGTACCCACCGTTGACACCAATTATATATTCAGTCTTCCCTACTTACCGAGCAATGCACAGGTGATAACCCTGAAAGCTAACAATGACATCAATAGTTTAGCAGATCTGAAAGGTAAAAAAGTCGGCACTTTAAAATACACCTTGTATGGTAGCCTCCTTGCAGAACATTTTCAGGATTATTTTGACCTGGTACAATTTTCCAAACTCCCTGATATGGCTATTGCATTGTCAAATAAGCAAATCGAGGGAGTAGTACTTAATTCGAATGCAGCCAAATATGCGATGAGCAACTCCTTGACCGAGTTAAAATTAGTAGGAGATCCAATTCCTATAGGTAATGGCTATGGAATATTAGCCCTCAAAAATAAAGCACCTCTCATTATGAAAATCAATCAGGCTTTATTGCAAATAGAAAAAGACGGGACTTATTTGGAAATCTATAATACCTATTTTAGTAATTAGGGTTTTATCCTGGATAATTGAACAGCCATTTCAAAAATGACTGAAACTGGATCCAACTCCTGGATTCGGGTTAAACTAATGGTAATTGAAAAAATTTCTCATATAAATGTCGATTTTTTATATGAGATATCGTTCAAAAAGTCGAGTTCAAATTATGAAAATAAGCTTATTTTCTAAAACGAAACTCACCTTAAGGTACATTCCAAATTAATCCGCAGGATATGATATGCAAGAAAATTTTGATCCATCAACCATCATCAAACTTCATAAAATGAGCATCATACATTGGAAAGCCAATGGCATAGCGTATCAACACAAACAATTTCTTCAACTCGTAGAAGAAAATCATGCTTTTAATTTCCAATTATGGCATGCAGAAGACAAGGCGCGTCGAGATGATATGGGCTTCGAATTTGTTTACCAAGCCAAAAGAGAAATAGATGCCTACAATCAGCAAAGAAATAACCGCATGGAAGCAATGGATGAATGGCTTTATAAAAAATTACAACCCGAAAGCCATACCAATTGCCCTGTCAATTCCGAGTCGCCTGGGATGATTATTGACAGATTATCTATTTTATCACTGAAATCCTATCATATGGACTTGCAAACAAAACGCCAGGATGTGAGCGAAGAACATAGAATAGCCTGCGCACAAAAACTGGAAATCATACAACAGCAGTTAAGTCAATTGGCTTTGTGTCTTGATGAATTACTTGATGAGGTACGGGCTAAAACGCGCACGTTCAGAGTCTACCATCAATTTAAGATGTATAACGATCCTAAGCTAAACCCAGAATTGTACTGCTCTGACTAGGTATTAATTGATTTAATGCTGACTCGCTTTTGGAATGAGGAATTGAAGGAGAATTAGGCTGGTTTTTTTTAGTTTTGGTTTCAAATATACCGAATAAAGATAGAGAATCCGCACGCGCTGGGGAATCAGTCCGGGACTTTTCAGATTGGATTGATTCCCTTGGCTCCTCGGTTTTCTGTATTACTTTCTTCGTTATCTCAAGATTAACCGGAGTTTCTTTGCCGTCCTCCGTCAGCTTGGCCTGCTGGGCTAAGGGGGTTCGCCCCAATCCTTTGGCTAAAGCTCTTAAAGCCAGGGTCACCCCAAACAATAAAGCACTAAAGACTGATAACACATACATAACAGGAGTATCACGATAATGACCATCTTCACCCATTTCCTGTAATGAATTGCCGGCAAAATCAACAAATTTTTGCCCCTTACCGAATCCGGAAAATAAGGAACGCAAAACCTCAAACCATTCTTGAAAGAAAAATTGTGGTGAAGGATCTAAAGATAATCCATCATTTAGTAATGCATGAAACTCTTCAGGCTCCAACAATTCAGTCTTATTCAGTTCATCATTAAGACTATTTTTCCATTCGATCAATCGCTCATATGGACGTTCCTTTTGAGTTTCCAGCTTCTTCTGATGCCAATAATTAGTCACTAAAGAATGAATGGTGAAACTAAAAACTAACACCAGGCCTAAAATAATACTGGCCACAAGCAAAGCAGGAGGAAAAGAAACACCTGCCATTACTAAAATAGAACCCACTAAAAACAAAACACTTGCCAAGGCACCATAAGCGTATAATCCATTTTTCATCCCCAATAAAGCAGAAGATAAATAAGTGCGGTTTGATTGTTGAGATAATAACTTGCGACTATCGTCAAACCGGGTTATTAAATTATGGACTAATCTTTTTAGTCGATTGAGCTCTTCCTGATCAACTTTGTCTAGATCCTTTTTATCTTGCAATAAGAGTAATTTGGCGTAATTAGTTTCCAGTTCTTTAGTAATTAAAGCCAATTGGCATTTGGTTTGGGTGACTAATAATCTCAACTGGAAATCATATTCCTCATAAATGCGTGTAATGACGCAAGCCACCGTATAAAAGGCACAAATAAGAGCCATTGCCATAAGCAGTTGTGGTGACAATACAGCCAGGCCCAATACACCAACGTAGAGATATAAACCATCAAGAAGTCCGCCTGCAGCAACAGCCCAGAATGCAAAATTACGAGTTTGCATAGTCTGATATTTGATTCTTCTTAAATAGGAGAAGCTTTCCTCATGAGATAAAGAAATTAATTTTTTTATCTCCATAAGCAGCGCTATATTCGCACTCATCATTGTTTTACGATCTTCCAGCATGCTGCGTATCCAAAACCTGTTGGCTGCAGCAATTACCCCTAAAATCACTCCCATTGGAAGAATAAGAAATTTTGCATCCACGCCTCCAATTAAACTGAACGCAACAACAGCACTTCTCCAGCCTTTGTAAGCATTTTTCAAGCCCTTCATGACATCACGAAAATAGGGCCAGGCGCTAGCAATGAATTTTTTATAGGAATCTTCCTTTTCATTCTCAAATTGGCAGGCTAAAAATGAAAAGGTAACTAAAAATATTGACTCAACTGCAATAGTAATAAGGCCGGTTGGAGAATTTAAGAATTCATGCATTGCATCGTTATCATTAGGGGAAGCAAACAGATCAAAAAAATATTTGAACATGCTGTATGAAGAACTTAGAGAATCCATAACAGCGTAGGCATAATATACACTGCGACTTTTATCAAGTTTTTGAGCGAGAATTCGACTTTGCGCGTCAATACGACCAGCAATTGCTAAAATGAAGACTAAATCAGTAGGCTTGGAAGCCTGATTTTCATCACTCGCATGAGGCATGTATAGGTATGGGGCTATCAGCTAAGATTGGGCGCTATTGTATGCATAATTGGACTCGATGTCAATTAAGCTTTCATCCTGAATTAAAAAAATACAACAATAACCTCAAACCCTTCATCATAACACATCCAATTACCAAAATTATTAAAAAAAATAAAAAAAATTGTATTAAATTCTCTCTCAGACTGTGACTTATGCCTTAAACCTGCTACGATATTGCACCAAAATAAAACCCAGTATGAGGATTAAATGAGATCAAAATTTGTTCTCTTTATGTTGATGTCACTACTGACAGGATCTCTTATGGCAAACAGTGAAGCTCAAATCTATGGCTACGTAGAGAAAGCCACATTAATCGATCAAAACCTCACTTTATCTGCAAAGCTTGATACAGGCGCTAAATCAGCATCATTACATGCTGTGAATATCACAGAAATTGAAAAAAAGGGCATCCCTTATTTACGTTTTACCGTTCCAACTAAAACCGGTGATTACTCGTTTGAAGGAGAGTATGTCGGTAAAGTAAAGATTAAAGTAAGGTCGAGCGAAGCTAACCCCGGATTATTAAGAACAACACCCATCAGGCGACCGGTAGTCTTACTTAATATCAAACTTGGCGATAAAGTCAGAACAATTAAAGTTAACTTAACCAACAGGAAACGATTCCTCTACCCTTTATTGTTGGGAAGAGATGCCATTATTGATTTTCATGGGGCCGTTGACCCTGCCCTTACTTTCACAACTAAATCCAAGAGCCCAGTGAACAATGAAAAATAACAAACGTCATGTTTATGGTTTGATCCTCACTCTAATGCTTTTAGGATCAGGTATTTTTTTATATAGACATATTGTTCTGGATGTCCCTCTGACCGATACTGAAACGATCAACAGCTGGATGGTTGAATCCAACCTTCGTTTTACCGCCGATAGAAATACACCGATAAAGGCGAGTTTTAATATCCCTTATCTGCCCCCCAATTTTGCCATACTCGATGAATATTTTGTATCCAGAAATTATGGTGTCACAACCAATTTAAATGGTTCCAATAGAGAAACCGTATGGTCTATAAGGCGTGGCAATGGTTCTCAATCACTTTATTATAGAGCAATCTTTCGTCAAACGGACAGTGATGAGTCCTCTTTGCCAAAACCTTCAGTAATCAAATCACAGCCTCTGAATGACAGTCAAAAATCGGCTGTTGAAACGATTACCAATCAAGTGAGATCAACATCAGCAGACATTCAAACATTTGCCCAAAGCACTATTAAAGAGTTAAACAAAAGAGATGGTAATGCGAAGCTTTTGATTGGGAACGAATTCAATGATGACAATATTATCAATGCTACCATTTTGATTCTCAATCAATCAAAGATTCCGGCCATTACAGTCCAGGGGATTTATCTAAACCAGCAAAAAAAGGCTGATTTGAAATCCTTGCTCGCCGTTTTTAACGGAAAACACTGGATTTACATTAACCCCAAAACTGGCAGTGCCGGTTTGCCAAAAGAGTTTCTTATTTGGCAATATGGAAATGGGCCGTTATTTAATGTTGTTGGTGGTAATAGAGCTCAGTTTTCATTAACTGTATCACCAACACCCATTAATGCCTTAAGTGTAGCCAAATCAAGGGGCTTAGAGGACTCGCAACTCTTACGCTTCTCCTTACTCCAGCTCCCTGTCAATGTACAAGGGATATATAAAATTTTGCTAACTGTTCCCATTGGAGCATTCATCATTTTAATACTACGTAATTTTATAGGTATTAAAACTTTTGGCACGTTTATGCCCGTCTTGATTGCCCTAGCCTTTAGAGAAACGCATGTAGCGTGGGGTATTACTTTATTTGTCATTATTATTTCTTTCGGACTATTAGCGCGTTTTTATCTGGATCAATTAAGGCTACTGTTAGTCCCAAGACTTGCGGCCATTCTCACTGTAGTAATTCTACTAATGATCTTTATCAGTGTTCTATGTCAAAATCTTAGTTTGGATACCGGGATGTCTGTCGCATTATTCCCTATGGTCATCTTAACCATGACTATCGAACGTATGTGCATCACGTGGGATGAAAGAGGAGCTTCCGAAGCAATAAAATCAGGAATTGGCAGTCTTGCAGCAGCAGTTATTTCATACGGGGCAATGAGTTATGAACCCCTGCAATATTTGGTCTTTGCTTTTCCCGAATTACTATTAGTACTTTTGTCCTTGATTTTATGGTTTGGTCAATATCGTGGCTATCGTTTAGTCGAATTAAAACGCTTTAAATCACTTGCGAGTGCGATAGAATGATTAACCTGTTTAGGCGCCTGAAAAATCATGGGGTTTTAAGCATTAACCAGCGGAATACGGATTTTGTATTACGCTACAATCCAAGAAAGTTATTTCCTTTGGTTGATGACAAGCTCAAAACCAAAAAACTGGCCTTAAAAGCGGGAATTGCAGTTCCAGCCTTATATGACATCATTGAAACTGAGCAGCAAATCAAATCAATAGAAACCCGATTTGCCAGTTATAATGATTTCGTGGTAAAACCAGCCAGAGGCTCTGGTGGTGATGGAATACTGGTATTTAAGGACAAAGTTTACGGCCGATATCGACAAATTAATGGCAAGCTTACTACCGTGCAGGAACTGAGTTACCACCTATCTTGCTTGCTATCTGGGGCTTATAGCCTTGGCGGCTCCTCAGATTATGCCATCATTGAAAAACGAGTAGTCGTCGACCCCGTGTTTGCAGAAGTCAGTTATGAAGGCATACCCGATATCCGTATTATTACTTTACTAGGTTATCCGGCAATGGCTATGGTAAGACTTCCCACCCGTTTATCCGGTGGAAAAGCCAACTTACATCAAGGAGCAATTGGTGTAGGCGTTGATCTTGCGACAGGAAAAACTCTTGGTGGTGTGTTTCAAAATGATACCATAGACTACCATCCCGACACGTTAAATCCCATTGTAGGCATCGAAGTACCCTATTGGAACCAAATTCTTGAAATAGCCTCCAGTTGCTATGAGCTAACTGGTTTGGGTTATCTTGGAGTTGATATTGTACTTGATAAAGAACATGGTCCATTAATGCTGGAATTGAATGCCAGACCAGGATTAAATATACAAATAGCCAACCGCGAGGGTGGGCTTAAGCGTTATAGAACGATTGAAGCCCGTTTTAAAGAGAGCGGACAAGAGTCAACTTTAGATAAAGTAAGTTTTTGTCGCAAAGAATTTGCACGCTAAAGCGCGGGGGAAGCAGAGTGAGCTGGTTCTTTATCCAAAGACAAATTATTCTGCTCCTTTAAAAAACGGCGACGAGCATATAACCAATCGATCGTTTCATCCAACTCAACACGTTCTTTTTTAGACTGAATTTTTGACAGTTCCCCTTGCATCCTGCTCCAATATAATCCTGTTACATCGTATCCGTTTTCAGATCGCTGTAGCGCAGGAAGCAAGCATTTTTCATCAATTTTTTTGGTCATCTCTTCCCGCTGTTTTAATAATTGCTCCAAAATCAGTTGCTCAGCATGAATGTTTTCTTGAAATCGCTTCAACCCAACTCGGCGAAGTTCCTGTTCAAATTCTCGTTTTACAGATTCAAAGGTAGCCTCCGCAGGCATTCGACCCAAAACCATCGTTGACAAGTCAAGAGTCGAGGGACGGCCAACTGCACGTAACCATAATCTTCCAAACATGCATTCTCCATTCAAATCATCAATAAATTGCATTATTGCAAAATACATACATTTAGCAAATAAATCGGCTAACAATTTTTAAAACATACGTTTTAATTTGACTCATAATGAAATATAATAAAACAATAGATGGTTTTAATTGTTTTATTAATAGAATTTCCCTCCCTTTCTGCATAGGAAAACGAGAGAATTAAATTTTGTTTAAGGTCCATCTTTAGTGCAAATCATTAACAGAACAATGCTGACATGCTGGCATACTAAATTTGTTAGGGAGATTTCTTATGCGGTCTAAATTTTTTTCATTTTTCACACGTGCATCAAGACCGATAAAAGCTAGCCCCCCTAAAATTTGGTTTGAAACACAATTAAAAAACAGTGGCCTCGATAAAAAATTTCAGATTGATGAGTTGATAGAAACGCAATCTTCCGTCAGAGTATTTGCTAATAAGAAATATCTTCCCGACACTGAAACGATTAATGGGGCATTAACTAAAATAGCGGCCATTGATGTATCAGGAGATAAAAGTGGGTATTTTCAAAATGGATTACCATTCCCGAATGAAGCAGGATATTTCGAGAAAATCCCTGTAGGGCATCCTGAATTATTATCTCCCATAGAAAGGTTAACAGGCAGCAAGAAAGTTGTTTCTTCGCACAGCCTGGTCACCGCCTCCGGAGGTTATCCACTAACCAATCCATTATTACCCTATCGAAAACCAATAAAAGTGAGTATTTTTTCTTTAGCAGGCCCCTCTTTTGAAAATAATTACCTCCATTATCGTTTATTTCTATTAGATCCCGTACAAAAGATAATTGATTCGCCTCTCTTTAGCCATTTGCATGATGGTTTACCTATTCAATTTGATGTGGCTAAAAAGGAGTTAGGTGAATATGATACTAACAAGGTGATGGCCCGCATTCGTTTGGGTTTTCCTTATCTGGCAAGGTTTTCTTCAGGTGGATTTTATCCCAGTTTTAGCAAATCCAACGCTATTATATTCCTATCTGAAGCCTATTTTCGCTATCAACTGGAAGACGTTTCATTACTGCTGGCATCAGTAAATCAAACAGCAAAAGAAACTGGAAAAGCGGCCTTGCTGAAAGCCACTGGGGTTGGAATGGGTTTTTTTGCAAAAATTGATTGCGGTTATGATATACAACATATCATTTTTCCCTATTATTTACGTGCTTATAAAAAACTGTTAAGTGATCATAAATTTCCATGGATTGCAAAAATTGAATTTCCCATTTTTAATGAAATTCAGCAAGAACAGTTTGATTCAATTTTTGAAGACTATGATGGTTCTACCAAAGTGTATCAAAGCACCCGAGATGTTCTGGAGTTTCGTGAAGAAGAAATTGAAAAATATCTGCCTGCCGCTATTAACCCTTCAGATGCGTTTGCTCTAACCGGAAATGAGTGGGGATATGGTAGTGTTGAATCCATGATTGGGAATAACAGTTCTATCCGCTTTGACCAGGTACATCATATGAATCCGCTTATTTTAGATCCATCTCACCATGTTGAAGCACAAATAAATAAGGATCATGACGTTGAATTGACAGTCAAATCTATGCCACAATCCTCATCAAGCATTAAACCCTAGGGGATAATGAAGATTCCTTTACATAATATGTAACAGCGTCTGCAAGATATTTATCTCCGTCAAATCGCCTCAGCAAAATTTTAAGAGGGGTATCTCCGTATACTTCTTTGCAAAGCTTGGCAAACTCTTCCTCACAATCATTTATCAATAACCATTCCAAAGTGCTTTTTTCCGAACTGAAATCGCCGAGTTTCATGGTTTCTGGGACCTTGGAGTTAAAATCCTTCATAGCATTGGGAACCACTCCCCCATCAAGGTATTTTTCCCTGTATTTTGGGCAAGTAGATGCAATTATTTGTCCAAATGAGACACTATCGACAACGAGTTCTTCTCTTTCCCCGTCATGCTCACCACATCCTATTCCTACTTCAGACTTTAGAGTAAGAAGTGAAGTTGAACTTCCATAAAATTTATGAACCCATGCTTGTTTGGTTAATTCGGGATAGGTTTCCAGGAATTTTCGTAAATCCTCTGTAGAAGCACAGGCACCCCATCCAAATGGATTCAGATTAAATTTCTGGTATCTTTCTACATCGGTAATACGAACCTTTTCCAGCTTCTCGCTTTCAACGCGTTGTGGCAAACCACCTAATTTGTGTAAATGATCTAAACTACGTCCATCAGCCCGAACCAATATTTTTTTAGTCTGTAATTCCTTGATTTTAAATCCAACCAGAGGATCGCCTAAATTAGAAATACTGGATTCAAAATTAAGTAACGCATTGTGAAATTTGGAAAAAAATTTTAATCTGTTCATTGCTTAACCTCTGAGGAATGATAGGCAACCTAAAAAACTTCAGAAATAAGAATAAGTGATTTAAAAACCTCGGAGAGTTTTTTAGGTTAGCGAAAAAATTATACATAAGAATTATTAACTAAAAATTAAGCAATATATCTTTTCTGAAAAAAAGTCTTACTTTGGCGAAAAATTACTTATAAACCACTAGCCTGGCGCATAAATAATCGTTTAATCGGGATAAATTCATTGCATGCCCGCAATCCGAGGCTGCGTAATGAGGTAACGGGAGAGGCGGCGGTTCCAAATAATCTTTTAAATCCCTCCATAAGTAAAATAATTTGCCACACAGAATACTTCCGTTCCCTTTGGTATGCCCTCAAGATTTTATTTGATGTCAATTCCCTTCTACCCATTTCCAGACAGTTTATCCAGCTTTTCACATCGGCCAGACCAACATTTAACCCAAGACCGGCTAATGGATGAATAGTGTGGGCTGCATCACCAAGTAGTAACCAGCGATGTCCTACATATTGCTTGACATGCCTCATTTGTAAAGGAAATTGATGGCGGCTGCTTACCACCTTTATTTGCCCTAGCTGGCTTCCAAATGCCTTAGTCAATTCCCCGTTAAATTCATTATCATCAAGTAATTTCAATCGCATCGCATTATCAGGATGAGTTGACCAAACGATCGAACATTGATTGGGATTGGATAATGGTAAAAAAGCCAAAGGACCATCAGGATTAAATACTTGAAAAGCCGTATTCCGATGCGATTTTTCACTATTTACTGTCGCAACCAACGCTTGTTGCTCATACGACCAACTGGTTAAATCCACCTTAAGCTTATGACGTATAGGGGAGTTAGCGCCATCAGCTATCATCAATAACTGTCCTTCCCAGGTAGTATTTTGGCCAGAGATCTTGATATTCTGCTCTAAATTGCACACCTCGTCTATTACACTTTGAGGAAATAAACTAATTTTGGATTCTAATGATATTTGACGAAATAGAGCTTGTTTTAAGATTGATTCTTCAATAATTGCCCCTAAATTTGGTTCAGCAATACTGCGAGAATCAAAGTCAATATAAGCTCCACTCACACCATCCCAAACATGCATTTTATTATAAGGAGCGACTCGAGCATCATCCAGGTGTTGCCACACGCCTAATTCACTTAATAACAATTTTGATGCTTTATTGATGGCATAAACACGCAAATCACTCTTGTCTGTATTGACCGTCAATGTCCCGGCATCGATAACAGCAACAGTATAATGACGTTGGGCCATAGCTAAGGCTGCAGTCAAGCCAACAATTCCACCTCCAATGACAAGTACATCAAAATGCTGGCTCATTGAAGTTCCCCCCCTGCACTCAATGCAATTTCACAAACCAAATCAGGAGTCATTCCGCCAAAACCACGGGCGTATCGTGCTAATAAATTTTTTAATGCCGGTATATTATCCAGTGCCAGCAATCCAAGGTTACGCGCTACACCCATACCGGGTAAACGACTGGTAAATAGATGTATCAAACCGTCTGTTAGCCAAGTGATCATTTGCTGATCATGTGCTCGTAATTTCAAATAATGCCCCAACATCTGTGGATTTAATCCCTTTTGGCTAATGCATTGCGCCAAGGTCGCAATATCTCTTAAACCCAAGTTAAACCCCTGACCTGCAACAGGATGCAACGTGTGAGCAGCATTACCAACAAAGACAACAGGCCATTTGGTTTGCTGGGGCATTAAAACTTGTTTCAGGGGATAGGAGTATCGCTTTCCTACTTTACCAAATCGCCCTAACCTATACCCAAAGGCAGTTTGCAGCTCGCGCAAAAAATCATCATCATTCAACATCACTAAGCGTTTTGTCTCTTCAGGCTTTGATGCCCACACCAGTGACATTTTGTCATCCATCATAGGCAATAATGCAAGAGGGCCATTAGGTGTAAACCGCTCAAAAGCACGATTACCATGCGGTTTTACCAGACCTACATTGGCGACAATAGCCTCTTGATCATAATCTTTTATTTTGACTGGTAGATTACAAAGGTGGCGTGTCATCGATTCCGTCCCATCAGCTGCGACAATTAATTGAGCCCGGATGGATATTATATCGGGGCCATTAGTGACAGTGGCAATAGAATTGTTAAAATCGATAGCTTTTAAAGCAGCTGGAGCCAGCAAGTGCTCTTTATTGATTAGAATACTCAAAGCCCTATTAATGTATTGCATTTCTACTACATAGCCCAAAGGGCTATTTTTCTCGCCATGCAAACGAGAAACTCCAAAGCGATGCTGATCAGAAACATGAATCATATGAATTGGTGTTGTATATTCTTTTAGGCTCTCCCAAACTCCCAACATCGCCAATATACGTTGACTTGCAGGTGATAACGCCAATGAGCGAGCATCAAAATCAGGATTTACCTTGTCACTGTATGGCCTGGATTCCACTAAGGTAACAGTGAAACCCAAACCCTGCAGAGCCAGGGATAAGCTTGCACCAGTCAAACCACCGCCAATAATCAGTATATCAGTCTCTTTATTCGCCACGCATCAACGCCTCAATATCATCTACATTAACAGGCAAGGCACCCGTCAATACCTCACATCCGCTCCTGCTTACCAGAATATCATCTTCTATACGCACACCAATATCCCACCATCGTTTATCAACACCCTCCATCCCTGCGCTGATATACAGTCCTGGTTCTACTGTTAATACCATCCCGGCCTCTAAAGGGCGCCATTCATTATTGATTTTATATCGCCCGACATCATGCACATCCAATCCTAACCAATGCCCTGAATTATGCATATAAAATGGTTTATATGCTTCATTTTTAATGAGATCCTCCAAATCTCCCTTCAAAATTCCTATATCACAGAGTCCCTCAGTAAGAATTCTGATAATAGTCTGTTGAATGTGATTCCAGGGAAGGCCCGGTTTAATCGCTGCTATGCCAGCCTTTTGTGCTTTCAATACCAATTCATAAATGATTTTCTGCTCAGGGCTAAAAGTACCGCTTACCGGGAAAGTTCTGGTAATGTCCGCGGCATAACTACCGTATTCACCCCCTGCATCAATAAGCACCAAATCACCGCGGCGCAAAGGTTTGTTATTTTCTGTATAATGAAGAATGCAGGCATTGGCGCCACCACCCACGATAGGGTCATAAGCTACACTACGACATCCATGACGGCTAAACTCATAAATTAATTCTGCCTCCAGTTGATACTCATACTCCATTTTCTGACAAACTTGCATCGCTCGTTTATGAGCAGCAACGGAAATACTGGCTGCCTGTCTCATTAACTCTAATTCCGCCTCACTTTTAATCAATCGCATTTCGCTTAGAATAGGTTCGAGATCGCACAAAGACTCAGGCGCCTTAATGCCCCTTCTCACCTGAGCTTTTAGTGATGATAAAACATACCTGATTTTTTTTTCCAATGATAAATTACGACTGAGGTTATAGTATATGGCAGATTTCCCGCTGAATAGTTTAGGAAGCTCTTCTGTAATACTGCTTAGTGGGTATGCCGCCTGCACTCCAAGTTCTCGCAAAGCGCCATCCTGACCTAATCGTTTACCTGTCCATTGTTCTTCCGCAGGATTTCTTGGGCGATTAAACAAAATACTTTGGCTATCTTTTCCCGCAATAATAACCAACAAAGCATCAGGCTCATTAAATCCTGTTAAATAATAAAAATCACTGTCCTGTCGAAATCGATAATGAGTATCTCCACTGCGCAGCACTTCGTGTGCTGCGGGTATTACAGCAACACTATCATCAGGCAATTGCGCAGCTAATTTTTTTCTTCTCGCCTTATATTCTTGTTGGCTTATCATATCAATTTCCCTTTTCACTTTAATAAATAGAACAAATGAGCAATCCTTCAAAAAATCAAAAAACCAATAAATACAAACAACCTCAATACCTTATTAACTTGCCATCAATGGGTTGATCCTGAATCTCTGCGTTCTCTTTCATGCAAAACCAAATCGCTGTGCAACCGAAGTACTGCCATACGAGTGTATTCACTGACCTCCATTAGAGCTTTCTCATCTTCCTCACCTACCTCCAACGATTCGCAATCCAGCTCTGCAAATTCTATAAGGTGCTGAAGAGCCTCCTGAGATTCCTCTTCATAAAACTGCTCCATTCCAACGCCGACAATAGTTAATCCCTGGGTAAATCCTTCACACCACTCACTAAAAGCCTGAGCACGAACAACCAAAGATTCGTTGTCATCGGGCAATAACATTTCAAATTCAAAATCAAAATTATTCATTTGTTGCTGACTAATTGAAAAGACAGAAAACATGGATAATAACGCATTACGACTTTGCTCATCTTTTTTATTATTTAATAAAGCACGTATATAGGCCTCACCTTGACTATCAGCCCCTGCACAAAGATAACCGCACATGATTCCGTGTAATTCGCTACCGGACATGGTTAATGCTAAAACAGAAATGGATTGCACAAAATCATCGTACTCAGGTAAATGCAGCGAATCATTATCTAAAGACATAGTTAACCCTATTTAAAAAGATAGCTAATGATACCCCATTTAGAATCTGTGTTCACCTGCTACACTTTCTCACCACCTATGATTTTCATAATTTGCTGCATTAAGGCAAAATTGCTACTATTTGCTTAATACCGTGCAAATACAAAGGCGTAATAATGACCAATATTAAACTCTGTAAAATAAAATTATTAAATAAAATCTATGAAATCAAATGCCCTGATGGAGAAGAAGTGAGCTTAATACTCGCCGCAGAAAAACTTAATGAGAAAATGCAAAATAACAAAAATAAATTTAAACATTTGGATAATTTCCACATCCTTTTGCTTGCTGCTCTGGATATTGGCCATGAATTAATTTTATGCAAAAATGAACAGGAGCAACAGCGATTACAGGTGACTCAATTTATATCTTCTTTGGAAAATAAAATTAATAAAGCAGTAGTTGGCTCTGAAACGGATAGCAGCCAATAGGCAGATAAATTAAGTATTCCTCGGCAAACCATCCTATACTATTGATATTAATAGCAAACAATTAAAAGGAATTAGCTATGCGACGTCAATGGTATATCGGATTTGGGGTTATCCTTTTATGTCTCTTTGCCCTGTTTGCCATGCTACAGGATATTGTCTGGTTTTTTGCCTTCTTGATACCTGTCATAATCCTGTGGATTTATGATGTATTGCAAACAAAACACACCATTTTACGCAATTTTCCAGTACTAGGTCACGTTAGATATTTTTTGGAATTTCTTCGTCCTGAGATTCAACAATATTTCATCGCCACAGATGAAAGCGAGCTTCCTTTTAACAGGGAAACCCGCTCCATGATTTATCAACGGGCAAAAAATGTCAGAGATACCATCCCATTCGGAACGGAGCGAGATATTCTAAGCGTTGGTTACACTTGGGCACTCCATTCCTTATCGCCGAAACACTCCAGTGAAGTGGAACCAAGAATTGATGTGGGTGGACCTGATTGTAAAAAACCTTACAATGCCTCCCGATTGAACATATCAGCCATGAGCTTTGGCTCTTTATCGGCTAATGCCATAATGGCATTAAACAAAGGAGCAAAAATTGGAGGATTTTACCACAATACAGGAGAAGGAGGATTAAGTCCTTACCATTTGCAAGGCGGTGACATTGTTTTTCAAATTGGCACGGCTTATTTTGGATGCCGCGACGACAAAGGTAATTTTGACGAAAATGAATTTATCAAAGAAGCTTCCCGCGATGAAGTAAAAATGATAGAAATTAAATTATCACAAGGTGCAAAACCATCCCATGGTGGAATTTTACCTGCGGCCAAATTAACGGAAGAAATAGCAAAAGTAAGAAAAGTATCCATGGGCAAAGATGTTTTATCACCAATTGCTCATACCGCTTTTGATAATCCCGTCGGCTTACTTCATTTTGTAAAACGATTACGCGATCTTTCAGGCGGTAAACCCGTAGGCTTTAAACTCTGCCTGGGGCGAAGACATGAGTTTATGGCTATTTGCAAAGCCATGCTGAAAACGAATATTTTACCTGATTTTATTACAATAGATGGTTCCGAAGGTGGGACAGGAGCAGCGCCGGTTGAATACACCAATTTTATAGGAACTCCTTTGGAAGCTGGTCTGGTTTTTGTTCATAATGCTCTTGTTGGTACTGGGGTGCGCGATAAAATTCGCGTGATTTGCAGTGGAAAAGTGACCAACGGGTTTGACTTGCTCACTAATATTGCTCTTGGAGCTGATATCTGTAATTCAGCAAGAGCCATGATGATGTCAATAGGATGTATCCAGTCAAAACAATGCAATGCTAATACCTGCCCGACGGGAGTTGCCACCCAAAAGAAACGTCTTCAGTATGGTCTTGTTGTTGATGAAAAAAAATTTCTTGTTGCCAATTTCCACAATAATACGATAAAAAGCTTTTTGGAAATGGTTGGTGCTTTGGGATTAAACAATCCTAGTGATTTAAAACCATCCCATATCATGAGACGAATTGGGGTAGATGAAGTCAAATCTTTTGATCAAATCTATACTTACGTTAACCCAGGCCAATTTTTAAAAGGCAATATTCCTGATGAGTATAAAATCCACTGGGAACATGCTGATCCTGACAAGTTTTAATATCAGCGAGGCCTTTGCATCTAACTATTGTAATTCGTATTCAATCTAAAAAACGGGAAAACGAATGGGAGGTGATATTAAGCCTAGATTCATTTCTTTAGCAATGATGTAAATTCAGTCACATTGACCGCTCGAGAAAAATACAATCCCTGACCATATAAACAACCTAAATCTCTTAATTTTTCCAATGTATTTTGATCAGCAATACCATCCACCAGGGGCTCCCACCCTAATGTTTGGGCCAGTTTTACTATAGCCTCTACAATTTTGGCTTTTTTTGCGTCTTTGGCTATTTTCAGTACGAAAGACTTCTCAATTTTAATGTTTTCGATAGGGAAATTAGTCAAATGAATAAAGGAAGAGTTTTCGCTGCAAAAATCATCGATGCATAATTTGATTCCCATGGTTGACAATCGTTCAAAAACTTCTTTGGTAACCATCTGCTCAGTTAAACAAGCCCTTTCGGTAAATTCAAGTTTCAAAAATTGTGGAGAGATCTCATAATCATTTAATAATTTCTCAATTAAATCAGGCAACTCACGGTTCACTGACAGATTTGCCGAGACAAAAATTTTATGTCCAGCATCATGCCAGGCAGCTAATTGCTTTATGACTTCTTTAAGCATAAGGGTTGTCAAATTATGAATTAAACTGGTTCCCTCGATTAAAGGCATGAATTTTTCCGCATTCAATAAACCTAATTCAGGATGTTCAAAACGAGCTAATGACTCAGCACCTACAATTTGGCCATTAGCTAATTCAACTATTGGCTGGTAATAAATTTTCAAATCTTTGTTTTCAATGGAGCGCTGCAGTTCATTCATCACAATCCGATTATGAATAAGATCTTCTTCCATTTCAGGGCTGTAAACTGCATAGGATTTGTTTTCTTTTCGTGCCTGGTAAACTGCAATAAGGGCATGATTTACTAAAGCATCATCTTCTTCTCCATGGATAGGATAGATAGCAGCACCAACGGTAGTGACCAGATTGATATTAATTCCATCCACCATTAGGTTACTATTTAGCAAGATAAGCAGATGAATTAACAGCTCATCAATTTCCAAATCCTTTTTAAGTCTTGGCATCAATATGGCAAATTCATCACTTTGCAATCTTGCCACCATATTAATTCCAAGAGACGCTTTTAGCATGTAAGGATCAATCAAAACCGATTTTAATTTTTCAGCAAATTGCTTTACGATATTATTGGTATTAAATGAGCTGAAATTATAATTAAGCTCATTAATTTTTATCACAATAACGGCTAACTCACCTTGTGCTCCCAATTGTTCAATGGCAAGCCGTATTTTTTCATTTAACAAGCGGTTGTTAGGCAAATTGGTCAAGCTATCATATTTGAGTTTTAATTCCAGATTCCCACTAATATTTAAAAGCTCTTTGGTTTTATCAACCAGTAAACTCTCCGCTTTGTTAACCAATCCATAACAAAACGCTTGCCCCCAATACACAAACATAAAAGGTGTTAAATCCAGAATCCAAATTGCCGGGTTAGATCTTTGAGCCTGAATAAATCCTCCTAAACTCACAGATCCAGTCAGTTGATAGGAAACAATACAACTTGCAATCAAGATACTGCCAACAGAAATAAGCAATCCTAAAAAGGCATATCGATTAACATGACCTTTGAGGATAACAGAACTATGTGCCAAATTAGATTTAATATTCATGGATTAACAGTAATTCCCTTACGCCTGTCAGCAGGCTGGTTTTTAATTCCTCATCCCTTCTACAACCACTTCAATGCTCTACAAAAAACCGAATAAATGGAATACTTAATGATTAGTATAGTCTAAAGAAAAAATAACAAATGCTATATCGTATGGAGTTTTTCTAGATGTAAAAACCAGGTTGATGTTATAATCTAATTAACCCGATGGCGAGTGATTTTAGAACCAACACTCACAGCCAGGGAAGCATCCTGTTATCGGCGTTGAGCAAGCCCACCAATAGAGTGGGAAGCCTGAACCGATGCATTCGCTGCCCACTTGAACCCAAGGGTTCAAAATCCGGTACCCATCGGGTTATACCTTCATCAACTGCTCTTTTAATAGCAGGTATTCATCCCGAACTTTAGCTGCCAATTCAAACTCCATGTTTTGAGCATGGGAATACATTTGTTTTTCCAGTGCATTAATTTGCTTTGCCAATTCCTGAGGAGACCAATGGGTGTATCGGGGAGCTTGTTCGGCAACCAATGTTTTGCGCTTGCCTATATAAGCACCCTCCAAAATGTCCTCAACCGATTTATTAATTCCCTTGGGAGTAATGCCATGTTCCAAATTGAATGTTTTTTGTTTTTCACGTCGTCTCTCTGTTTCCGTCAATGCTCTTTGCATCGAACCGGTAACGGTATCTGCATACAAAATAGCGCGCCCCCTCACATTACGTGCTGCACGACCAATTGTTTGAATTAAAGAACGCTCCGAGCGTAAAAAACCTTCCTTATCAGCATCTAAAATAGCAACAAGAGCAACCTCGGGCATATCAAGACCTTCGCGCAATAAGTTAATTCCTACCAGAACATCAAACTCACCCAAACGCAAATCACGAATAATTTCCATGCGTTCAACCGTATCGACATCGGAATGCAAATAGCGCACCTTGATCCCGTGCTCACTCAGGTACTCTGTCAAATCCTCTGCCATACGTTTAGTTAATGTCGTTACAAGAATACGGCTGCCTTGGGCGATCACCTGCCTGATTTCAGACATGAGATCATCGACCTGGGTTTTCACCGGCCTTATTTCCACCTCAGGATCAATCAATCCGGTGGGTCTTACCACTTGCTCAGCCACATTATCTGAATGCTCCTGCTCATAAGGCCCTGGCGTTGCTGAAATATAAATAGTCTGCGGCGAACGTTCTTCAAATTCTTCAAAACGTAAAGGCCTGTTATCCAAGGCAGAAGGCAAGCGAAATCCATAATTAACTAATGTTTCCTTGCGCGCCCTGTCTCCGCGATACATGCCACCTATTTGAGGAACAGTAACATGCGATTCATCGATAATTAGCAAAGCCTCAGGTGGGAGATAATCAAAAAGAGTAGGTGGCGCTTCACCCGCTTCGCGGTTGGATAAATAACGCGAATAATTTTCAATGCCAGAGCAATAACCTAACTCCAACATCATCTCAATATCAAAACAAGTTCTTTGTTCCAAACGCTGAGCTTCTACCAGCTTATTTTGTGCATTCAATTCAGCCAGTCTTTCCTGCAACTCTACTTTTACTTTTTCTACTGTTTCTAAAATACGTTCTCTGGGAGTGACATAATGAGTTTTAGGAAAAATGGTGACGCGTGGTAACCGCTGTAAAATTTCTCCCGTTAAAGGATCAAAACGGGCAATATTATCCACTTCATCGTCAAAAAGCTCAATTCTTATCGCTTCTTTCTCGGAATCAGCCGGGAAAATATCAATGACATCACCGTGCACCCGGAATTGGCCGCGCTCCAGGCTGAGATTGGTTCGTGTGTACTGCATTTCTGCAAGACGCTTTAAAATTTTACGCTGATCGGATTGTTCTCCACGGGAGAGATGTAATAACATACGCAAATAGGAATCCGGATCGCCCAATCCATAAATGGCAGAAACCGTCGCTACAATAATGGCATCCTTGCGTTCAATCAACGCTTTGGTTGCGGACAAGCGCATCTGCTCTATGTGTTCATTAATGGAAGCATCCTTTTCTATAAACGTATCTGAAGCAGGTACATACGCTTCGGGCTGATAATAATCGTAGTAGGAAACGAAATATTCTACGGCATTATCAGGAAAAAAGGCTTTAAACTCCCCATAAAGTTGAGCCGCAAGCGTTTTGTTCGGCGCCATGATCAAAGTGGGTCTTTTCATGGCTTGAATAACATGAGCTATAGTAAATGTTTTACCAGAACCGGTAACGCCTAATAATGTTTGTTTGGCCAAACCTGATTCAAGACCATCAATTAAAGAGGCTATAGCTGTAGGTTGATCACCGGCAGGTTGGTAATTTGAGTAAATTTTAAATAAGTCTTTCATATTTTATATTATATGCTAGTACCCCTATAATTCACAGGAGCAACAGATGGATATCGCATTGGCAAAGCGTGTACAAAAAGTAAAACCCTCACCTACCCTTGCCGTAGCTGCAAAAGCAGCGCAGATGAAAGCCCAAGGCCTTGATATCATTGGCCTTGGAACTGGTGAACCTGATTTTGACACGCCTCAACACATAAAGCTAGCCGCCATCTCTGCTATTGAAGCAGGTGACACGAAATACACTGCTGTAGACGGGATAGTCGAACTAAAGGAAGCCGTTAAAAACAAATTCAAAAGAGACAACGCTCTGGATTACCAACTCAATCAGATATTAGTCTCCGTAGGGGGGAAACAAAGCTGTTATAATCTCTGCCAAGCTTATCTTAACCCAGGCGATGAAGTCATCATCCCTGCTCCTTATTGGGTATCCTATCCTGACATGGTTTTGCTGGCCGATGGTGTTCCTGTCATCATTGAAACCACTCCTGCACAGCGTTATAAAATCAATGCACAACAACTCGAACAAGCCATCACTCCAAAAACCAAAATGATTTTCCTGAACAGCCCTTCCAACCCCTCAGGAATAGCCTACACTCAGGAGGAATTAAAAGAATTGGGCGAGGTTTTGAAAAAACATCCACAGATACTGATTGCCACGGATGATATGTACGAGCATATTATCTGGAGTCAAGCTTTTGCAAATATTCTCAACGCCTGCCCTGAATTATACGACAGAACCATCGTATTAAACGGAGTATCCAAAGCTTATGCCATGACAGGCTGGCGGATAGGCTATGCAGCTGGCCCTGCTCCATTAATCAATGCGATGAAAACCATTCAATCCCAATCCACATCCAATCCATGCTCCATAGCACAAAGAGCTGCCGTAGCGGCTTTGAATGGCAGCAATGAGAGCATTGAAGAAATGGTCAACGCCTTTCATCAAAGGCACGACTATGTGGCCGATAGATTGCAAAACATCGATGGCATAGAAGTTATCCCCGCCGACGGAACCTTCTACATTTTTCCCAGTGTGCAGGCGATTATCGAAAAACGAGGTTACGTCAATGACATCGAATTTTCCGAAAAATTGCTGAATGAAGTAGGTGTAGCACTGGTTCCAGGCTCCGCTTTCGGCACAGAAGGCTGCATCAGAATATCCTTCGCCACCGGTATTGATACCCTGAAAGATGCCTTGAACCGATTACAACGTTTCTGCAGTTAAAAAATATATTAAAAACCACTTGATTCTCTCGCGGAATCGTTTTAAGATTCCGCCTCAATTCCCCGGTAGCTCAGTCGGTAGAGCGGATGACTGTTAATCATTAGGTCACAAGTTCGAGTCTTGTCCGGGGAGCCATTCCCAGTCTGGGTTTTGGCGAAATTCAATCAAACCTTAAATTTTACGTGTCGAATATGTGTCGAAGTTTGAGATGAAGTTGACTCGAGCACTCGAACACAACACTTCAACCTTATGCCACTCGCTTTGCAAATAAATAATGGGATATATACGATGAATTGGATTGATAAGACTATCGGCATTCTATTTAAACCATTTTTGAAATGTATCTCATGGATTGTTAATAAGGCAAATTATTACTATCCTGCTCATCCCTTAAAAACATTAACTATTGCGAGTGTAAATCGAACACATTCTTGTTGGTGGCATATGGGAAAAATGAATAATAATGACGTTATGCAAGTTGTTGGTGATTTTTTGCTAACCAACATTTCAAACCAAGATATACAGCTTTCTGGTGTACTAATTAATAAGAAAAAAAAGATCAAAGGAATGGTACTAATAAAGGGTAAAAAATACGCATCCGCACATTATCTTATTCCTTCTGGGGTGAGTGTTGAAGTTAACTCAATGACGTTCATTCAGCCACCAGTGAATGAAATTGGTCAAATATATCAAGATGATATAGCTATTATTGATAATTTTGGAAATGAACACTGGTTTGATAAATGTCGTTTCGACTATATATGACAATATTACGATGCACTAATTCAGCCAGCTACTTTTTTCAACAAATAACTCATAATCCGTTGGTCCTGGTTTCAAGTCCTAGTGGGCCGACCAATGAAATCAAGTAGTTACGCTATTTTTTAGAAAATCGCGAAAAATCATGTAGACACAATGTAGACAATCCAACAGAGACTCTAATGGTTCGTTCAAGTATAACTATAGTTAGTCGATAACAAGGTTATATTACCAATTACGGTTATTCGATGCAGAAGATTAATGCCGATAAACAAATTGAGGGATTAATTCAGTATCTTTCATTTCCGGATGAAAAAGGAAATGCGGACCTAATACGAAATTACTTTAGATCGAAGTATCCCGAATTTAAATGCGAAACTCAGGCTAACAATGCTGATGGCTATGTCCCAGGTCACTTTATTCTTGAACTGAAAAGTAAGCAGAAAGATTGGTTCAAAGGACTAATTCAAGGATTGGCATACAAACGAATACTCGATGTAACAGTAATAGTTGTAGCCACAAATCATTTTCTAGGAGTTTGGGATGTCAAAAATATTCCAAACCAGATTCTAGAAGACATCTACCAGAGCGACTCATCCGCCAGTAGTCTTGGAATACAGTTGGCTAAAAAATATCGAAGGAAGCCAGAGGGTCAGATCTTGCCTTTTGCTTTTCACTACCCAAAAGACAAAATCTGCCACAAGCGCTCAATAAATTATTTCTCCAGGCTCCATCATCTTCACGAATCCCTTTTATGCAATTCAAGGATGCTACAATAAAACCGTCTAATTCCTAAATAGCCAGCTTAGTTCGTCCGTCTCTTCATCGTTTGGCCTGAGAGCGGTTTTATTCACAGGCTGAAAGAGTTTTGTATAATATTCTTTACGTTCGTGGTCTTTTGAGAGCGCTGACTCGTGTGAAAGCTCATGCGTAAAAACCTTCTCTTGTGTTTTTTCCACAGTGTCCGTCTCTTGGATGTCATAATGGTTATCCAGATTCGCATCAATAAGTGATATGTATCTATCATCTGAGAGAACTTCTTTTAAAAGCGTATTGTTTTTATTAATTTTTTTATAAAACTGTATCGCCGACTTTGATAGGCTTACAGCAAATACAACCAAGGATACGCCGATCAATATAGGACCAATTGGCCAGGCAGCAATTCCCAAAAACAGTCCTGCCACACCAACAATAAGGCTTGTAAGAGAAGTGCCAAGGTCAATAAATCTCCCCAGACTCCGGGTGCGCTTGCGATCACATGCGATGTCGTAAAGCCTACTTGGCCCCTCTTGTTTAACAAAGGCTAATTTTTTGTCAAGTCGGTAAAGCTTAAAAACTAGCAGCACACGTGTTTGCTTATCGTCGATCCGCGTGTTGAGAAGTTTTTCGTAATTGGCTTGTCGCTTTTCTTTAATATTTTCCACATATTGTTCAGGGTTATCTTTATACTGATTTATGAGTACATTTTCCTTACGCACGTCCGAATAAAGGTAGTATGACGCATCTAGTACACCATACCCCATCACGCCGATACCAAGATATACCCACATCGCAGGGAATAACGTTCCCAGATAGATCAGTGGTATAGCCCCTGCTGCAGCTGCAATGAGAATACCAGCCGACATCACACGACTGAAATTTGAGACTGTTGGATCAAGTATTCTTGCAATGGTACTGCTCACAAAACCAATGACTGAAAAAAGCACTCCCAGGATGCCTAGGGCAAAGCCCGCGCTTTCCGTAAGGACAATGATACGTGTCATGTAATACAGAATGCTCGACAGAGAGTTTGTGGCGAGCCCCGTGCTGCGCAAGTAGACAAAGGCTGAATTATTGTTCTGTAGGTTCCTCTTGATTTCTATGCTCATCTGGCAGAACTGGAATAAATATAAAAAATGTTCATTATACAAGGTCTGTCTTAAGGGAACTTTAAGAATCTTGGATATCGATAGCTCGATGATCGACTTTTTATCTGTTAACAGTGTATAGCTAGCATAGCCGGGATGCAAGCGCTGTCATACGCCCGGATTTCGTTCCACTTCATCCGGGCTACGCTTGCTAGTTGAATTACATAAGCAACATGAATAAAGCCATTCCTATCATCATTAAATTTTCAGTGAGTGAAATAAATCCTAAAGGCACGTTACTATCACCGCCCACACAGGCACATTTAAGCTCGCGCTTGTCGATATAAACGGCTTTAAAAACAGAAAGAGTACCTACAGTTCCAATAAATAAGGCAACTGGAATGGAAAGCCAATTTAACGCTCCTGCAATCATTAATATCCCTGCTAAACCTTCAGCAAATGGGTAAATATAGCTGTAAGGAACCCAGCGTTTGGCCAGGAGGTCATAGTTTAAAAACATGGTTGAAAAGCTTTCGATATTCTGGAGCTTTAATAAAGCAAGAACGGCCATGCTAAATGCAATAAACCAGCTTAAAACATGTGGTGTAAAAGGGTTAGCAAAGCGAGCATAGCTCACTGCCATCGCCATTAAAGCGGTAATCGCGAACAACACAATGACGGGGCGATAACTTTTTTCTTTTGGATCTCTTATTTTCTTTCCAAGGTAACGCCGTAAATCGTCATACCCCCCTATACGCTCATCGTTGATAAAAGTTTGAGGTGTGGTTTTTACATTGTGTTTATCCTTAAACGCATCGACCTGTTCACGGGTTGTTAACCAATTATCTTCTACCTCATAGCCTCGACGTCTTAATAAATCTCTAGATTTGATACCATAAGGGCAAACATGATGCTCTATCACCATACGATACAAAACTGCTTTTTTAATTGAAGTATTGTTCATTTCTATCCCCTATGATTAATGGCCTATAAATAGTAATATAGACTCCGTACTATAGTACGGAGTCAAGTAATGAATAATAAAACAATTGGTGAATTTGCTAAATTATGTGGGGTTGGGATTGAAACCATACGTTATTATCAACGCCAAGGACTACTTCAGGTTCCGTTGCTTAACAAAGAACTTGGGGCTGGAAAAATAAGGCGTTATAGTGACAATGATATAAGTCGTTTAAGGTTTATTCTTTTAGCCAAAAAAGCAGGTTTTACTTTAAAAGAAATAAAAGAACTATTAGAGTTTGATGCTAAAAATGATCGGGAGCACGTAAGAGATATGGCTGAAAGGCGTATTGAAAAACTTAATTTAAAAATTAATGAATTAACCGAGGCTCGGAATAGACTCTCACTTTTAGTAACAAAATGTATGGAAACCAGCTCTTCACCTTGCCCCATTCTTATGACCTTTGAGATAGGCTAAACCCATAAAAATAGAAAGCTTAGCATGGAAGGAGGGCTAAGCTAAGCACGTGACCCAGATATACCTTTATCACCAATTTTCTCTCCAAACTCCCCTATCACAGCCACACCACCCCAATTCTCATCCAATAACCCAGACTGAACATAATGAGAAAAACTGGAGTAAAGCCATTCTTTAGTTGTGGCAGCATACTTATGCTTTACAGGGTTAATCAGTCCTTGACTTCCGAACCACAATGAAAACCCAGGATATGGGCTTGTGCCCTCCTCCCAGGTTACTTGCTTTGAATTAACTTGATTTTGGAGTATAGCCCATAGTAATAGAAGAAAGAAAATTAATTTTATCAGGATCATAGTCATTTTGAGGATGTGTATTTATGTATTTATCTGACATGACTAAATAGTTATTAATAAATCCTTCATAGACCGATTGCCCTCCCAGCATTTCCAATTCACAAAGATCGGCAAAATGAGCATTAACCTCGCCACGGCTGTCCACACCAAATTTAGCAGCTAAGCGTTCTTTTGCAGATTCTCTAACTCTGACAAAACAATTTTCATCAAGAAAGTCACGATATGGTTTGTATTCCTCAGGGCATCTGTCAATAACAGGATCTCTTGAGTGGGATGTGGTTCTCCCTATCCTTATTTCTTCTGCATATTTAGCCACTTTGGAGGATAAAGTTGCGGTAGTTAGGGTTTGATCCCCTTCATGTTGAATATAGCACTGGTAGGGATCTGAATGGATGTATTTTTGCCCAGGGGTAACATTCCATCCGGTAAATTCCAGCAAATTTTTAGCAATGGATTTTGATGCTGAAGGAATTAAAGGAGATCGATCGATTAAGCCTGAAACAACGGCTTTAAACGATTTAAATGCATTGTTCATTATAAGTCGTACTTTTATATCAGCTTGCTTCTCAATCTCATTTTTTACCTCCAGCGCTACTGACGCCCCAAAACAATCGCCTTGCAAAACAATATCATCTGGCTTGACGCCTTGATTTAATAAAGACAAAACCACTGCAATACCGGCGTTGGTTAAATCATTAGCTTCCACAACCTCTCCGGTACTCATCCCGATACCTGGAAAATTGAGCGCATGTACCGTTGCCCCCGTTTCTTTTGCCGCAGCGCTAATATCCCGAAAGCACGCTTGATAGTAGGTATTTGCGCCAGGAAAATATACAATGTGTTTACCAGTACCTGGTTTTTGAGGAGAATCTGGCTCTGGTTCGCATTTCAGGATCTCCAATTCACACCAATCCCCTGAAACTAATTGAGAGGGCACCCTGTTTAATGTTAATTCAAGATTCTGAAATGCGTTAAAATAAGTGGCTTCAGGATTGGTTTTTTGTTGATTAAGAAAATCAGCAAATGGTGCCAGGAAATCTTTATCAGTATCTTGAGCGCCATAGCCCTTTTTTTTATACCAATCCCCCACTCCCTCTGAGAACAATAATTTCGCAACAGAGACCTTCAAATGATTCTGAAAGAATGAACTATTTCGCGTCTTTGGCCCTTTACTTTTGGTCATTATTATCTCAAACTGATAACATAATGAACGTATCAATTTAAGTATAGTACGACGATTTGGAGCAATTCAAATTCAGACACCATTGAAGATCTTTGTTACTTCAATCCTTTGCATAGCCCATTTTTATAAACTTCAGTTAACACCATATATATTCGAAACCCTTGTACCAGGTAAGCCATAATCATTTATTTGGTTTTAGCTGAATGGCAATAGCCATTCGTAAATGGTAGCTGAAAAGAGGAAGTGTATGAAACTCATGGTTTTCAGTACCAGGCATGGGTTTGTAGTAAGCGTTTAAAAGTAAAAACTCATCTACGCGTTTTTCGGCTCAATAATCAATAAATTACCATCACGCGTCACTACCCCTAGCATGATTGCATTAATCAATCTATGAATGGACACATTGTAATAGTGATCGCCAGAGACCGGATTCGTTTTGTAAGGATCGGCAACCACCACTAAACGATGCTTTTGATTGTATCCACATAAAACAACGAAATGCCCACACGGTCGACCACGGATATTATCACTCCTGGATTTGCCTTCATTATTGAATAATTCGCGACTGCAGTTATACAGATAAGTAGAGCTAAGCCCGGCCAATATGGGAATCTGCCTGGCAAAATATTCCTTTAAAATTTCCGCAGTCAGGCAGCGAAAATAGATAGCGCCCCCCAATGTCAGAAAATCAAGTACTGCATGTGTTCCGCGAGCAAGATGCTGATTACGTTTATACCTCATTTGTTGCATGAGCATTTCTCTGAGAACGTTGGTATTTGATGAGCCATCGCTATTAAACCAGGTAGGATCATACAATTCTAAATTATTCACATAAAGAGTAGCGTTATACCCTAATTGCAAGGCGTGTTTACCCAGCATGGGAGCCAATGTTCCACCAGATAAGGAACGCTCTACCTCGCTCGCCACCTCTTCATAACTGATATCCAAGCCATAATGTTGGTATATGGCATGTAAACAGGTTGGCCCGCAAGATTCATCATCGGGTTGGGAGTTTATTTTAAAATCAATCATTATAGTATCCAATATAGGATCAATTTTATATCTTTTTGATTTAAATTTAGGCTTATCTTGATTTTATGTCAATGAACCACTTCCTGCTGTTCAAACATTCAGTCCACCAAACCACTTGCCTTAATAAACAAACATAAAGATTGGTTATTCCAAATCGAGAGATGCTGTGTCATCAACATAATTTTTTAGTGATTGCCAGGCATAATTGGAGACCATGCCGTGCTCTTGATTATTTAACCGCATAGCATAGATATCCATAGTAACGGCTACATAATCCTTAGTATTTAACTGAACCAAAGAGCCCTCTGCCAACTCCTTTTTAACCAGATGATCAGGTAAACGGCCAATACCCATACCCGATAAAATCAGTTGTTTACGAATATACATATCACCCACTAACCATTTGGGCATGGAATTACTTAATGGCTCAATCTTGAGTTGATATAATTCCTGTTGTGTGCCAGCTATCATAATTTGCATGCAGTATATTCCCAGTTTGGGATTATTTATTTTTTCTTTATGCTGGTCATAATAGTCCTTACTCGCAACAGGAATCATTCGTATGGAAGGCATACGCAAATATTCTATCTGCGGAGAGCGAATATGGCTTGCAGCTATACATAAATGACACTCTCTTTTTTCCAGACGCTCAAGACATCGAACAAAAGTATTGTTACTTAGTGAAAAACAAGTTTCGGGATAGTGCCTTATGAACGATTGAATAAGCGGAGCATATACTGCCAATGGTAAAGCAATATCAAGATCTATAGAAAATTGTGTTTCTACTCCTGATCTCAATGTTTCAGCACTATTTTCCAATTGAATAAATAGAGCGACCACTTCTCTTGCTTTTTGATAAAAAGCTTTACCTTTCGCAGTGAGTTGTGGGCGGTATACTCTTCTATCAAACAGTTCAAAACCCAAACTGGATTCCAATTTTTTTATGGCATTAGTTATTGCTGGTTGTGAACGGTGTATCTTTTCTCCAGCAGCAATAAATCCACCCGATTCAACAATTGTAATAAATACCTGGATCTGCGAAAAATTTATCATAATTAAAAATTATCAAGATAATTATAAAATAATATTTTTATTATATGATCTTTATAGTTATGGTAAACCGAATGAGTGAATTGATTTTAATACTTGCTGGAGGCTTCATGATAAGAGAATACATGGATAAGAGAAACGACCAATTTACTACCGAAATTTTAAATTATTTTAGCGACCTAAAAAAATTTTCGACGAGTTATCTTGAATGGTTAACAATGGAGCATTATCAGTTTTCGTTAAACAATACTCGTTTTTTAATGAATTCTCATATCCAGACAAAGTCACTTTCTGATCCTGGAGTTTCCGAAGAGTTACTCGCTAACTATAATGAAGAAAAAAATCATGCTCAAATGTATCGACATGCACTAAAAAAAATAGGGCTGGATGTAACAAACAGGATTCCGTATGTAGCAACCAGACAATTTTTTATGAGCATTGAAACTTTGATTGGGGTTAATGCATCGAAAACCCTTGGTGTCATGTACGCCACTGAAACAGCTGCGATTTTTGAGCATATTTTATTTAAAAAAATAGGTGCTGAGCTTTGCCAAAGAAACGGTTTGGATTTTGAAAATTCTCGCATCAAGCAATTCCATGATTTACACCTGGATGGAGTAGAGCAGGCACATAAAGATGAGTTAGGCAAGTTTATGGATCATACTCTTGCTCAAGAACAGGTTGATCCCAATATTTTTCTCCAAGAAAAAGAAATATTGGATGGCGCGTATGCGGCGGTCGATATAATGGAAGATTGGTGGGCTGGTTTAATTAACGCAAAGGAACACCTTTTGGTACAAGCTCATGCTCAATAAACTTACGTGGCTAACCGGCAAAGCGCAAGAAGACTGGATAGAGAAAATTTTACATTTGCGGCAAAAGATTTGGCCTGATTATCAACGCATTAAAAAAGACCATATTCTTAAGTTGTACAGTCATTATCCTTTATATCAGTGGCTATCTCACTATAATGGTGAGGTAGTTGCGATTATTAATTCGTTGCCTGTAGCATTTCATCAATCACTGGATAATTTGCCACAAGAAGGATTAAATTGGATCCTGTCTCATCTGGAATTTACAATACCCAACCCACCAAATTATCTTGCTGCTGTATCAGTGACTGTAAATCCAGCTTACCAAAGACTTGGTTTAAGCAAACTCTTATTGAATCGGTTAAAAGCAAGTGCACAAGAGGCTCAATATAATGCCCTAATAGTGCCAGCCAGACCTAGCCAAAAGGAAAACTACCCTCTTATTTCCATAGAGGATTATTTGAAGTGGAAAAAAGCGGATAATACTATTTTTGATCCTTGGTTAAGAGTTCATGCACAACTGGGAGGAAAAATAGCTCATCCATGTCAGCAATCACGCATGATCACAGCGAATGTTGCTCAGTGGGAGCAATGGCTCGGTCATCCATTGCTTCAAACTGGTCAATATCTTGTTAAAAGCGGATTAAATCCTGTAATTATCAATAAAGAAGAGGATGTCGGAATATACATTGAAGCAAATGTCTGGGTTATTCATGATTTGTAGCTGATTTTTGCCATGTCCCGTTGTGACACGAGGTAAACAAACTTGTCTGTCTTTGGTACATGAACTATACGTTTTTTCAAACCCTGGATGTCCTTCTGCTGTGCCTTTCCAGTAATTTGAAAAAATATCCAAAAGAACGTAAAAATCAAATCAACAGGACTTACGAAAACCCCAAGATCAAGGCAAAAAATGTTGTTAATGAGGAAGTTTAGATCAAATAAATGACCGAATTAAAAACTTTTTTTAACAAAGAGATTGGGATTTTTCGTAAGTCCTGATAAATTCTCATCTTAGGCAAAACAAGGAAACCAAATGTCAAATTTTCAATACAGCCAAGGAAAAAAGCTACGTGAAGCTTTAATGAAAGAAAAACCATTACAAGTTGTAGGAACAATAAATGCCTATACCGCTTTGCAAGCCCAAAAAGCAGGATTTCATGCCATTTATCTTTCAGGAGCAGGGGTGGCTAATGCCTCTTACGGCTTACCAGACCTGGGAATTACCACATTAAATGATGTAGTTGAAGACGCACAGCGCATCATGAGCGCGGTTGATTTGCCTTTACTTGTCGATATTGATACAGGGTGGGGTGGCGCTTTTAGCATCGCACGCACTATCAAGGAAATGATTAAAGCAGGGGTAGCCGCGGTTCATATTGAGGATCAGGTTCAAGCCAAGCGCTGTGGTCACCGCCCAGGTAAGGCACTGGTTGAAAAAGAAGAAATGATTGATCGCATTAAGGCCGCCGTGGATGCGAAAACCGATCCTGATTTTGTTATTATGGCAAGAACCGATGCCCTCGCTAATGAAGGTTTAAATACAGCGCTAGAGCGAATTAGTGCTTATATTGAAGCAGGGGCAGATATGATTTTCTTTGAGGGCGTGCGTAAACTTGAAGAATATCAGGCATTAACTGAGCAATGCAATGTTCCGGTATTGGCCAATATCACCGAATTTGGAGTCACTCCATTATTTACATTGGAAGAATTAAAAGAAGTGGGAATTAGCCTCGCCCTTTATCCTTTAAGTGCATTTCGGGCAATGAGTGCTGCCGCAGAAAAAGTTTATAACACAATCCGCAAAAACGGTACCCAAAAAGACATTCTGGCAGAGATGCAAACCCGCGAAGAGTTGTATCAGGTATTAAATTACCATTTTTACGAAGACAAGCTTAATGAACTCTTTATGAAAGAAAAAACAATGTGAATATCAATTAATTACCAGAACTAATTTGAGAAAATAAGGTTTTATATGCCTGGATAGAGGATTACCTGCCTGATATTGATGTTTATAAGCAATCGATTAACTTTCTATCCAGACACGCATTCAAAAGCAATCCATTTAAAACTTGATAAAATTATTGCAAAAGAAAAGCAATTCTATTTATAGTTTTGGGATAAATGATTTGTTGAAACAGATATGTGGCTTGACTACCTCTATAAGATTAATTCCGATCCAGACCTTTTATATCTTTTTATAAGAACTTTTATTATCTATGTTTTTGCCATTTTTATCATCCGTGTTGGCAATACCCGATACAACCTAGAAACAGCATTTGATTATATTTTTGTCTTTGTCATTGGTGCCGTATTAAGCCGTGCGATTAACGGCAACTCCACATTATTATCTGCAATGGCTGGAAGCAGTTTACTTATTTTTTTGCATTGGGTCTTTGCTATTTCCTCCTTTTACTCGCACAGCTTTGGAAAACTGGTTAAAGGAAAGTCCGTTCTATTAATACAAGATGGCCAGCTCATTTGGAGTGCTTTGAAAAGACATCAAGTGACTGAAGAAGATCTGAGGCAAGTCTGCAGGGAGAAATTAAACGAAAGCGATTTGACAAAGGTGAAAGAGGCGCGTTTGGAGAGAACAGGACGTATCAGTTTTATTACCTACAAATAATTTTGCCAGCGATTTTACTATGAGGACCTGACTATGTCATTTGATAGAAATTTTATCTTGAAAATTAAGAATACTCTTCTATTCTTTATGTAAAGCATTCTTTTTATGAAAATTAAGCAAAAATATAAATGTAGTTATTTGATTTTAAATCACTCGTTAAACGGCCTGCATGTCTTGGACAAGTTGAGGCATGCAGCGGTAAGAAAAAGGACGGGCGTTTAAAATTCAAGTGAATCATAAGCATAAAGGAGGAGTTATGTTTAATTTAAAAAGGAATTTAATCAAGTTAGGAGCTCTCAGTGTAAGCATTGCTCTATTAGCAGCATGCCATACTGTTAAAGGGACTGTAACAGGCGCTAAACAAGATATTAAAGCAACCGGAAAAGCAATATCAAGAACCATGCAATAGGGCGAAAACAATGTTGGATTATTTTAATCCAGCATTGTCCAAACTTAATAAATACCTCAGCCATACTTTCAATCGAACAAAAAGACCATTATCAAATACACTATAAAACCATAATTTAATCGATCATGGCAGTTCCTTTTTCCTTGCCTTTATAAAAATCGATTGGCAGTCACTTTCCAAATAAGTCCCAGGACAAGTAAACTGACCCCCGTTATCCATACCCCAATCGGAACCCAAAACGCTAGGAAAAGACAGGACAATAACCCTCCGATAGCGAACAGGGGTGAATACAATTGCACCTCTTTGGGCAGACGCAAGGCAGCAAGGTTGGTAATTGCGTAATAGATTAAAACTGTAAACGCACTGAATGTCCATGTTGTTTCAACACTACCAGTTAATACCAGAGCAATAATTACAACTCCAACTCCAAGGACAGCAGAAACAGGAACATGTCTTATTTCTGATACATGACAAAAAATTTTCGGTAAATCTCCTTTTCTACCCATAGCCAAAGTCACGCGAGATAACCCAAGTATTAAATTGATTAATACTCCTAACATGGCCGTGCATGCCCCAATGGAGACCAGGACATTCAATCCGGGGATACCAATGGCCCGTGCTGCGCTCTCCAAAGGGGTTGCGTTTGTTTCAGTCACTTGGGCCAGCTTTTCAACCCCAACAGCACCAATGGCAACAAGACTCACCAGGATATAAAGTATGGCGCTAACAATCAAAGTGATAATAATAGCTGCAGGAATAAATTTCCTTGGGTTTTTAACCTCTTCCGCTAATGTTGCAATTCTCCCATAACCAGTATAAGCCACAAACATTAAAGCGGTAGCATAAAAAAAATGACTTAATCCTTCCTGGTTTGATACCGGAAAGAAGGGCTTCAGATTGGCAGTTCCCGATTGCAGGAAATCAGGCGCCCCCCCTATTATAAAAACAGTTAAGGTTATTAATGTAATCATTACAATAATAATATTCACTGTATTTGTTCTTCTGAGTCCACTTAAGACTAAAAGTATTAGCATGATAGACACCGCTAAAGCGACAGGTATGACAGGCGCCGTCTCTAAACCTGAGAGGTGAATAAAATAACCTGCAAACCCAAGTGCTGCCGTTGCAGCGGAAGCACTCTTCGCGCATAAAAACATCCAACCGGCAGTAAAACCAAAAGCGGGATGTAAATAACGATATCCATATTCATAAGTGCCTCCACTAACTGCATGATTTGCAGCAAGTTGAGCGCTAGAGAACGCATTACAGGTAGCAACAAGGGCAGCCAAAGCAATAGCAAGAATGACGGACGGTCCTGTGACACCCGCTGCAATTCCGATGCTGACAAAAACACCCGTGCCAACAATAGAGCCAAGCCCCATCATTGTGGCGCCGAATAAGGTGAGCTCTCGTTTCAAAGTCTTATGCTTGATATCCATATCCATCTTTTTTATTTCCTAAAATACCTTTTCTGTTTAAACGGTATTCCTCATTAACGCATTAAGAATATTGGCTTTTTTAATATGGCCAATCGATAATTGCCTACTTTATTAAAACCAATTGCCTGGTAAGCTCGCACGGCGGCTTGATTATTAGTAAATAATACGGCTCGACTCACCCCATTTTTTTGGGCTGCATCAAGACTAAGCGCAACGACTGTTCGAGCATACCCTCGCCCCCGCAACTTAACTGGTGTCCATACTGGTCCAATTTGGACAGTATCCGATAGTCTTGCGTTAAAACCACATAACGAGACGGGATTGCCATCCTCCTCTAAAATCCAACGATCATTGCCTTCGAGAGTACTTTTAACTTCACTCTTTACTCGATCTTTTAAAGTTGAACTGTCATCTTCAGCACCTAATGCTTCGATTTGATAAGCTCTAAACCACTCATACAATATACGTTTATCACAGTGTTTAGCCTCTTTCAGTTGGTATCTGTCCGTATTACCTGGCATTGCCAGATTCTGTAAATTAAGCGCATACAACCCATCCGGATAATTCACCGAATAATCTATGTGCTCCAGTTGGAGTTGTTTTATAACCATGTCGGCTTGCTGCTCTTCACCCAGAATACCTGCAATTTCTCTGGTAGCAGTTTTTTGAAAAGTCTCCACTAGTGCTGTTAAAACATTGAAATCAGGACACTGCACAATGACATTGCCATTCCAATAATGGGCTAATACGCCGGTAATTTTTTTGATGCCATCAAATGAAGCAAAATAATCCCCATGAAAAGGTTTATCATGATAAGACAAACCGGAATGATAAAGATTGCTTCGTAAAAACATGCTCTCATCAGAGTGAGACTTTAAAAAAGTTTCCAAGGTGGTTTCGTCACCTAATCTTAATTGCCTAATATTTATCATTAGCTTTCTATTGTAAGGTTTTGATCATAGCTCCTGCTAGCCTGCTCTAATTGATCTATGTTATTGCCGCAAATATAGTTTTTTAATAAGTTAAATTTAGCTTCACTCCAGGAATAAATACCTAAGGCCAGAATTCGTTCAATCACATTCTCTTCAAATCTTTTTTTAACTAGTTTCGCAGGATTTCCAGCGACAATGCTATAGGGTTCCACATTTTTGGTTACAATACTGTTTGCCGCCACTATAGCTCCTTCGCCAATAGTAACACCAGGCATAATAACAGCACGCATCCCAATCCAGACACCATCATCAATAATACTATCGCCTTTGCCCTGATAAGCATCTACATATTTGTCTGCAAATGGATACAAACAAAACCAGTCCGCCCGATGATTATGGTTTCCACCCAACAGGATTATCGCTTCAGCAGCAATACAGACATAATCACCGATATATAATTGATCAATCTGCCATTGTGGTTGCCAGGTTTTTAAACTGTATTCATCTCCATAAAGATATCGAACGACGGTTTCTTCAAAACTTCCAGTCCAGGCATCGCTATAATAGCTGTGTTTACCCTTGATATGAATGTTTGGATTTTTTACGCTTTGATGTAGATACTCGATTTTAGACCAGTGTTTTTCATCAGTGGGTTTCATGCCTTGCTCATTTAGGAAGTTAAATGAGCTCATTGTATATTATTATACTGATAACTTTCTAATGTTTCATTAAGTGTCTCTCTATCCAATCAATGACATGAGAGAAGTCATCTGAATTACCCTAACACACTATTTGCAAACCTGAGCTTGCATTCCATCTCTTCTCTTGTTTATTAGCTCATTGAGAAAGACGAGGACTTGATGTATTGCCAGCTCTCGCAAGTTCTAATAGGAATCATTTGATGACTCTGCAGAAAAGCACTAACATCCTTGATGGCTGCATCACCCTGATTGATGGTAACCCCAGGAATCTTTGCAAGTTGTTCAAGCAAGTAATCCGCCGGGTATTTTTGGGTTGTTCCCGCAAGTTTTGAAGTCCAAATGGCTAGGTTATGTTCCGGATAGTAATACCAAACAAAAGGATGAGTGTCACAAAATATATCTGTGAAACAAATTTCCCTTACCGCTGTTTTATTTGTAGAAGTACTTACAGGAAGCACGCTTAATGTTCCTCCTGCTTTTTCTTCGTTATTTTTTTTATTTTTTTTGGCAAAGAAAGGAAAACAGTTCATCATCTATTCCTTGTTCTGGCACCTCAATTCCTATTAGTCAGATAAACATAACACATCTGGAACAACTACTACAATTGATCACCTATCTGAGCTAGAATCACCAAGCCATGAGCAATAAAACCGTTTATTTATAAACAAACCAGGAATTGTCTTTCTTGGTTTGAGCGAGACTAAAAATTCAATTTATTTTCTTAATCAAGGATAAGATTTATGAAGCCAACTAACAACATGCGGAAAAAAGAGACTAACGAGCCGGATTTAGAACAAAAACAAAAGGGAAAAAAAAGAGACAATGCCCCCGACTTTATTCCTGGCGCCTCACCCTATTATAATCTTTATTGTTTTTTTTATAGACTTTGCCATGGTGAAGAGACACCCAAACAACATCAACCTGCTACTTCCTTTCAGCATGGGAAATAAACTTCTTTTGACATGATTAGAAGATGCCGGGATTTGATAAGAATCTATATTCAGGGAACCATAAGTTATGACTCCCGGAAATAAGTCTTTAAAAAAAACCGGCTATATTTTTAACTAAAGCCCACATGCTAAAGCAACTAATAAAACTCAACCATTCCAAAAGTTATTGCAACTACTATCGTAATTAGCGGAAATTTGAAATAGACAAATTGTAGCTTGCCAAAAAAATGGATTAATTTATTTATATTTAATTCAGTCCAATTTGTTTTTGTTCGGATTCCGAGAGTTAATTTATTGGTATCATCTTTATTCCAAAGAGGCTCTGCATGAGTATGAAATAAATAGTCCCATAACGTTAATCCTGAAGTATAATTTCTTCTGCATTCATCTTGAGTATGATGCAACACATGATATCTCGGAGTAATAATTATTCGAGATAGTGCTCGCTCAAGTTTAATATTCAGACCAATGTTGCTGTGTCCCCAGAATACTAGAACCGCTTGAATAAAATCGGAGATTAGTAAGACAAAGAAATAAGGACCTAACAACATAATCAAAACTATTTTTAAAACATTGAATAAAACATATTCAAAGGGATGAAATCTAAAACTTGTTGTTACGTTAAGCGATTTGTCGGAATGATGTATTTTATGAAAATACCATAAGGAAGTAGCATGACTTAGGCGATGAAATAAGTACACGAACAAATCATACATTATGAACCATAAAATAAAGGCAAGCCAAAAGGGCATCTTCAGCACATTAAATAATCCTATTTGATAATATTCACAACAGGCCGCCACAGTTAAAGTGCTAAGAGGAAAAGCAACTATAATATTAACCACTCCCAGACACCAATTACTGATTCTACGCTTTCGAATTCCTGCTTTGCCTAAATGATGATAACTAAAGAAATATTCAAGAAGTACCATCAAACCAACAAGTGTAAAAAATAAAAAAGCTCTGGTAATGGCATAAAAATCTAAATCTAAAGAATCCATAACAAAACCTTAATAAATCTGGTTAAACACAAAGAAAAACAAGCCATCCCCTTGGTGCTTATTCCTTAGCTTATTAAGTTATGTTAATTATCTTGACTAGAATAGTGTGTTTGTGCATCCCACTACATGTGGATAATTATAGCACAAAAAGCCAATAATATTGGGGAAAAGAAAGCCAAGCGAGCAAGAACAGTAAATTTTTAATACTATCTGTACTTGTTTAACTATCTACATTACAATCTTGCACTCAGGTTATTTTTAAATAGCCTGAATAGCGTCAGTTTTATGTATGTAATGCGGTTGTATTTTTATAAGGATAATAATCTATGAAACGAGTACATCATCACCCTGCAACACACTCTCACCCATCAAATGCTACTGTTCAAGTCAGCAATGGACAACAAACTGTAGTTGTTAATCCAAACCCACCTTATTTTCCAAGCCAACCGCCCATGTACCACCCCAATAGTTTTTTTACAACGCATCATCACTCACCCTATTACGCTTCTCAGAATCAGCATTATCACCAGCAACCAGCACCCAATACTCATCAACACCCATAAATGGTGGTAACTGTTAACAAACAGACTATTACTCTTTAAGAATTTAGACTGAAAAATAAGTAATAACTGGCTTCTCTGGTTATTACTTATTTTGCTCTCGCGTTTTTTTGACAAAGCCCTTTATAGAAAGATCGGTTTCTATTATTCTGGAAAAACAAAACAATCAAATGGACTGCCATGATTAGCTATTTATTTTCAGAAGTACATTTCACTCATGCTCTAAAGAAAGTACTTGGAATTAGCGTTTTGGTTGGTGTTTACAGCGCCATTATTTATTTTTGGTTTGAGCAAGATAACTTGCATTCCAGTAACTGGCTATCCTATTCGCAAAGTGTATTTGGTATCATTTTAGGTTTGCTTTTGGTTTTTAGAAGCAATCGGGCTTATGAACGTTGGTGGGAAGCGAGAACCCTGTGGGGTCAATTAGTCAATGCCAGTCGTAATTTAGCAATAAAAATCAGGGTATTGTTATCACCCAATATCGATGAGGCTAAAAAATTCTCTGGACTCATCAATACGTTTTGTGAAGTATTGGCCATCCATTTGAGGCAAAAAAGTACTCGGGATGATTTTAAAAATTTTTTAAAAATGGCAAGTCTTCCCAGTCATGTGCCGTCTTATGTTGCACAAGAACTGTATCGTGAGCTTTCTGACAAGACCAAAGCATCGAAAAGATTGAATCTATGGTTATTGGATAACGAATTTAGCAAATTTATGGATATTTGCGGCGGTTGCGAGCGCATTAAAAATACATTTATCTCGCTTTCATTTCGGGTTTTTGTAAAGCATGTATTCATTATTTTTATCCTTTTTTTACCTTGCAGCCTAATCGATACGCTTGGAGTTTGGGCAATACCTGCTACCATTATTATTACCTATTTAATCATCGCCATAGAGGGAATTGCTCGAAATTTAGAAGAACCATTTGGCTTAACAGAAGATCACTTAAACCTTGGTTCAATAACAGAAAGTATCAGAGAGAGTGTCAATGAAGTCTTATTAGGACAGAACTCCAATGAAGAATCTGGACTTGAAAACCGTCCTTGAGTATTCTTAGAATTCAATTTAATTGAACATAGTTTATGCTTAATAAAAATTTCTACTTAAATGAGGAGTCATTACAATGGAATGTAAATGCAATCAATGTGGTATGGGCGTAAAAAATTTAACCTGCAGTAAGTGTGACGCATTGTTGGTTAGTGGCACTCTAGTTAAAAATGATGGGAACAAGGTTCATGTAGCAAAATGCCCCAATGGATGCGGTCAAATCAAATCTCCTGTTTGCTGCGGTCACGATATGGTGTGCTCAGTTTGATTATTTAAATTAAAATCAGTTAAGGATAGAAAACCTCAAATATCAGCAATTGAGGTCTTATCCATAACTGAGATTAAGAGGCATTTGTGAGTTCATCTGAAGGATGTACTTTAAAGCCCAGGAGCACGATATTAACGTTCGGCTTATAGCGCCCTCTCAACGTATCTTCGGATAAAGGTTCCATTTGAACTCCAGTAACACTGTTATATTGTGTGAATTGATAAGTTAAAAGTAAGTCTATACTACGAGTCAGCTTCGTTATTGAACCCGCCTTAATACTTACCCCAGTTAGCCATTCATTCAAACTATCACTGACCCCTACGTTTCCAGCAGTATTACTAAAAGCAATATTAAATCGGCTTGATGACACGCCTGGGCCTATAAAAAATTGAACCATATCATTTAAATGATAGGTGGGTAATAAAAATAATGAATATCCTGATTTTAATTGCTCTTCTGCATATACATCCTCATTAAAATACCATTCAGTAATTCTATGTTTTGCCTTACCCGTAAACAGGTCGATATTTGCTTCAACTGCAGCAGATATTTTTGAAGTAAGAGAAAAATCATAACCTGCAATCAGTTGTCCATGAAAATCAGTATAAGAACTATTGAAACTAGAAGTTGTTGGCACAGGATCTTCCAGCGGGTAGACCAGATCTTTATTTATCTTAACAGCATTAATTCCCAAATTAATTCCAGAATACAAACTGGCATGAGATTCCAGTGATAAAGTACAAAAAACTAAAAAAAATATGGAATATCTATTCATATTGAGCCCTTTTTATAAAATACTGGGGATAGTAATTGCATTCGAAGTTCTACTAACACCGTTTTCATCCGTTGCGGTAATGGTCACATTACGCACTCTTTTCGGTGTATTAATATTCTCAATGACAAATCGTCGATTATTTGCATCAAATCTTACTGTTGCACCAGGGGGCAATCCATTCACTGTATACACATCATTGCTAGTCGGAATGCAATTTGCAAAGAGAACAAAAGCCTCTGAAGTATCCATAGGGTTTCGATCAGCGCGCGTTAACTCTGGCGGCCGAGGTGGAACTGAAGAAATTGTCACATTGTTTTTGGAAACATTAAAAAAAGTCCCATTTGATGCTTGCACCATAATCCTTGCTGTTGACGTGTTCAGGTTAGGAACACAGATTACCTCACTTCCTATATTGTTGACATTTGACAAGAGGGTAAAAGGGAAAGTTTGCCCTCCATCTATTGATAATAGAATGTTTACAAATCGGGCATTTATTGGAGAAAGGTTAGTATTGGCTACATCCCAAGTTACTGTCCTTGGTGAGATACCTGTCCATATAATACCTGACTCGGTAGGATTCGTCACTACAAAAGGTCCAGCCTTACTTTCTACAGATACGGTAGTATCAGTATAAGCATTGCAAGAACCTCCGGGAGTATTCCTGCGTACGGTTACCCTGAACTTCAGGGTACGAGAGACTGAAGGTAAAACTTCCCAGGTAAAGGGACCATTATTAGCCAAGGCATTTAAATTAGGGAAAAAACGTGTCCCCGATACTTGAGGAGAGAAACTTCTAAAATTTGGCCCTCCTCGTGAGGTACTGACAGGAGGCTGCTGTGATGCTTCATTATTCTGTTGCTCCCATGTAAAAGTTAATACCTCATTACCTCCACTTTTAGTTGCTGTAGCAGTTAGAGCAAAAGGCGTTTGTGCTGGTATTTTAACCCCACCATTCGTTCCTTGAATCATTGGAGCAGAGGGTATTGATGTTTTTACGGGACAAGTATGGGTTGCATCAGAAACAAAATTCCCCATTTCTTGCAAACTAATACCATTAAAATAGGGGTCAGAATCATCTTGCACATTAGGTTCGCAAATTCCAGCATAACTCATAATCGTACTGCCGCTTCCAGGCTCTACAGCGGTAGGATTATTTCTTTGACAATTATTGTTTTGTACATGATTTGCACCAAATTGATGTCCTATTTCATGGGCAACATACCCCACATCAAATGGGTCTCCAACAGGATTGCTGTGGCCAGTTACTCCCATCGCCTTTTCACCGTTGATACACACGCTTGGCGTTTGAGCCAATCCACTACCAGCAGCGTCAACCACATGACCTATATCGTAATTAGCTGATCCAATCACTGCATCAACATTAGCTTGATTTTCGTTAATCATTTTATCAGGATCCCCGCTGGTATAGGGCTGATTATTCGGGTCCGTATAAATAATCAAATTGTTATTGGCAATAATTTGCATCGTGATTGCCATATCGATTTCATAGATACCGTTGACCCTATTGACGGTAGTTGTCTCTGCAGCAAGTGCCTGAGCTACTGTACCCCCATGAAATTGGGTATATTGTGCCGTTGCCGCCAATGCAAGACGATATTTTTTTAATACACAGGGGTTAAAATCAGTGAAATCTCTTTTTGAAGCGGCATTTATAAGAGCTTGATTTTGACTGTTGACACCGCATTTCATTCTTTTGGAAGTAATGAAATCTTTTTTGTAATAAATCATGTAGTACTGCGTATTACCCTTTATTAAAGGATCAATGAAGACAGTATCTTTGCCCGGACTTAAAATCATGGCATGAAAACCTTGTGGCGTCAGATCAAATTTTGCTAATTCCCCTGGATTATCAATTCCATAGGCGTCATATGTTTTAATTTCTGGAAATTTTATGCTTAATTCGGGAGCTAAAGTGCTATTTTCCATCACTTGATAACGTTTTACAGTTCCATCCGGCTGAGGAAGTTCGAACTGAATGGTTGTGCCTGTGCTAATATCATCACGATGAGGCGCATTTTCCAATTCTGCATAAAGTTGGTTAATATCGATATCAACAACACGATATCGGCTTGCTTGAATATTCGCTTTTCCTTCTGAAATTGCGATGGAAGAATTAACCTCCTTAAAAAAATGAGTGACAACCTTCTCTTGTGCTAAAACAACTGAACAAAGCAGCATTAGAAATGCTGTAAGAAACATCCTTATCATTGTAAAACCCATCAAGTTGAGTAAAACCAATTATCACGAGAACAATAAGTTCAATTAAAATTGAAAAAATTATTTTTATTTTTTAAAAAATATCTATAAAAATTCTTTTGCAGCTTATAATACTCATTTTTTCAATGAAATAAAGCCCACACTCCCATAGAAGAAGTGCATTTTCATTGTATAAACACAGCCTGTTAAGTAAAAAATGGACCCTATAACTCACGGTGCTTTAGGCGCTGCTTGCGCACAAGCGGCTTTTGGAAAATATGACAAAAGAATTCCCTGGCAAGCAGGTGCTTTAGCTGGAATGGCTCCGGATTTGGATGTTTTTATTCGTTTTAGCCAAGAACCATTGAGTCTTGAGCAATGGCACCGTTACCTTACGCATTCCTTAATGTTTATCCCAATTGGAGGCCTGATAGTTGCATTGTTTCTATTATGTTTTTCACAATATAGAAAATATTGGAAAGTAACGATTGGAGCCTCCCTCGTTGGTTATGCAACTCATTGTTTATTGGATTCATTGACTTCTTACGGTACCGTTTTATTTTGGCCCTGGAGCGATAGTCGTATTAGTTGGGATGTTATTTCCATTATTGATCCTGCATTCACCTTGCCGCTACTGCTAGGAACAGCCTGGTCAGTCATCTATCAAAATCAAAAGGCAGTAACAGCAAGCTTATTTTTCTGCATTTTTTTTCTGATTTTTAATACGATATTACATAACAGAGCTATCGATGGCATGCATCAATACGCCACGACTAATAGTCTCAAATTAAACCATACACGTGCTCTGCCTAAATTAGCCAGCTCTGCTTATTGGCGCATCATCGCCAAACAGCAAGATTGTTTAATTATCGCAGAAGCAAAAACCTCTCTTTTCTATCCAACCACAATCAGGCTGATTCGACAGGCTTTAAGCTTTAATGAATCAATGATTCCTTTCACTTTGTCATCCGGACAAAAAAATGATTTGGTTACATTTCAGTGGTTTACTGATGGATTTCTAATTGTTGCCAATAAAAATCCATTAATCCTCGCGGACGCGAGATATACGATAGATGACAACCCCATATTCTCACTCTGGGGAATAGAGATATTGCCAGGGCAAGAGCATATTAATAAATTAAGTTTGCCTAAAATCAATGAATATTGTAAATCGCCAGATAACGAAAACAATAAGGAGGACAGACCAAACTAGAAACAATTCCAATTAATAAACTTATTTTTTAGCTTTTTCAAAAACAACATAAGAATCATAAATAAATAAAGATTTAAATTTATCCCAAAATTGTTTGCCACAAATAAAGAAGCTTAAAGCAAACATCGTAGTCCATATGATTTCTATCCAATAATAATAACGTCCATAAGCTAAGGTAATTTCTTTTACAAAGACCTCCAACAACCCTATAACCAGTGGGAAGGCAAAGAAAACCAAACCTAAACGATAACGAGCTCTCGAGACTTTTTCCTTAAAAAGAATATTTTTAATTTTTTGCTCGATATGGCCATACACTTCTTTTCCAAGTAAAGCGATAGCTAAGACAATTAAAATTTCTGGGAGACCAAACACCAATATTGAAGATAGAAAACTCTTTATCAGCACCGAGAAATTGGATTGCACAATTAACGGGATCAGCAAAGGACAAACTACCGCCAAAATTAAAAGAATAATACCCAGATAAAAACAGAACCGAAATTTCAAGATGGCTACTCACACTATTTATCTCACTTATCAATAGTAATCCAGAAAAAGATTGAATATCTACAAAATGAATAATTAATTCCTGCAATTTTTTCATCCATTTTCTCCCCATAACCACCAGACACCATGAAATTGGACTCTATGATTTTTACAGATCTTTTGTCGTATTTATTTTACAAAATGTCATTTTATTGTTATCAAAACAATCCTTTTTGTTTATAATATTGACAATTTATTTAAGGAATGATTATGGCTGCAACAAGTCTCCATATTGAAACAATCACATTTACCGACTGGTTCCTCGCTATCATTAACACGCCAGGCATTCGCATCGATGAAATTGAAACAAGAGCAGCTGAAGGCTTTAAGAGAGAATTGACAGAACGGCAGTTTCAACAATTAACCGAATTAATCCATTTAATTAGTTTCATTAAGCACAGGAACTTCTCCAATCCTACCTTGGCTCTCCGTATATATGTTGATGAAAATACAAGCTCTCTATCAAGAACCGCATTGGTTGAAGCAGTCAGGATGCTTCCGCCTGGAGATAATAAAACCTATGAGTTGGTAACCTATTTGGCTCAAAAAAACAAACTGGAACGATATACAAACATAACGAAAGTCCCTCCTCTGCAAATTTATCAGGGGGATGGCGTATTTGAGCAATACGATGAATGGATTCTTCTTTTTGAACTGTTCGGATTAACCCAGGCAACGCCCAGCGAGTTAATCCCTGCTATTGCTCATTTATTAATTAGCAACAATCTTGGTATCCCAGAGCTTAAAGCACTTTCAAAATTCATGAGCACTACGGATAAATTAGGTATATTAAGCCAGGGTTTTATGGAAAAAATCACTCCTCATTTGTGTAATGAGCAAATTATAGAAAAATACGAGTCATTCTTGCTTAAATTACAAATTAACGACTTGTTAACCAAGGAAATTCTAGAAACAATCTATCCACTATTCAAACAACTAGATGCTCTTAATGCTTTTTTTTCTCTCTATCAGGAAGAACTATTGCACAGCCGCGCTCTGTATTTCCTGAGAGAAACTTTGCCATTCTTTTGCGAAATGAGCCTCTCCAGTAAAGAAAGTTATGACGACCAGGTACCAACAAACACGCCTTTGCATCTGGCCGTTATTGAGGGTAACAAAGCGAATCTGGAACGAACGTTAACCTTTGCCAATCGCAATTTACTAATAAAATGCTCTTATGAAAATACAGCACTTTTATTAGCTTGCAAACTTGCTGACAAAGAGGCAGCCCGATTGATTTTGGCGAAAATGCAAGAATTAGGTTGTGATGTCAATCAAAGAGATCATCATGGCATGACCGCCTTGCACTGGGCTAATTTTTATCATTTTGATGAGCTAATCAGGGAGCTGGAGATTGCTGGGGCGGATCCCCAATTAAAAGCAGCCAATGGGAAAAACTGTGCATATTTCTATCAACATCAATTCACTATGAACGATTTAAAATTAAATGGCAAAGAAATCATTGATGGTGAATTCAAATTAAGTAATTGTGCGCTAACTGATATTGCTTTCCATATGGATAAAATAGCCTTGAATTTAAAATTAACAACACCATTAGAGATTGCAGAACTGTACGCAAGGGATGAAATGGCCCAAATTCGTTCAAGCAACCGGTTCTATTTGTTTTTTAAATTATTCCGGCCAAAATTAATTGCCTGGTTAGACAAACAAAATGAGCTGGAACAGCAAACTATTCATCATGTATCGGCCCACAGTTGATCCGTGTGGCATCATCAACTTTATCAATTAGCAGGCATTGCAATCTGCCTTAATTTTCTTATGGGTAAGGTAGATTGTCTCAAAATAGTTTAAAAAACGACCTTTATGGCCTTTTATTTTGCTAAAATGAAGCTAAAATAATAAATAACTATATAAAAAGGATCTTTAAATGGTTCGCCTCAGAATTTATTTATGTTCTTTGCTACTGGTTATTCCCTTTTATAAAGGGTATGCCCTGACTTTAACCATAGGTACCTTGTCTTATAATCCTCCTTTTGAAATTCAGGTCAACAATTCTTCCAAGAAAAATGAGTTTTATGGTTTTGAAATTGAACTCATGGATGAGATTTGCAAACGCATCAATGCAAAATGCCAATACAAGCCATTATTATTTGAACAAATTTTATCGGAAGTTAATTCCGGCGCAATCAATTTAGGCATTGGAAGCATTAATATTACGCCTGAAAGAAGTGAGCGATTTTTATTCAGCCTTCCCTACAAAGCCAGCTATCACCAGTTTCTTGTGCCATCTAACTCGAATATAAAAAAAATTGAGGATCTTAAAGGAAAGACTATAGGAATTCATTTAGGTTCACCTACTGCCGATTATTTAACGGTCTATTTTGACAATAATATTCAGTTTAAATATTATCAAACATTCATGGATTTGCTTAATGGACTGACTGATCCACAAGTTAGCGCGATAGTAACGAATAGCGATCAAGCGCAATACTGGGTGTCCAATACACCTGACTGTAAGTTATTGGGAGACAGTTTTCCTTTTGGAATAGGATTTGCGGTTGTCGCCAGATTAGATCAAGCTGCACTTATTGAAAAAATTAATCAAGCATTAATTGCTATTGAAAATGATGGAACCTACATTAAAATATATAATCTTTACTTTCAGCCTTAAATACCATTTAAACAGAGAAATGACCCAAATGCTTAATAAATCTATTGATTTTGGCCTATAATCTGGGAAACAATAAAAAGGCAATATCATTCCATCAATATTATAAAAGATATGACTCTCAGCTATTTTATAAAAAAATGGAACGCTAAAATAAAAAAACCTATTGGCAAGAGCTCCTCAAACCTCATGCACTATAACCTTACAAGTCGTTTAAAACAATGAACTACCAGCATTCCTTTAGTTTAAAGAAAAAATTTCTGTCCGCTTTTTCTATTTTGTTTATTGTACAAATGTCCACTTTTGCTCCTGTCAGAGCATCAACAAGAGATACTCAATTATGGACTCTTATGAACGCGGTAGGGCCAATCAACAAACAGCATCGCAAAATACGTTATTGGCTCGAAATACAAGAAAGGATTGGTGAAAATATTTCACAACTCTCTCAACAGCTATTACGCCCAGGCTTGGGATACGAACTCTGGCCTACTACATCCATCTGGCTCGGATATGATAGAGTCTATACAGCGCAACCATTTGCCAACCCTCCTGTAAATGAAAATCGAATTTGGCAACAGTTATTGTGGAGCAAGGAGTATACTCGCTTCAGGCTTACGGCCCGTTCGCGTTTGGAAGAACGCTTCATCCAAAGAGCTATTCATACCGCCTGGCGTTATAGACAATTACTTAAAACCAGTATTTTTATCCCCAAACATCCTAAATACGCAGCAGTGATTACTGATGAAGTTTTTTTTCACCTGAATGATTTTAATCTTCAACCTAATCAAGGCTTTGATCAAAACCGTTTATTTCTTGGCTTAGGTTATAGAACCAGTAAAAACAGCACGATAGAAATTGGGTATCTCAATCAAATGATTAAGCGAGTAAATAGCCCTGACTATCGTGGAGACTATTTATCTATGGCTCTATTATTAACAGAATAAGGAAACAGCCGTCCCCCGCAAACTATTGAGTTCCAGGTAGGGGGCTGATCTCTTGCAATTAAGAAGAACAAACTGCTTGTAATTCTTGATTACCCAAGTTAATCAGATTAATCTGAGTCCCTGATTCTGCGCTAACCGAGATGCTGCTATTATTTTTTATTGCAATAGAAGTTCCCTGACCAGTTGAAAGACTTTTACCATTTACTTTACCATTGTTCTTTAAAACGATGATTTTTATTTTACCATTAATCTGCGTGCTGCTCTGCACGTTACAGGTCGCATTCAAAGTCCATAAAGTACTATTTTTTAGCGTCTTGGTTTCATTAGGGCTAAGTCGTATCGTTTTTTGAGCATAAGTTGGGAAGCTTAATAAACCAATTGAAATACATATCAACAAAGCAAAAAATTTAGGCATGCTACTTTCCTTCTCCAGGATCCAGGATCTGATTATTTTGTTACAATATGTGTATATTATATGCAGATTTACTTAAGATTTTATTAAGGGCTTTTATAATTTTTTGGAGTATCCAATTAAGCAATCAACTCTCATGGATAAATTGATTTAATTGATTGGCGATCTTTTCCTTTTTAGCAAAAGAAGAATCATAGATTGTTACTAAAGGAAGAGGCGGTTTATCCTTTAGAGTGATGGCAAGTCTATAAGTTTTCGCGCCTCTGCTCCCAATAGACTCTTCGACTATAATTTTATCTACATCAAAAAACGATAATTTGGTTTCCTCTGTCTTAAATAATCCCTTTCTTTTGATTACAATTGTTTTTAATATTCTGTCAAAATCAATGATAGCCCCTCTAACGGTAAGCAACAGAGCACCTACCAATAGAAAAAAACCGGATAACCCATACATCCACCACGAGGCTGGGTAACTCACTTTAAAAGTCGTTTCCAAACTATTGCTTATATAGTTGTTAATCCTATTCGCAACAATGTCTTTGTCGCTTCGACCACTGGAACTACTCCCCGTAAGGTTGACTGAACCTTTATCCGTTAACAAATCCACATAATAAAGCGTATTTCCTTTGCTTGAACGACTGCTTTTAACTACGGCTGCCTTTAAATCCCCCAAGTCGGTACTGGAATGATATAAATCATAAATATTGCTTTGTAAAACACACTCCTTAGCCAAATGATACTCTTTGTTTTTGCAAACGAGAGTGTACTCCATCATTAGAATAAGGATTGTAAAAAGACTTGCTACAAGAAACAAAACTGCGAATAGATATATAGGCCACATGCTGATGATGAGGCGCATCTTATTTGTGCTGATAGAGTGTAGCTTCATTTCGTATTATTGCTAATGACCTATTTTAAATATAGCAACTACTTTCGATTATATGTAATGGTAAGCAAGATTGATTGGCATCAAAATCACTCCATAATGGACAAAACAAAACCACAAAAGATCTATTTTTACACCAAATGCCGTTTTTTATCACAAATAAATCTTGCTTTTAAAAGAAATATGATATTCTTTCCATCATTTTTGATTCGTACTTAATCAAAGTGTCGAATCTATTTTTTATAACTTAACAAAAGATTTTAAATATGGGATGGACTGATCGATTTTGGAATGCATATCGCGTGGTTACTAATACCGTAATCGAAGGCGCAGCAAACTCTTTAAATGCAGCAGGCTCGTTAGCCTGCTTGGTCGGAGGAGCTGGGGTCTCTCTCTCTTACTCCATGTCTGAAACAATAAAAGCAGGATACTTCGGATCAGTTGGAGTAGCTGGCACAGTTAATTTGGATGTGACTGCGGTAGAATTTAATTATGGATTCAATCAAACCATTCCTTTTCGCAGAGATTTACTGGAAAAATCTGGCGGTGGCAGCTATGCATTGAATGATTTTGCCAATCCAGGTACTATTTTTATGATCAGTTCTCTGGCTATTCTTTCCGGAACTACTTTAAGAACTTTTGGGGCCAATCTTAAAAAATGGCAACAGAACAGGGAAGACAAATATCACTTTAATACCCAGTACGGCACTGACCTGGAGTCACCTTCTTACAAAGAATATCTGTATGTCAACGCAGAATCCTTTTGTAATTCTTTGGCAATAGCTTCATTCAGCAGTCTTTTAGCAAAAAATGTTCTGGATTTCTCAATCAAGGATTTATCCCAGTATCATTTGACTTATCCTTTTAATGGAACAAATATAACTGGTTCAGTGAATACACCTCATTATACTGGACCAGTTACTTCAGAATTTTTCCCTCTTGACTTTTTTGTGTCTCAAAATACAACCATCCACGCAGATTATTTAAACCTGTTGGTCAATGAAAAAGTGAAAGCCAATGCGATGACCAATGTCACTTATGGTGGAGGAGTGCTTTTAAAGCCCAGCCATCAATCAAGCGCCCCTCTTCTGGCTGCTTCTACAAGTATTGGTATCAGCACCTATTTGGCAGGCACTTTTTTTGGCAGGAAAGTCTTGCGGGAACGTGATGAAAGGCTTCAGCGTTCAAGATCATCGAGCTATTCCATAGTTTCAGGCACTTTTTGGGATAATAAGAATGACATAGAGGCAAAGGGCGATGAAAAACATGAACAAGTCCATTCGTTGCAGTAAAGAATGGCCTAAATCTTCTTCATGTAATATATTGCAATGAATAAAAATGAAATGGAGTTTTTCATGATATTTAAATCAAGGCTAGCTTGCGTTATTTTATTGTGCTTTTCAAGTGTTACCGGGTGGTGTCTGCCTCAGTCTTATGGGGAGGATAGAATCATTGTGTCAAACTGCCTTTATGAGCAACTAAAAGACAAAGTCAAGTTAATTACGCAATCTGATCGCTTTAGCTTCATTGCCATTTCCATTGATGACAATATTGCCAATACTCTACAAAAAATGAGACCGGTATGCGGACATTACCTTAATGCTGAGCCCTATATCAAAAATAGCTACAATAGTTTCCTTGATTCGCAAAAATTATTAGATAAACTGACCCGCTACCACCCCATCTCGCCCGCAAACTCATACCCTATTAATCATGACGCACAAGTCCTTGGATTGTTCGAACAAATTGACCCAGCCAAAATATGGCAGACCAATCAACATTTAACCAGTTATATCAACCGATCTGCCAAATCCAGAACAGGAGTTGACGCTGCACAATGGTTTAAGCAACAATTTGATACCTTAGCCCAAGATTATGGAAGAAAGGACGTAGATAGCTACTTTGTCAAAACAGGCAACAAATTCGTACAGCCCTCAGTTGTCACTGTGATTGGAAAAGATAAACCAGGTGAGGCAATTGTTTTAGGAGCACATATTGACACACTGGACGGCAATATGCCTGGTGCCGATGATGACTCTAGCGGAATATCGGTTGAACTTGAAGTGGCAAGAGTTCTCTTTTTATCGAACTTTGAGCTCAATAGACCAGTTTATTTTATAGCCTATGCTGCTGAAGAAAGAGGACTTATTGGTTCAGGATATGTAGTACAAGATTTTTTACAGAAAAAAATTCCAGTGAAAGCAGTAATGCAATTAGACCAGGCAGGGTATAGAGCTAACGCCAAAGATCAAACGATTTGGCTGTTAAAGGATTATGTAGATAAGGGTTTAACTGAATTTACAGCACAATTATTAACTCACTATATAAAAATTCCTGTTGGCTACACTAAATGTGGTTATGCCTGCAGTGATCATGTGAACTGGACCAATGAAGGTTTTAAAACCACTTATCCATCTGCTACTACTTTAGACGATGATAATCCCTATGTTCATACCTCCGATGATACTTTGGATATTCTGAATCTGGAACATATGGTTAATTTTACTAAATTAGGCCTGGCCTTTATAACAGAGCTTGGTTTAAATTAGCGATGAAAACAATAGAGTTCATGCTAATTTAATGGTGCTCTGCAATTGGAGTTTATTAATGAAAACAGAAGCCTTACTTAGATGGTTAAATGTTGAAAACAATGAATCCTATGATTCTATCAGAAGTAAATATCAACTAAGACTTGAGGCCTTAGAAAAAGAAGAGCGCATAAAAAAAATGGGGGGTATTAATCCTTTTGCTCCCAAAATCCCCCATAATAACACCAGGATTATCACTGCCAAAGAGATACAAGAGGCATGGGCTGCTATTGACTCTCAAAGCAAATATCAGCAATTTAAAGGACTAAGAGTCCAAGAAGTCAATTTACCCATCATCCCTGACAAAAAAAAGGATAGCAAGAAAGAAGAAACAAAATTAAACCATTTTGTAAGAGAACGTCCACAAGGACCTCAGGGAAGACGCTTGCCTTCTCATTTACAAGCTAAAGTTAAAAGGGTTCCTTTGGACAAACCTCACACTAGACTAATTACTAGAGAAACCGAGCAGCCAGTTAACGTAGCTTTAGACAAAATCACCTTATCAGTGAATGACCTACAATCTGCTGTTTACAACGCGGTTCAAAATTATACGAATTATCACACGAAATCCGAAAATAAAAATAATCCCAAATACAACAGAGGACAAGGCGATGGCTTTTTCAGTTTTTTTCGTCATGGAAGCTTTGGAATCACTACAGCGAATAATCTATATACTTCTATCAACGCAAAGAATGCTTCATTGTGTGAAACCATAGAAAAATTAAAAGATTTTTTAGGCCATTCCTCCAGGGCTTATCATCATCATTCCTTCACATCCTACCTGGCTGATGCACTTGCTGAAAAGGGATTATTAATATCGCATCCTGCCAGCCGGTATAAGAAAGAAGACGTAGTGAACCAACTTGACAAATGGATAGCACAAAATTCATCTCTTAATCATTTAAAATGATCATAACAAGGATATTCTGTTTTTTGCTCCTGAAGTAAAAACAAATAAGTAGTACCAGCCATCGACATCCCTGCCAAATTTTTAAATTAGTCACGGCAGCTGGTGCATTCTTACTTATTGATTAAATAAAGCAAACAGGACAAACCCAAAGGTCAAGGCAAAAAATGTTTTTTATTGTGGGAGTTTAGATAAACTAAACGACTCAATTAAAACCATTTTTTAACGAGTAGGTTAGAGGTTTTCGTAAGTCCCGACAAAAACTTATCCCCACTTAATGGTTTGGAAAAATACCATCCCTGTGCCATATCGCAGTTCATTGAGCGCATTAATTCCAGTTGTTCTGCCGTTTCTATTCCTTCAGCAATAACCGACAGTTTCAGATTGCGTGCCATGGCTATAATACTATTAATCAAACTTAACTCATTATGATTTGTATTTACACTTTGAATAAAAACACGATCAATTTTTAAACTTTTGAATGGATAGGATTTAATATACTGCAGGAAAGAATATCCTACCCCAAAATCATCCAAAGAAAAATGAATACCCATATCACTTAATTTGTTTAATTGAGATAAAATGAATTTTGAATCATCAATAAATGCAGATTCTGTAATTTCAAAAATTAGAGAATCTGCAGATAATTTCGTCCTTTTCAAAATTAGTTGTACCTTATTAATAAAATCCTTTTGTTTTAATTGTAAGGTAGAGATATTCACTGCTACTTTTATATTGCTGCTGGTAATAAATTGCCACTCTTTCGCTTGTGTACACACCTTATCCAAAATCCAATAGCCTAATGGAATAATCATCCCGGTCTCCTCAGCCAAGGGGATAATCTGGTCAGGAGTGATTTGACCTAAGGTTGTGTTTTGCCAACGTAACAAGGCCTCCGCAGCGACTACCTTATTTTCTTTAAGCTCAATGATCGGTTGGTAACAAATATATAACTCATTACGTGTTAGCGCCTGATATAGCTCCGTCTTAATACGAATATGGTTATTTGCCTCCTCAACCATGGTATTTTGAAATACTGTCCAATTATTTTTACCCCGCATCTTGCTCTGATACATGGCTGTGTCTGCATTACGCATTAAAGTTTTGGCATCCTTGCCATGATAAGGATATATTGCAATTCCTATACTTGTAGACACCAGTAATTCTTGTGATTCAATGACAAAAGGTTGAGAACAAACTTCTCGACATTTTTTTGCGATACTTTCAGCATCGGTATCTTGCGTGATGTTTTCTAAAATCATCATGAATTCATCACCACCTAACCGTGCAATAGTATCGGTTTGCCGTATAACAGATAGGAAACGTTCTGATAACGCTTTCAATAGTGAATCACCAACCGCATGTCCCAAGGAATCATTAATCTGTTTAAATTCATCCAAATCTAAAAACAGCACCGCCAATTTTTGATTGTTGATGTGGGATTTTGAAATGGCTCGTTCCAATTTGTTAAACGCGTAGAGACGATTAGGAAGATTGGTTAAATTATCAAATGTTGCCTGGTATTTTAACATTTCCTCATAGCTTTTCTTCTGAGTCACATCTTCCATAACAGCCAGATAGTGAGTGATCTCTTCATTCTCATTGCGAATTGGAGAAATAATTGCTGATACCCAAAAATGCTCTCCGGATTTGTTTTTATTCAGCAACTCACCATGCCACTCTTCCCCATTGGCTAATTGTTCCCACATGGTTTTATAAGTTTCATGGGGGGTTTGGCCTGATCGTAAAATTCTTGTATTTCCCCCAACCAATTCTTCCTTACGATAACCGGTTTGCTCTATCACTTTTGCATTGACATACTCAATAGTTCCCGATTTATCAGTTATTATGACTAAAACGGGACTTTGCTCTAAAGCCCGTGTTAACTTTCTTATAGTCGCTTCGGAGCGTTTTTGAAGTGTAATATCTCTTACTATAGCCAAAACCAATTTCTCACCAGTCGCATTAAAAACTGCTAAACGCACGTCAACAGGAAAAATTGTACCGTCTTTTCTGCGGTGCATCCCCTCTATGTTAAGGGGCCCCTTTTGCACATCCTCCCACAACTGATTTAAATTTTCCTGCGAAAATCCCACCTCAATATCCCAAACATAGGAATTAATTAGCTCTTCCCGACTATAATTCAAAGACAAACAAGCCGCTTCATTAACTTCCAGAAATGCTCCCTGCAGATTATGAATAAAAATACCATCCGATACAGCGTTCATCAGATTTCTATATCTTTCTTCGCTGATTTTTAGTTGATTGAATCGATTTACCTGTTCAGTAATGTCTTGTTTAATTGCTATATGTTGGGTAATTCTCCCTAATTCATCATCCATCACAGGAACGATGATGGTTTGAGCTATCCAATAACTACCATCCTTTTTCCTTGAACGTATTTGCCCCTTCCATGTATTCCCTGATTTAAGGGTCTGGTTTATTTGTTCAAATAAATGAACGTCTTCAACCGGTGAACGCAATAAGGAGGCTACCGTTTTGTTCATCGCTTCGTGAGCATTATATAAAGTGATATGCTCAAAAGCAGGATTAACATATTGAATGACCGCCTCTTCATTGGTTATTTCGACAGAATCACCTGCTTTTTCCAAAATAGTGGTCAGTAGTTTTTCCCTTTTTTTATTCATCAATTTGGCTAGAGATAGCTTTAATACACCCAGAATATCTTTAAAAAAAGGCATTAGTATTTCAACATTAAAATCAATAAATTCAAACCAGAAACTAATACAAAATAAATTACCTTGATATTTATCAAGGCAAATATCGATACGCTGTTTTGGTTTTTCTTGAGAATGCTCCTTGATCTTTGTCTTATGTATTTTCAAAAAATGCCAATCCGAGGTTACAGTTACAAATTTCTCTAATTCCTTTGACCCATCAAATGCTAATCCATTAGAAGCCAGAATATTGATATGGCTGCCATCATGATGCCAAACAGCGGTAATTGTATCTTTTAATAAGGGATGCTTACCGAGTAATTTTAACCCGTGTGAGCTTAAAGTATGTAGGGTATTTTCATCGCAACTCAATTCAATCAATTGGCTTATTAAGCTTCGTTCCAGCTGGTTAAGATGGTTAAAATTATCTCCTGAAGCAAGATGATTTAATGAATGTGGCTTTTTAATCTTCCTCATTTTATCCATCGTGTACCAATTTAAATCTATTCGCATTATTTGTGTATAATAAAGCTTAGGATCTAATCGTGTAATAATCAAAATAACTGCATCACATCAGATCATTTGACAACTACTTCATAAATCACAAGCACCAATATTAAACAATCTTATAAAATTTAATTGACTAATGACTTCAAACTGCCCACTAATCAAGTTAACATAGAGTTTCAACACTTTATTTAAAGCATCCATGCGAACATCAAGCTTCCTAGATAGGTTAATAGGTGAAGTCGATAGTGCGCTTCGAACCCTTGTTTTGCCACAAAAACGTACAACAATGCGCAAATCTCCCGCTGAAACCCTTATTGACACCGTACTGTCACCTCAGGAAAAGAAACATATTTCAGGACTAATGAGAGTAAATCATACTGGAGAAGTATGTGCTCAAGCGCTTTATCAAGGACAAGCTTTAACAGCGCGACTGACTCACATCAAAGAACAAATGGCTAATGCTGCGGCCGAAGAAATCGATCATTTGGCCTGGTGCGAAGAACGCTTGTATGAATTAGGCAGCAAACCCAGCCTTTTAAATCCCATCTGGTATTGTGGTTCGATTCTATTAGGCGCCCTAGCTGGATTGGCTGGCGATAAAATCAGCTTGGGATTTGTTGCTGAAACAGAACGCCAGGTAACCGCCCATTTACAAAGACATCTGCATTATCTCCCGGAAAAAGATAAAAAAACAAAAGCCATATTAAAAAGAATGCAAGAAGACGAAGAACATCATGCAAATACAGCCATGGAGGCTGGAGCAGTTGAACTTCCCTATATTATTAAACAATTGATGAATGCTGTATCAAAATTAATGACTCAGAGCAGTTATTATATTTAACAGGGTATTATTATATATGGACTACAATACGATATTCATTCTGTTTGTCATCTTTGTTGCTTTCGTATTTGATTTTATCAACGGATTTCATGATGCGGCCAACTCGATTGCAACCATAGTCACTACAGGTGTTTTAACGCCAAGACAAGCTGTGCTATGGGCTGCTTTTTTTAACTTCATTGCCTTCCTGATTTTTAATTTAACCGTAGCCCAAACAATAGGCTACGGACTAATCGATACGGATCTGGTGGACACTTATTTTATTTTAGCAGCCCTGATGGGAGCGATATTCTGGAATTTGGTGACTTGGTATTATGGACTGCCCTCAAGCTCCTCTCATGCCTTAATTGGTGGATTGGCTGGTGCGGCAATAGCCAAGGGCGGCCTGTCTTCACTCAAGATTACAGGTTTTGCCAAAGTAGCGGCAGGGATATTCATATCACCTGTTCTAGGATTATTGATTGGCTTATTATTCACTCATATTTTCACTTTGTTTCTAAGACATAAGAGCGAAGAAGAACTGAATACATTATTTAAAAGTTTTCAACTTATTTCTTCAGCATTATTGAGTATCACTCATGGTGGAAATGACGCGCAGAAAACGATGGGTATCATCGCGGTATTACTTTTTTCCGCATCTTGGCTTGATGGTGTATTTTATGTGCCATTTTGGGTCGTCATTTCATGTCATGGGGTAATTAGTTTGGGGACTTTAGCTGGGGGCTGGAGGATTGTGCATACCATGGGAACTAAAATTACCAAACTTAATACGCTGAAGGGTTGTGCCGCTGAAACAGGAGCGGCCATTACCATTTTCGCTGCAACAGAATTTGGAGTCCCTGTCTCAACCACCCATACGGTCACTGGCTCCATTGCCGGAGTTGGGCTAATCAGTGGAATAGGTGGCGCCCACTGGAAAGTGTTACGCAGGATATTCTACTCCTGGTTGCTGACCATTCCAGCTGCAGCATTAGTTGCTGCTGCTATTATGACCATCCCACCAACTGTTTAGATTATAGCCTTACTCAGCGGCACAATCCCCCTCAACACTCAAAGCACTATTTCCCCTGCTAAATGCAAAATAGACAGCCATACCTATCGCCATCCAAATCATAAAACGCAATATCGTTATCCATGGCAAATTCAAAATTAAATAAAAACAACTCATTATACCTAATATAGGAACATAAGGCATAAGTGGAGTTTTAAATGGTCTTTCCATATCAGGATGCGTTCGCCGTAAATATAAAACTCCCGCACAAACAATAATAAAGGCAAACAAGGTGCCAATATTAACTAACTCCGCTAAAGTACCGATAGGAGTCACTGAGGCGAGAGATGCCATCAATAAGCCACATAACAATATAATTCGAATTGGTGTTTTCGTCTGCTCATTCGTTTTTGATAAGAACCTTGGCAGTAGTCCATCCCTTGACATAGCTAAAAATACCCTGGTTAATCCATAGAACAGAACCAACATAACCGTGGTTAGACCGGCAATTGCACCTACACCGACCAGTCCAGCTGCTGTTTTATAACCCAAGACAAGCAGAACATGACTAATTGGCGATGAAACGTTAAGAGTAGTGTAATGAGCAATCCCGGTTAATAAACCAGAAACCAGAATATATATCACCGTACAAATAGCCAGGGAGGCAATTATCCCTATGGGTAAGTCCCGTTGTGGATTAATCGCTTCTTCGGCGGCAGTAGAGACAGCATCAAACCCCACGTAGGCAAAAAAGATGATTGAAGCACCTTTCATTACACCAGCCCAACCATATGGCATGAAAGAAGACCAATTTTCAACCCTCACTTCACCAAATGCGATAACTATAAAAATAAAAATAACCAAAAGCTTTACAAGCACCATGATATTATTAAATCGAGAACTGGATTTCACGCCAACAACTAATAATGCAGTTAGTACGGCTATGATAAAAATGGCTAATATATTAAGATCGCCACCGTCAGCAGGACCATGTAACAAACTAGCTGGGATAAATATTTGCAGAGCCATTAAAAAATCATTAGCATATCCACTCCAGCCGATAGAAACAGCCGATACAGCAATAGAATATTCCAATAACAAATCCCATCCGACTATCCACGCGATTAACTCACCAAATCCTGCATAAGCATATCCATAAGCACTGCCACAACCTCCTATGCTGGCAGCCAGTTCAGCATAGGATAGGGCTGCAAAAGCACAAGCAAATCCGGCGACAACATAAGAGAATATTACGGCTGGCCCGCTTATGGTAGCAGCGACTATTCCTGTAAGAACGAAAATACCAGCACCTATAATCGCACCTACTCCCAAAAAGGTAAGGTCAAAAACATTAAGGCATTTAGCTAAATGTGATTCATTGTCTAACGATCCCTTTATATCTTTTTTACGAAACAAGTCCATGATAGTATGCTCTCAGGTTTATTATTTATTGTTTATTTCCGAAATTTAAGTTATCAATAAACATAAACTCCGGTTATCTTCCATCTAACAAAACCTTACACATTTAAACTCTATCATTAAATTATAGCTGGGAGAAACCCTGCAAAGGTTAAAAATTGAATGAAAAGATTAATTTCCAGCTTAACCATCATTTGCTCTTTAAATGCGTTCGCTGCAGACGAAACGACATCCAATCCTTGTTCTCGCTGGATAAGTTTCCTCAAGCCCGTGTGTCAACGTATCCATCAAACATGGACAGAAGGCCATGATGATATGTATTTTTCAGGGTATGCTTGGCATAACCGCTATGTTTACAGTAGTGAGAAAATTAAGTCCTACAATGAAACCGCATGGGGTGGTGGATTAGGCAAAAGTATTTTTGATGAAAAAGGAAACTGGCATGGGCTTTACGCGATTGCCTTCCTGGATTCCCATCGCCATTTAGAACCCGCAGTTGGTTATGCCTATCTCAAAACAGCTTCGGTAAACAAAGATTTAAAAGCAGGCCTTGGATACTCGGTATTGGTTACATCTCGCGTTGATTACGATAATGTCCCCATCCCTGGAGCATTACCGTGGGCAGCTATTTTCTACAAAAGAATAACGATTGCAGCAACCTACATCCCTGGGTCTAGTCGTGAAGGACATGAAAATGGGAATGTATTGTATATGCTTGGAAAAATATCTTTATAAATATGGATTAGTCATGCGGCAAAAGATAATCCGAAACAATTCCCATCAACACCATTTTAAAACTGTTGCAACTGAAAATTCAACTTGTTAGTCTTTTGAAGATTTTTAACTGCTAGGTAACAAGGAGAAGTAACATGATGTTGAAAACCCAGTTGACTGCTTTTATCGGTGCTGTAATCTTGGCTGGCTCTTCTTTAGCAAATCCAATAAAACCTGAGGTATGTCCCAGTGTATCCTCTATTCAAACAGAAGGGATGTCCATGTCTGCTGAAATTTTGGAGGGCATGTATATCACCTATAATTTAAGTCATTACAATACCAGTTCAAGCTGGGTATTTATTGTAGGACCAATAGCAGCTGAAAATGATGATATAGCATTGGCAGAAAGCAATAAATTACTCTCAACTATATCAGGATCACCCCACCCAGAAGATGATGGAGAAGGCAATTGGATATGTCAGTATACGACCAAATCCAAAGACATTATAGCATTTGCGATAGAAGCAGATGATATGATCTCTCCATTGAAAATGATGAGATATCTCAGAACAATCCGCTGAACAGCGTATAACAACTGCCCGGATACGGAAGCATGATTTGCTTCCGTAATTTTTGGGATTTCAAAACCAATCTATATTTGGAATTACACCCTTCGATTTTATCATTCAAATAAAATCCTGGTAATTAATAGAGCAAATCAAACTCAATGATTATTAACCAAGAATAATTAAGACTTCTCACTCTTTTTGGTACTTCTTTATTTTATGTGCTATGTTTTCTTCATAACCCTAACTTCAGGACGAAAAGAAAATGAAATCATTTATTGAGCAAGCTCAATTCTATGCAAGCTACCATCAAAATACAGCGACCCGCTACACGCACATGGCAGGAGTCCCCTTAATTATACTTTCTATCATGATCTTTTTGGGATTTGTTAAAATAGTTATCCCAGGTGTTTATGCAACTAACCTGGCCTGTCTGGCGACCTTGGCCGCCCTCATTTATTACTTTCTGTTAAATTGGCAACTTGCCTTGGCATTAACTCCTATTTTGCTCTTTTTGTTATGGCTAGCCAGTTGGTTTAATTATGATGGTCCAACGAAATTGGGACTTTGGGTATTTATTATTACTTTTGTTGTGGGTTGGGGATTGCAATTATATGGTCACTTTATTGAGGGAAAAAAACCTGCCTTTATGGTTAATTTTACCCAAGCCCTTATCGCACCTTTGTATTTAACAGCAGAATTATTTTTTATGGCAGGACTCATGACTTCTCTAAAAGAACAAATTTATGGGAATGAAGAAGGAAACATCCATTCTGAAAAAGAAAGCAAAAGCAAAACAAAATCCAAATCTTAAATAATAAATAACTGAATTATTCAGTTGCTTCAATCACAGGGCTTACGAAAAACCCCAAGGTCAAGGCAAAAAATGTTTTTAATGAGAGAGTTTAGATAAACTAAATGACCGAATTAAAAACATTTTTTAACGATGAGATTGGGGTTTTTCGTAAGTCCTGAATCAGTTATCTGCAAAATGCGGCATTACAATTTTAAAACAATGGTGAATTTTGCTATTTCGTTTAAAATCCTGATCGATGGTCTGCGATGTAATGTCTTGTACTGCATATTTCTCTTTCAGCATTGGCTCTAACTTGAATTGGCGCAGATTAGTTGAGAAATATAAGATACCATTAGGGTTTAGCAACCGCATTGCCATATTAATCAAAGAAACATGATCTTTTTGAATGTCTAAAATATCAGTCATACGCTTTGAGTTTGAAAAGCTGGGCGGATCTAAAAAAATAACGTCAAATTTATCCCTTGTAATTTTCATCCATTCTTTACAATCGTATTGCAAAAATTGATGTTTGGATAAATTAATATCATTTAATCTAAAATTGTCTTCTGCCCAAAGTAAATACGTTTTGGATAAATCAACATTCGTGGTTAATGCACCTGCCAAGGCAGCATGGACACTTGCACTGGCGGTATAACAAAAACAGTTCAAAAATCGAGTTCCCGGCTCTAATTGAGCGAATTTCAAGCGCATAAGTCTATGATCCAGAAATAACCCTGTATCGAGATAATCATACAAATTCACTATCAATTTTGCCTTGCCTTCTGTCACTATCAGCCTGTGGCTGGTTTTCCCTATTTTTTGATATTGTTCCGAGCCCTTTTGCTGCTTTCTTTGTTTAACTATTAATTTTTCGGGGTGAATATTTAACACCCGTGGAACGACTTGCAATATCTCAAGACTACGTTTTTCTGCCTTGTGAACCGGGATGCTGGCTGGTGGCGCATATTCTTGCAGTACAGCATGGTCATTATATATATCTATGGCATAGGCGTATTCGGGTAAATCCGCATCGTAAATTCGATAACAGGAAATTTGATTTTTTTTAGCCCATTTCTGTAAATGATTTCTGTTTTTTTCCAATCGGTTAAATAACATTTGTGCATTATCAGAAAGCGGGGCATCCGGAGTATTTTTAAGTTTGTTTGCAGCAGAAAGAGCCAAACAATAGAGTTTGCACTCTAATGGGCCATTATATAAAGTATATTGCTTATCAGCTCGTAATCCTAATGCTTTAGCCAAAACGGAACTGGAAGTTAAAATAGCCGCTTGCCAACCTTGATAATGAGTATGTAATGTAGTACCCAATTGTTGATATAAAGGAACAAGTTGAGTTACCTCACCCAGTCGCTCACCATAAGGTGGATTACAAACAACTAATCCTCTTTTTGTCGCTGGCCTACAAGCATTTAGCGATAATGTTTTAAATTCAACCAAAGGTAATACTCCTGCTCTCTCGGCATTGGAACGCGCAAGAGTAATTACTTTGCTGTCAGAGTCAGTACCAACCAGCTTAACTGCCAGCGGTTTAACTTGCTGTAATGCTTGAGTTCGCAATTTTTCCCATAAAGAGCTCTGATGCCGAGCCCAATACTGTAAGGATTGATCTTGTCGTAATAAACCTGGGGCAATATGAGCTGCCATCATGGCTGCTTCTATAACTAATGTTCCCGAACCGCAAAACGGATCATGTAAACCATATCCTTGAGCGGCTAACTCTGGCCATTTGGCTCTTAGTAGCATGGCTGCTGCAACATTTTCCTTTAAAGGAGCCTTTCCTGTTTTTTTACGATATCCTCTTTGATGCAAGCTATATCCAACCAGATCAAAGCTCACCGTTAAAATATCATTTTTCAAATGGGCATGAATTAAAATTTGCGGTTTTTCTTTGTCGACCGAAGGCCTTGAACCATTCAATCGGCGAAAATGATCCACTATTCCATCTTTGACTATCTGAGCGCCAAACATAGTATTACGAATTTGCTCTGATGCACCATGAAATTCAATGGCTATGGTTTTGTCATGGGTAAAAACAGTTTGCCAATGAAAATCTGTGCATAACTGATGTACGGCTTGCTCTTTTGCAGCATGGCCACTAAATAAAATGAGTTGTATTCTGTTAGCAAGCCTTGACCATAAACATAAATTATAAATTACAGGCAGGCTGGCCTCACCATACACACCTTGCGGACTTACCTGAGTCACATGAAGACCCAATCCCTTGAGTTCGTCTTCCAGCAAATACTCCAAACCCTTTGAACAACTAATGAATAGTGAGTAATTCATTTTATTAAAGACCTTAAATAGCGAAACAGTGCTTTAGCAGCGCCAGTATTTTTCTCTTTCATCTGATCATCTAGTGCTTTTTTAATCAGTTGCCTTAATTGTTGCACGTCGTCAGGTTGATAGGCATCAATAAACTCTGTCAAAGCTTCTTTTCCATCTTGCAATAACCTGTCGCGCCATAGTTCTATCTCATGAAAGGAGGCAGTAATTGAACTCTCTTCTTCAAGGATTTTTTCATAGGCAGCAAGAATTGCTTCAAAATCGGCTGCACGCATTAGCTTGCCTATTAATTGCGCCTGTCGTCTTTTAGCCCCATGGCTTTTGATTGATCTGGCATCAATAATTGCTTGACGTAAATTATCGGGAAGGGGTAAAGAATCCAGCTTGAATGGGCTTAGATCAATAAATTTCACGCCTAGATCTTGTAGATAATGAGCATCTCTTTTTCTCTGTGATTTACTGATTTGTTCATCCATAGGGCAATATATTTTTTAAAATAACATCGATTATACTATATAAGTGCCTATCCAGATAGGATAGACTCTAATCAAATTTGAATGAAAACAAGCAAATACCAGCACCGTCAAAAATCAACCTGGTTCATCATATTAGTTAGCCATAGCTTTAAAAGCTCTGCACCTGAAAAAACAATAAAGAAGAATTCCAAACTGAGAAACTCAGTCTGCTGCAGCGAGCTTAATAGAAGATTGAACATATTGTTTGACTGGCCTTGATCGTAAATAAGTGTGGCCAATAGCTAAAAAATTATAGATAAGGATAAATAAAAGTAAAAAATGCAGCCAGGTTATTGTTAATTTTGTAAAAATTGGAATGGTGATCATAACACCCAGACATCCTGAAAAACTTAAAATCAATGTTTTCTTTAACGGGATTTTATTTTTTTGTAAAAAAACCAATGTGGTCAGAGGCTGCTGCATAGCCCCTGCAGTTGTCATGATTGGAAAAGCCACAACTGGTGAAACATTCATTAAAAATAAAACACCTTGCACCATGACAAAAAGCCCCACTCCGACAGAAGTAAGAGAACCACAAACTACCATGGCAAAAAAACCAATAACCAGTTTCCAGGAATGTAATTCTGTCAAATCACCTCCAACTGGTAATATGCGAAGCTGATGGGAGATTAAAAGAACAATGATCAGAGCAAATGAACAAATCATTGCCAGTCTAATGGCTTGCTTGCTTAACTGGCTCACGACAAAGCCGCCTACTAACCCACCAATACAGGTTCCGGTGACTAAAGTAAGTAACGTAGTTAAATCAACATCTACCATGTTTATAAAAAATAAAGATTCTATAGCCCCAGGGATAACTTGAGCGCCATTATTTACAGCGGGTAACTCATCATCACGAAAGGTACCTAATAATTTTGCCAAGGCTACATTAACAGCGAAACTGCCAACGCCTACTGTATCTGCAATAAAAGCAATAACTCCACTACACATTAACTTAACATATTGGGAGAAAGACAGAGGCAAGGAGGGCTGCTGCATAAACTTTAAAACCATTACGGCCAGGCAGAAAAAACTCAATATTAGTATGCAAAGCGTGATTAAAAAAAATGCCATTCTGTTCCTAATACGAAAGTAATATTTAATCCTAATGATTTTAAAATCAGAGCTTATTAAGATTTCAATTCCAAAGAAATCTAAAAGATAGGTCCTGTTTGATTATATACTAATTTCTATGCACGGCAAACAACAATGCGAGCAAAAATAGCTCGCGATGAATCACCAGAGATCACCCATTTGCTCGAAGCAAAAACTTGCCGGGAGCTTTTGTTCCCGCTATATAGCACACCCTGCTGTGTCAACGCCTACTTGACCAAAAGCAGACTTAACCTTGTTGATATCGGAATTTAAATCCCTGGCAGCATAAATAACTCCACAAGCCCCATTTTTAAAGTCCGTCGTAGGGGTCCAATATTTTGTGTTGGCAACAACCATGATGTGATAAGCGTTTTTAATCCCCATATCTTTAGACATTAAGTAAAAAGCCTTATTAAACACACCACTGGCTGTATGAACTATGAAGCTCTGGCGTTCTTGAGGAAGTGCGATATGTGTATTGGCATAAGCTACTACCTCATCATAGCTGATAGCACAATAACTGCCATTGTTTTGCGCAACACCTTTGTCTAAACAATCTGCAGAGCTTCCATCAGAAGAAGGGTAATCCATGAACCGCAAAGCTTTGCCAAAAGAATCACGAACTATTGTTTCACCAATACCCCATGTTACTTCATTTGGTTGTAAGTAAGCTTTGTTATACAACTGAGGATTTTTTTCCAAAAGATAAGCTCTTGACGCTTGTCCTGCCATATCAGATAGAGATTCATTAAGCGCACCCGATTGATCATGATACTCAAGACCAGAATGCTGCTCTGTAAAACCATGAGTCACCTCATGACCTGCTACGTCTAAAGAAACTAATGGATAAAAATCCAGCCCATCTCCAAATGACATAGCTTGTCCATCCCAAAAAGCATTATCATAATTTTGCCCAAAATGAACTCGCATGACCAATTGCATTGGCGCACCATTAGAGTGTTGTAAGGCATTAACTCCATACCAGTCCTTGTACATACCAACAATAACATGTCCGAAATAGTACGCATCATTGCTGGGAGAAAATCCTCCATTAATATTCTCTTCTGTATTATTGTTACAAACGTATTCAAAAGGGGTACTTATACTGTTTTCCCAATCCCACTGAGAATGGAGATTAACCAGCTTAACCTTTGAGTTTTCCATGACGCATTGACTGCCATTTTGAGTCACATCCAAAGCGGGTAACCCATCTTTACCATACCAATATTCCTGAACTTTCTCATTGCCACCAGGCCCTGTATCCAAATAATTTTTAATATTGTTCCATTGCTTAATCAAAGCTCCAGTTTGAGCATCAATAACAAAAAAAGGCCAATCTGGCTTGCCGTCTTGCTGCACGCTTTTAAAGGAAACCAAGTAAACCAGCTTTAATTGGTTATTCTGATCAGGTCGAATCTGTAGTTCAGTGGCTTCCTGTTGTATGTTAGACTGGGGGCTGAATTGAAAATAGGACTTTTTTGCATATTCCTTAGCTTGTTGTGCGCTAATAGCAGGCTTCGTATTAAGTTCTATATTTTCCAATAAGTGCCCGTTGACCTCTACATCATCATTGGATTGAACCCCAGGATTAGCTCCTTTAGTAATCATCACTTGAGCGCCAATAACAGGTATTCCTTTATACAACTGCTGATAACGAACTGTCATTTGATTATCTTCTTTTGTTTGATTCAATTTTTGTAATGAATTATCAATAACTGCAGAAGAGCTCTTTAATATAATCGTATTCTTTGGTGTTTGCAGTATGGGGTATTTATTGATGCTATTGAGAGGGGCTTGATACAAATCTACATTGTCAACAGCAAAAATACTTGAAGAAGACATCGACAAAATAAAAAACATTATTTTCTTTGACATACAGAACACTCACAGGATACACAATGGCGCAAATAATGGCATAAAATTAAACATTATGCAATATTTGTTCTCATGCTCATGTTTTTATTTCACCCTTTTGACAACCTCTTATGGATTACAAGTGAATGTCAAGACCCAATTTTAGAAAGGCTCTTGTGAGAAATAAGTCACTTTTTTATGAGCTGAGTGTCCTGAGAAAAGCTGCAAGGCATCCATGTTTGTAATAATTTATAATAGAACCATGATTGATCAGCCTGAAGATTTTACTTCAGACTCAGGTCTGGCGCGATAACCTCCAGCCAGCTCTTGATATAAGCGGACAATGCTTAGTAACTCTTGCAGTTTATCCTGATTTAAACTGATATTGATTTTATCGAGCGAAATTTTGCTATTTAAGGTTTCTATATAACTTTGAATACCCGTCTGATACAACCTATCATTCAAATTATAGGCTTTTGCCAAATGCTTTTGAGCGGAAGCAGTCTGTTTGAGCTTGTTAGTTAAACGCTCATTCTCTGATAACGCGTTGGTCGTGTCTCTTAATGCTTTTTGTAAAGTATCAATATAATTATAATAAGAAACCTTGTTTACGCCTTTAGCCTTAGCTACTGCACCTAAAACAGGCATATCAATAATGGGGGCTTTCAACAATTGATCATTAAATTTCACCGTTTTTTTCGGTAATGCGTAGCGGCTATCTCCAGCAGCCAAACCACCAATATAATCTAATTGTATAGTAGGTAAAAGATTACTTTCTGCAACGCCTATTCCTTCATGGGAAGCACGCAAACGGTTTTCCGCCACTTGCATATCAGGCCGATTTTCAAGAACTGTTAATGGTAAAGAACCAGGTATTAAATTATGATTTTTAAGTTGTAATAATTTTTTAACTGTTTTTATTTCACCTGGATTTTGGTTTAGTAAATATCGGAGAGCATTGCGACTTATAACGATATTACGCTCTGTTACCTCCAGTTCGCCTTGTATCAAATTAACCTGGCTATACAACTCTTCCTGCTCAATTTCAGAACTTAATCCTCCTTGGTAAACTTTGCTGGCAACCTTTGCCAGCTGAGTTAGATCATTAGCTAATGCCTGTAAAAATTCTTTGCGCTCTATTTCTGCAAGATAGGTGAAATAACTTGCTGCTATTTGTGAAATAATAGTGAGTTTGAGAGCATCGTCTTCTGCTTTTACCTGAGCAAGAGTATATTTTGCTCTTTTTTGCTCTCTGATTTGATTGATGATATTTATTGTATAATTAGGAATAAAAACAATCAGAACGCCAGGAAACCCCGTTGCCGGATTTCTTGAATAACCGGTCATAAGATCCAGGGTAGGCACCCACTGATAACGAATTTTTTTAAGCTCTCCCTCTGCCGCTTCAATGCTCCCTCTTGACATACCAAGGCTTGTATTGGAAATCAAACCTCTTTCAATCAGTTGGTTGAGAGTGGGGTCTTTAAAATCACGCCACCAAGCCATGTAAGGAATATTCTTGCTGTCAACATTTTTAACATTCCTGTCCGTTACCGACCATTTATTAATCACTTCAACATTGGGTCTGTGATAAGGCTCACTATAACATCCGACTAAAAAGACTGATAATAAAATGATTTTAACCGGACGTAGCATTCTTTACTCCCTCGCTAAGGTCAATTGTTTGCTCCCCTGCAACAAAATCTTTTAAGTGCACCAAATCTTTTTGAACCTGTTGAAATAGTTGATAATAATCAAACGTATGATAATGTTTCGTATAATAAGCCATATACAAGGCTTTCAAGCCAATAAAAATACGATTAGTCAGTTCCACAAACTGATTAAATTCATCCCCAACAGCATGTTCTGAACTGATTAAAAACTGGGAATTTGTTATGAGCTTATTGACCTCAAACAAGCTGTCAGTCAACTTGATACAAGCTTGGAACCATTCTGTTTTTTTTATTTTACCTTGATTTAACAAACGAACCAGCCTGTAAAGATCATCAATCACTTCAGCCTGAGTAATTTTGATAAATCGCTGCATCAGTCCATAATGCCTAAACCAAAAGTATTCAAAACCTAGAATAATAGTAAAAGCGATCAACGTACAAAGAGTATAATCGATAATAAAATAGGTGACTGGAAGGGTGTCTTCCGTACTAAAGTAACCGGAACCAAGTACTGACACATTGACCGTAAATACAGTCGGAACACTGTATGCTCTTCCTACCAGAAAAAACGCGAAAAAAACCATTAAAGGCATAATCAGAATTAACGTTCGATAATCCAGATGACCTATAAACCACAATAAATATCCGGTAAATAAGCCTAAAAGCACTCCTAAAAAACGATGATACGTCCTGAATATGGTTGTTCCATTATCAAAACCGGCATAAATCATCATCACAGCAAAGCCCGTCCACCCGGCCCGCGGATAACGCAGCCATTCCTGGACAAAAATAGTAAACGCAAAGACCGTACTGATCTGAATAGAGCGCAGCTCAAGATAGGAAAATGCTTGTACTCCTAGCCATCGGCGCATAAGTAATTCCAGCTTAAAATTAATTGATATAAGACTTCCAGCTCATGTGTTTCTTTAAATGCAGGCAGCTCCTGGTCTGAGAGTATCACCGGTTGTCTCGCTTTACATGCTTGGCAAAGACGTTCAAGATATTGATGTAAAACGATAACGTATTCCTTACGCAGTTGTTTTTGAAAAGACAGCAAGTAAGACATGGTCAAGATTAACTCAAAAGATAAAATGGTTATCTTTAGTATACTGTAGCACTTAATATTTCTTGGCAGCATTTTGGAGTAGCGCTCCATCACAATAATGCCTGAAAAAATAGCGATGGTTTTGACCTCTCCCTTACAAATCTTGGCAGATAGAGACTCCAGGCCGGAAATGACCTCAAAAAAGGCACGCTCCCAAATATCAAAATAATATTTTTTGGGAAAAAGAAATAATCCAGCGAATATTACTGCCATGGCTGCTAATGTATATAAAGCATTATTAATAGCGACATAAAAATTGCTGTCTGCCTCCACACCATAAATTAGGGAATAGGATGCCAAACTTAGCATCAATGGAACAATAACAAGCATTTTTTTAAAATGGTGAAGCACAAGGAAATAAAGCGCCAAGGTATAGAAAAAAACAAAAAAAATAAAAAGTACGTTGTATATGGAAATTACGCCGAACAAGAATATAGAGAGTATGCTTCCTAAAAGAGTATAGAGTAAAAGCATGTACTTTTCTTTTAATGTTGTTCCCGCCGCCTCCACAGTAAAGCAGGTGATTGGAGCATAAAAATAATAGAAATACGGATTATCAATGGAAGAAAAAAAGTAAAATAAAATCATAAGTTCCAAAACAAACACTGCTTTTAATCCATTAATACGATGTTCTTTATACCTATCGTAGGATGCAAGCTTATCTTTTAGTTGAGATATAAACATAAGCACTGGCACCAGGATTTAAAGGATAGTCAGGATCGGGATCCAATATCTTGATTTGTAATGGAAATCGCTGAGGAAGCAACAACCATTCATTTTGATTTGCAACAACTTGAATTTGGCTCTTGGGGGCGGTTGTTTGTCGTTCAGCAGCCCATAACGAGTTGACAACAACCCCATGAAATATTTTGTCGAAATAATACATACGTAAAATGATATACGCTTTATCACCTTGGCGAACATTGCGTAAGTCCGTTTCATTAAAATTAGCCTGGATATAATAATTTGCAGTATCTATAAAAGAAAACACCGGTTTGTGGATCTCGATAGGGGTATTCGGAGAAACATACATATTATCTATCACTCCATCACCAGGAGCTCTGACAATGGTTAAATCAAGATTAACCTTGGCATTATCCATTTTTGCCTTAAGGCTGGCGACAGTATGTCTTTGTTGCTCAATCTTGGCTTGCAAAACCGCCACTTCCTGTTGCAGAGCATTTCTTTTGTTAGTTAAGGTAGAAACATCATAACCAAGATTTTTTAATTCAAGAACAGATACTGCTTCAGCCACATTCTTATTTTTTTTAAGACCAAGAGCAAATTGGGCTTTTCCAAGTTCAGCATCCGTTGCTTTAATCAAAGCAACAGTTCTTTCAATCTGCTTTTGGAACACGTCTATTTTCTTTAATCCTTCCTTATAGTCAGCCGTTGCCTGTTGATAAGCCAACTCATAAGGAACCCTGTAAACACTGAATATAGGATCATTCTTTTTTACTTTTTGGCCATTCTTGACATAGATTTCAGTAATAAAACCAGATACATCAGCAGCTACAGGGGTCACATTAGTGACAACAAACGCATTGTCAGTGAAAGGGATCAAATAGGAAAATAAATGAAAAAGGCCAATAACAAGAGCGAGGCCAACGACAATGATGGGAAGATTAATGTAATTTTTGCCCTTTTTAAAAAACATAGGGATAGAATAACTAAAGAAAAGCCGGATATGTTTCGTTACTATTTTATACCATGTGACAAACTTCTCTTTCACAATGCAGCGCCTCTTTGATAATGACTCTATGATTCAACATCAGTTTATCCTCCACAGAGAGAGTTTCCACAACCAGGTCTCTCCCTTTTTCGGCATTGAAACTAAAATACCTCTTTTTTTTGTTTTCGAAACAATCGGGAAAGATTGTTGGGTGACTCATATAATCGGCTTTTTCCATCTTCAGGTAAATAACCCCATTGAGATTCTTCTGCCAGTACAGCCTTGGCATCTAAATATCCTGACTCCATTCTCTTCTTAATGACCACTCGGCCAAAGTTGTAATCCTTCGAGGCTGCTTTCACTATTCTTGAACTGTAAGCCAAATGTACCAAAGTACAGTGATGAGGGCTGCCAATATCTAATAAATGAGCGCTCTTCTTCTTTTGTTCGTCCGTTAAAATACGGCTTAATTCCATCATTGAATTTCGCATTTTTTGTCTTTGCAAATAATTATAAATAGTGCGTTGAGCATGGGTTCCATATGAAATATCTTTCCTTCTCTCTTCAATTTCACTAATGTTTTTGGGAATAAACGATCGTCCACCAAAACAATCAATTAGAAAACACAAGGTATTTTCTGGTGGAATAGCCTCCAGAATAACTTCTAATGGGGTGTTAGAATGCACACCGCCATCCCAATATAATTCTCCATCGATATTAACTGCAGGAAAGCCAGGAGGTAAAGCGGCGCTTGCCATAATGTGATCCACTTCTATACGATAATTGATATTATTAAAATAGATTAAATGGCCATTGCTGATTTGAACAGCACCAAGACTCAAGCGAATGGGACAAGAATTTAGTAATTCAAAATCAATAAGATCCAGCAATGTTTTGCGAAGAGGGGTTGTATCATAGTAACTCAGAGTCGTTGGATCACCCCACAAAGGAATTGTTCCAGTGCACCATTTTGGAAAAAAAAACTCAGGTTGACCAAATAATAAAGCAAAAGCGGCGCTTAATTTATTATAAAAATCTAAAGTAATATCGGACTCACCTAAAAAATCGAAAAAATTACCCGGCGCAATTTCATCCCAAAATTTTTCGAGTTTTTCAATACGCTTTTCTGGAGGATTTCCTACAATAATCGCTGCCTGTATGGCACCAATAGAAGTTGCTGCAATCCAGTCCGGTTCATATCCAGCTTCAAGAAGTCCTTTAACCACACCAAATTGATAGGCTCCCAAAGATCCGCCGCCTTGCAGTACATAAGCCACTCTAGGGAAACGCCCTTGAGCCTTTGGGGGTAAGTTATCAAAGCGATTGGCATAAGGATTATTACCGTGCGGTTTAGACTCCACTTCCAAACTCATAAAAACTCCTTTTTCACTTTAGTTGGCCATCGCATCCTGGCTGAAATGTTGGGTATACTTACTTCCGTTTAATAACACTGTCCAAAATTAGATTGATGAATACATTGTTATTAAATAACGTGAGTTATGGATAGGACTATATAGGAAGCTGTCGATATCCCGGGTTCGTTCGGGCTGAGGAGATGCGTAAGCATCGTCTCGAAGCCTTGGCACGAAACATTAAATTCCATACAAGGCTTCGAGACGGCATAAATGCCTCCTCAGCCCGAACGTTCAAGATAACGTATCCATAACTCACTTTAAATAAATTTCGCAGAAATCATAAGTGTTTAATCATTCACATTGTACTCATATTCCCTTGAGCAACCAAGATAATATATGAAGATCGGCCTGAATAATTTTAACTATCCAGCTAAAATCAACACAACAAACAACTAAAAATGTCCTGTACGAAAATCATGCATTGCCTGCATAATTTCTTCTTGGGTATTCATTACAAAAGGCCCGTAGCGAACAATAGGTTCATGAAGTTTAGCCGCAGCTATCAATAAACAATGATTTCTATTTTGATTGTTTTTGCCTTCCATTTGTATTCTTTCGCCGTTTGTAAGGCTAGCTAAAGTCCCTGCAGTAACTTGCTGTCCTCCTATATTCACAACACCCTCTATGACAAAAAGAATTGCTTGATAATCATCAGGAATCGTTTGTTGGATAGTTGCATTGGCTGGGAGAATAATATCAAGAAATAAAGGTCGCGTCGCAATTTCAACAATGGGTGAGCTCAAGCCTTGATCAATTGTTCCTGCAATCACTTTGATGGTTGCACCTGATTCCATGACTTCAATAGGTAGTTGATCCGATGATTTTTCCTGATAACGAGGTTCTCGCCATTTTTCTGCAGCAGGCAAATTTAACCACAACTGCAAACCATGCAAGCGACCCGTTGAAGAGGAAGGCATTTCTGAATGAATAATCCCTTTTCCCGCAGTCATCCACTGCACACCACCTGCATTGATTACTCCTTTGTTGCCTTTATTGTCTTCATGGGTAATGGTTCCCTCCAGAAGGTAAGTAATTGTTTCAAATCCGCGATGTGGATGAGGCGGAAATCCGGCAAGATAATCCAATGGATCTGAGCTGTCAAAATAATCAAAAAGCAGTATAGGTTCAAAATGATTGGTTTTATCAGCACCTATATACCGACGTAACTTAACACCTCCACCTTCCCGTATTAATGTTCCCTGGATTAACCGCTCTACTTCTATTGCTTTCATATGAACTACTCATTATTACCATTCTATATAAGATAGTTCAAAATAGTATGGTTTCCTAATGGAATTACTATTATTTAACCTATTGGCAGGTTCGGTTATCAAGGATATGATGAAAATAGACTCTAGGGATAGGAGCGGAACTTATGAACACAACGGAACATACAGAGCTGGGCAATGGTTTGCTCATGGATAAAATCGAAGGCAATCCTTACTTACGAATAGATGAGTTTGGTGTGCTCCATCTGCGACTCCAACGATTCGGTGAAGACAACCTGCCTGAACCAATGGAGTTAGAGATGTCCGCTGGCGAAATTATTGCCATGGCGGGTGATTACTTTACTCAGGCTGATTGGACTATGGATTTGGATCTACCCAAATGCGAGTTCTTTAATTCCCCGACAGAATTGGGAAAACACCTCATTCGCAAGCCTATAGGTCCTAAAGAAGAAAGCGCTTTAATTACAGCGTACAATAACCTGGCTGCTCCTGATGTAACTCGAAAGGAAATTGACCGTATTTATTCAATTAATAATGCTAACTATGTACCCTTTTCGCCTACCTTGAATTTCTATGTTCAACAGCTGATGTATTATTTTCGTGTCAAAGATTACGGGGAAATGCTTGTTCGCAATCAAACCCATTTTACACCTTGGTCTATTCGAGTTTATATCCTGGGTCACGCTATTGCCTTAAGATATGCTCGCTTATCCTATGAATTAAAACAATTAGCTACTGACAAAAACTATCAATCAGATAACCCTGATTTGAGTACTTTAAAAATCTCCTTACAAAATAAAAATGCACCTCTTTCAAGTAATACCCTGCTTGATTTGGCGAATCGCTATCATGCCCAATCTTATTCTATAGAGTTATTTACTTTTCATTACTATTCTGATCATTTTGCTACAGGCCATATGTCCATGATTGGTGATTTACGTGTCGTATTAAAAGAGCGTTTTGGAGTATGGGGCAATATTCTGGCTAATAATCTTCATGATGAGGTAAATCGAGTTGGAGTTTATACAGTAAGGCCCTATGACCCAACCCCTAATACGACAGAAGCCCCTTCTCGAGCTCGTGGGGATGGAAAATTTGATACATGCCTTAATCAATTTAACCGTTTAGCTTGCTTAAATGGTATGACCGCATCACTAAAAGACATCAATCAAGTATTATCTGGAAGTGAAATACCGGAGCAAAAAGATTTTGGCGGTTTGGTGCATATGCCCGATGTTGATTTTAACTCAAGACAACATCAACCACTGCTGGTTTTAAGTAAAGGAAAAGTATATTACCGCAACAATCTCAGTAAAATTGAAATACTTTCTCCTACAGAATATGAGGAGCTCAGACAAAATCCTGAAAAACATGGGTATAGGGAGCTAACCAATAAATGGGCTGCGTTTAAATTAGTTACCAAACTTCGCCTCTTTCCTTATGTTTATGACGGCTCGGTTATGCCTGTTTCTGATGAAAAGCTCGCCGAAATTATCGCAGATGAAAAACGCAGAAACCCGCAACGAGCCCCCATCCCCACACCAACATGCCTTCCGGAAAGCGATCCAACTGTATTCGATTGGCGAACAAAAGCGAGTTGGCGTAATAATAAAGACTCACTGGATATTTTGGATGGGTTAAAGAAACACAGCATTTTGGGAGCAAAACAAGCTCCCTCGACCATTCAAGAGGAAGAAGAGATTCAGTTGAATTTGGGAGTCTGATTGTTTCCTGATAAACTAGTGGCCTATTGTTACTGTTTAAATTTTAGTAACCCATTTAATCTGTCTTAAACTTAGTAAGTTGGACATAAGCAAATACAATCATTTTCTTATGTTCAACTTGGCTAGCAATAATAACCATAGGCAACTTTAATTATTCAAGAGGTGATCATGAAGCGCTTAATACCCATTTTCATATACCTGCTGATTTTAGCAATTACCCCCTTCTCTACTCATGCAGAGGCGCTTTTGAAAGATAACTTTGGACACAATATTCCTTTTTCATCACTTAAAGGGAAATGGGTTTTTATCAACTATTGGGCAAGCTGGTGTGAAACCTGCGTTGATGAAATCCCTGAGTTTAATCGCTTTTACAAAAATCATAAAAAAGATGCAGTAGCCTTATACGCAGTCAATTACGATGCTCTTCCCTTACCAGAGCAAAAATTACTAATTAAGAAATTTAATATTAACTATCCTAATTTGTTAAAGGATCCCGCCCAGGATTTACAATTAGGAGATATCACAGGAGTCCCTGTAACTTTTGTATTTAACCCAAAAGGGCAATTAATTAAAAAATTATACGGAGGACAAACGGCAGAAACATTAGAGAAAATCATCGAAAAGTATAGGACCTCCTAAAAAATAAATAAAAATTATTTTTTAATCAATACATTAAATATTTTCTCGCAACTAATCAAATCTTGAATCGATACTTTCGCCCGCATCCTGATTTGTTTGTTCATGAAAGCAATCGTCGTTTTTGATCAACCGTTATTCTAATTTTCATTAACCAATCGCCGTTTTCATCTACAGACTCTTTAAGTACAGCACCCAATTGGTATAATTGAGCACGTAATTTTGCCTGGCCAGGTTTAATTACAATATTCTCTATTAAAATCGTACCGTGCAATTGAGTTGCTATTGCCTCTTTTAAAAGATCCAGACCTGCTCCTGTTGTTGCTGATAACCACACCTTGCTAGAACCCTCAGCATAATCAACTTTTGGTTGCCAACCTTCCTGCAAATCAATTTTATTAAACACTTGAATTACCGGGATATTACTCACTTCTAGCTCATCTAACACCTTTTGTACTTCAAACACAGTCTCGCGCCAATTTGGGTCAGAAATATCAATAACATGCAGTAAAAGGTCAGCCTGTTGGGTTTCCTCTAAAGTAGCGCGGAATGCTTCTACCAAGTGATGAGGAAGATCTCGAATAAACCCGACTGTATCGGCTAAAATTGCGGCTGATGACCCCGGCAATTCCAATTTGCGCATCGTCGGATCCAGGGTTGCAAACAATTGATCAGCCACATAAATGCTTTCCCCTGTTAAGGCATTAAATAAGGTGGATTTTCCGGCATTAGTGTAACCTACTAAAGAAACAGTAGGCATAGACGCCTTTCGTCTGGCCTGCCTGTTTTGATCGCGGCTGCAGCGTACTTTTTCCAATCGCTTATTGATATACCGAATGCGCTCTCTTAACAAACGCCGATCCGTTTCCAATTGGGTTTCTCCCGGGCCTCTTAAACCAATCCCTCCTTTTTGTCTTTCCAAATGGGTCCATCCACGAATAAGCCTTGTTGATAAATGTTGCAATTGAGCCAACTCAACTTGAAGTTTACCCTCAAAAGTACGGGCTCTCTGAGCAAAAATATCAAGAATTAAACCACTTCTATCAACTACTCGACATCCAAATAATCGTTCGAGATTTCTCTCTTGAGAAGGAGACAGTTCATGATTGACTAACACTAAATCCGCATCGAGTACGTTTACCAAATGGGCTATTTCCTCAGCCTTGCCTTTCCCTACATAATATTTGGCATCAGGAGTAGCACGGGCACCTAATACACAATCCAACACCTCAGCCTTCGCTGAAAGCGCTAATTCTTCAAACTCAGCCAATGCCTTATCTGCATCAACCCCGGGGAGAGCCAACTGCACCAGAACAGCTCGCTCACCGCCTTGTGGACGTTCAAACACTACCCTAATCCCCAAACAAGAAATTGATTAGTCTGCCACAGTTCCCTCTTCCCCACCAGAGCTTTCCTCAGTAGGAACTTTGATCATTCGAGAAGGCACAACTGTTGAAATGGCATGCTTATAAACCATCTGGGTTATAGAGTTTTTAAGCATCACAACATACTGATCAAAAGAATCGATTATCCCATGCAATTTAATACCATTGACCAGGAACACTGAAACAGGTACCTTTTCCTTGCGCAATTCATTTAGGAAAGGGTCTTGTAGTAAATGATTTTTAGACATTGCCTACTCCTTGTTGTTATTGTAATTTTTAAAGGCAAAAACGGGTATCTAACTATTTATTCGACACCCCATAATAAAACTTTAGTATATTTTCATGACAGCGTGGTTTGAATTCGTTAATATAGTCAATCAAAATATTTTTGCACATCTAGAATCAGGCTACTGATGAGTTAATAAGGAGATTTTAATGACGTTTACTTGCGATGAATTAAAAGGATTAGAGCATCCCTATGAAGTACTTGGCAATGGTGACGCACTGGCAGAAAACCGTGAAGAGCTAAACAAATTAACCAATGATGAAAAATTAGTTTTAGCCTGCCGCCTGGTTTTGGAATGCCCCGTTAATGAATTAAAAGATTTTGCACATGCCATTGAAGCAGCAAGAATGCCACAAGATGATAGCGATACCTTTCATTCTGTTTTATTCCAAGCTTATCAAGTAAAAAAAAGAATCATTTCCTTACTCGATCCGCGCAATAAAAACCCTCATTCCATGATATTGGAAAAAGAATTTGATGATGAGCTATTTAATAATTTTAATAAGTTGGCTATCGATGTATTAAATAACAATGAAGTAGCCATTGCATTGAGGCTGGCTGAAACCACTCCTGCTCAAGATCGTTCCCGGGTATCTCAAAATATTAACAATATTTTCCCACAATCTCTGTTTGCCGCTAAAGTTGGCCACGCTTTTGCCGTTCGCAGGGACATAGAACGATTATTGTTAGGTGACAGGCCCGATCAATTCTTCTCAAGCCGTGAATTCACAATCGACTCTTGTATTGAATTTGCAAGTTTATTCAGTGTAATTAAAGATAAAGAATCTTCAATTGCCGGAAAACTTGCACTGAGAACCCCTGCTGAAAATCGCATGGATGTATTAAGGAAAATTAAGGGTTTCTGTGCCGAAGATAGTGAGCTTGCAATAAAAGTCCAATCTGCTTTTGCATTAAGAAGGGATATAGACCGTAACTTATTAGGTGATAATCCAGAGCAATTTTTCAATAGCCGTGATTTTAGCGTTGATTTATGCCTTGAATTTGCAGTTTTATTCCCGGAGTTATTAAAAGGGCATGAGCAAGCTATCGGAGAAAAATTAGCTAAACTGGATGCTAAAGTACGTTCAGATATCAGTAGAAAACTGGAAATGATCAATGGAGCAGCTCACGAGCAATCAAGCCCTTTCAGGATGATAGCCAGTGCTATGGTGCCTAAAGAAGAGCTTTGCCTGATAAAGCCCACACCCATTGCCTTACCATCTACAGAGGAAATTTTACCAAAGCAAGAAACACCAACCAGTTTACGCAACAGAAACGTTTTATTTAAAGAGCAATCAGAAGAACAAAAGAAGAAAAACTCTCAGAGAGAACCCATTGCCTCAGATTCTGAAGAGGAAGAAGAGAAAAGTAATTGCTGGACTAATTTTTGCGGATTATTTGGCAGATAAAGGATCAATATCCTTGCCCTTACTTAGCTAAGGGCAACTTTACACTTTTTTACCCATTCTTTACACATCATGAAGCGACAATTCATGTTAGTATTTTCCCATAAATTCATTCACTTATTGCAATCTGCTCAGGTTAAAGCAATGAATTAGGAATAAAACAGCACTTTAAAATTAATAGGATTCGAACAGAATGCTATTGAACAGGTTTATTTTAGTTTTAAAACAAATAAGCAAGACCCTTACCTCGCAAAAACCTAAGGAAAACAGAGTATGCTGTCTTAAATGAAGAGAAAGTTCTGCTTCTAATCAATAGTCGGAATACTTCAATATCTTCAGAACAGCTGCAGTTATCGATTTTCATTAGCAGTTAATAGCAGCAAAAATGAGCATTGAATTGAAATTAATGCTAGTACAATGAGAGCTTTTTTTGATAACATAGCCATATTTTTAATCTGTATTGATGATTTAATTTAAGCAAGAATAGGCGATTTGAATTCGAGATAAAAAATTACTTAACAGCATTTATTGGGAACTCTAATGAAAGAAAACAAACTAACGGTAGCACTGGTTCAGGAACAATGGTATGAAAATCCTAAAGAGCATCAAGATAGATTGGCTTCCGGAATATTTTCAGCTGCCCAGCAAGGAGCAAAGCTTGTTTGTTTACAAGAACTTACATTAAGCCCTTATTTCTGTACCCGCTATGATGTTGACCCTGCTCCCTATATGGAGGATATTGCCACAGGCCCTACTGCTCAATTTGTTGGTCAAATGGCAAAGGCAAATCAAATTCATATTACCGCGTCACTTTTTGAAAAGGAAGGTTATAATACCGCAGTCGCTTTTAATCCCCAAGGAGAATTGATTGCTGTTACCAGAAAGCAACATATCCCTAGCGGTGAAAAATATCATGAAAACTTTTACTTCAAACCAGGCGATTCCAATTACCCCGTCCATAGCATTGCTGATCACCGTTTGGGATTACCGACATGCTATGACCAATGGTTCCCGGAATTATCAAGGATTTATGGATTGAAGGGAGCTGAAATTTTGGTTTATCCCACGGCTATTGGAGGGGAACCGACAGCACCAGGATTTGATAGCCAACCCATGTGGCAAAAAGTTATGGTAGCACAGGGAATTATGAGTAACACTTTCATTATTGCTGTCAACCGGATTGGCTGCGAAGATGGTTTAACTTTTTACGGAAGCAGCTTTATCAGTAACCCTATGGGTGAAGTTTTAATTCAGGCACCGCGCAATGAACCCGCTGTATTGGTTGCAGAACTGGATTTCAGTCAACGCGAATTGTGGGGACGATTATTCCCATTTCCCCAACAACGGGAGCCCGAGACTTATCATGAATTAGTTAAATCCCGTTAATCCTCTTTGGAATGTTAGAATGAACAATAATACCCTATCAGATGGAAATCTTTATAACATAGAAAATTGGGGTGAAGGATATTTCCGAATTAACTCCAAGGGAAATATTGAGATTAGTAAAAAACCAGGTAAACAAGGTGTTGAACTGCAAACTATAGTTGACGCAGCTGACCGTGCGGGATTGCATTTGCCTTTATTGATCCGTTGTAGTGATATTCTGCATGATAGAGTCCATAGAATTTATCAGGCGTTCACCCAGGCTCGAGAAGATACCTATTATGCCGGTAATTATCAACTGGTTTATCCGATTAAAGTTAACCAGGAACAAAGTGTGGTGCGGGAATTGTTAAAATCGCCTGATAATCGGATAGGTCTTGAAGCAGGCAGCAAACCTGAATTGATGGCGGTTATAGGTATGCTGGGTGATCATCAAAGTACCATCGTTTGTAACGGCTATAAAGATACAAGCTACATTCGTACAGCGCTAATTGCTCAACAAATGGGTCATAAGGTTTTTATTGTTATTGAAAAAAAATCCGAATTGGACATTATTTTAAAGGAATCTGCGCGCCTTCAAGTAAAACCGACATTAGGCGTACGAATTCGGCTAGTCAGCAAGAGTGCTGGCAAGTGGGAAAATACAGGTGGGGTTAAGTCAAAATTTGGATTGAATGCCAAACAGGTACTTGAACTGATTTTACAATTAAAAGCCAATGATATGCTGGATTGTCTACAGTTAATGCACTGCCATTTAGGCTCTCAAATTGCCAACATCCATGACATACGCCATTGCATGCAGGAAGTAGCGAGATACTATATTGAGTTACGTCAGCTCAATGCTCCAATAAGCACAATTGATGTTGGTGGAGGTCTGAGTGTGGATTATGAGGGAACTCGATCTAATAAAGGATGCTCAATGAACTACAGTCTTGTTGAGTATGCTACGCACATCATGTTAGCTTTAAAACACTTATGTCAGGAAGCTGAGATACCAGAACCTGATCTTATCTCCGAATCAGGACGAGCATTAACAGCTCATCATGCTGTATTAATTTCCAATATTACGGATATAGAAATCATCAATAAGGCGCCTGTCCTTCCTGAAATATCGGAGGATGACTCACATGTCATTCGCGATATTTACGATACTTACCAAGCAATAACAGACAGCTCACCTACTGAAATATATAATTATGCAGCACATTCGCTTAATGAAGCACACTCCCTTTTTAAACATGGGGTAATCAGTCTGCAGGAAAAAGCCAAAGTGGAAGCTTTTTACACAAACATTTGTATGGAGATAAAAGATAAACTGGATGAAGAAAATCCAAGTGAAAAAGCTTTACTGATGCGAATCAATGAATGCATGGCTGCCAAGATATTTTGTAATATTTCTTTTTTCCAATCTATTCCTGATGCATGGGCCATTGGCCAGATTTTCCCGGTAGCCCCTATCTCTCAGCTTGATAGAACGCTTAGCATGCATAGCATTCTGCAAGATTTAACCTGCGATTCAGATGGTACAATTAAACAATATCCTGGTAGTTCCTGTGTTACAACCACATTGATGCTCCCTTCTTATGATGTCAACAACCCTTATAATATGGGATTTTTCCTGGTTGGCGCCTATCAGGAAATATTAGGTAATCTTCATAACTTGTTTGGAGATACCAATTCTTTGGATGTAAAACTTTCTGATGATGGGCATTTTGAGCTGGATGATTTAGTCAGTGGTGACACTGTCACAAACGTGTTGAATTTAGCCCATTTCGATACCAAGAAATTAATTCAATCTTATGAAAAGCAATTAATAAAATCTGAACTTCCTAAGGAAAAGGCTCTCTCTTACCTAAATGAATTAAGAAGTATTTTTTCTCAATTAACTTACCTTGATGGAAATATAGCACAGTGATTATGAATACAACTCCGAAACAAAATGGTTTTTATATGCCTGCTGAATGGTATCCTCATGAGCGATGCTGGATGGCATGGCCTTGTCATCAAAACACTTGGTCTAAAATCGGATTAGATAAAGCAAAAATTGCCTATGCTCGGGTTGCAAATGCTATTTCTCAATTTGAGCCTGTCACTTTATTAGTCAATCCAGGTGATGAAGATTCAGCTAAAAAATTATGCAATGGCCCTAATATTGAAATTATCTCTTTACCAATTAACGACTCATGGACCCGTGATACGGGTGCTACTTTTTTAATTAATGAAGCAAAACAACTTGCTGGAATAGATTGGATACATAATGCCTGGGGTGGTAATTACGCTGACTGCGCTTTAGATAATTTAATAGCTTCTCAATTAATAAAATACACTGGTGCTCAATACTTCTATGCACAGTTGGTTATGGAAGGAGGATCCTTTCATGTCGATGGTGAGGGGACAATATTAACAAGCAAAGAATGTTTATTAAATACCAATAGAAACCCTCATTTAACTCAGCAGGAAATCGAGCAATACCTTTTGAATTACCTGGGAGCCGAGCACATTATTTGGCTGAATATGGGATTGATAGGCGATGAAACAGATGGTCATGTTGATGAAATAGCTACATTTATTGCTCCTGGAAAGGTATTATGCCTTATTACCAATGATAAAGAAGATCCTAATTATCATCGTCTGCAAGAGAACTTTGAAATTCTTAAATCATCTAAGGATTCTAGAGGGAGAACACTTGAGGTGTATACTGTTGAACAACCTCCTCCAACTTACCTTGATGGGGAAAGGCTCACTCTCTCGTACATAAATTTTTACATGGCTAATCAAGGTATTGTGATGCCTGCTTTTGGATATGAGTCTTTTGACAGATTGGCTTATCAGCTATTTCTACAGATATTTCCAGGATATAAAATTACACAAATTGATGCGCTCGATGTATTTTCTGGTGGCGGCGGTATACACTGTATTACTCAACAGCAACCTAAATCCATTGGCATTGCAGGATAGTGCTGCTTTCAATGAGGAAGATAATACCACTTCTGAATTGAGAAATTTCTTACATATCACTGCTCATTATACTCAATGACATAAATCACCAATTGGTTATACTTAAAGCATACAGGGATGACAAGGATATGTCTGACAGGAAGTCAACTAAGGGACCAGTACAAAGGATGTACTTCGCTGCAAGGACGCAGCACTTATTATTCGATTGGGTAGTTTACCTCTTCTAATTTTTCTTTAAAGCAATCAAGAAGCCATGTTATTGAGATTCATAATCTTCATAGGAAAATAAGTTAAATTATTGCGTGAATATGCTGTGAGTTAGAGGACAGTTGCCATTAGTGGGGCAACCTTCACTCCAACCATCAAGAATATTTGTTTAAATATCAATGTTTTCAGCGTCTAAGGCATTCGTTTCAATAAAATCTCTTCTTGGCTCTACATTGTCACCCATTAAAGTGGTAAAGATTTCATCTGCAGCCACTGCATCTTCAATGCTCACTTGTAGCATCCGTCTAACCTCGGGATCCATAGTGGTTTCCCATAGCTGCTCAGGGTTCATTTCTCCAAGACCTTTGTAGCGTTGAATTGTTTGTCCTTTTTTTGCTTCATCCATTAGCCAATTAAGTACTTGTTCAAAATTTTCCACTGGCAAAGCTTTATCCCCACGTTGAATATATGCACCTTCCTCTATTAAATTCGACAATTTATGTCCTAAATCAACCATCTCTTTGTAATCTTTAGAGAAGAAAAATTCAACCTGCATTGGAATATCATTTTCCAGGCCATGCTGATACACGGTAATTTTTGGGGTGAATTGATTGCCCTCTGTCAGTTTTTGGATATCTACTTTGTATTGTTCTGTTTTGCTATCTACTTGTTGTAAGCTTAAGTGTAATTGTCTACACCAATTTTCAATTTTTGGCTGATTGTTAAAATCTTCTTGATGGAGCATCGGCATATAAGCTACTCGCTTGAGTATATCGCTGGGGTATCTTCTCTTGTACCGCTTTATAATCTTCTCAACTCTCCTGAAGTGCTGAACCAATTCTTCCAGCGATTTGGCTGATATGGGCGGAGCCTCTTTAGCAGGATAAAATGTCGCTCCATCCAGAGCGCACTGAGTCAAATAATCAAACAAAGCTTCGTCGTCTTTAACATATTGCTCCTGCTTTCCACGCTTTACCTTGTACAAAGGTGGTTGTGCTATATAAATATATCCTCTCTCTAATAACTCTCTGGTTTGTCTATAGAAAAAGGTCAGAAGTAATGTTCTTATGTGAGATCCATCCACATCAGCATCTGTCATAATGATGATTCTATGGTAACGTACTTTGTCTGGATCATATTCATCAGGACCAATTCCACAGCCTAGAGCAGTAATCAAAGTGGCTACTTCTTGAGAGGAAAGCATCTTATCAAACCGGGCTTTTTCAACATTAAGAATCTTACCTTTGAGTGGTAAAATGGCTTGAAATTTCCTGTCTCGCGCTTGTTTTGCTGATCCTCCTGCGGAATCACCCTCAACCAAATACAACTCAGAAAGTGATGGGTCTTTTTCTTGGCAATCAGCTAATTTACCTGGTAATCCGGCAATATCCAAAGCACCTTTACGTCGAGTCATTTCCCGGGCACGCCGCGCTGCCTCCCTAGCTCTGGCTGCATCAATAATTTTTGCTACGATGGCTTTCGCTGCAGTGGGATTTTCTAAAAGGAAATCGTTAAATTTTTCTGCAACACAAGATTCTACTGCTGGTTTAACTTCAGATGAAACCAGTTTATCTTTCGTTTGCGATGAAAATTTGGGATCAGGTACTTTTACTGAAAGAACAGCTGTTAATCCTTCACGAGCATCATCTCCTGTTGGAGAGACTTTTGCTTTTTTAGCATACCCTTCGTTTTCTATGTAATTATTCAAGGTGCGAGTTAATGCTGCTCTAAAGCCAGCCATATGTGTTCCACCATCCCTTTGCGGTATGTTGTTAGTAAAGCAAAATATGGTTTCTTGATAACCATCATTCCACTGCATTGCCAGTTCAATGACGATGCCATCTTTTTCCGATGTCATTGAGAAAACAACTGGATGAACTGGTGTTTTATTTTTATTCAGGTGCTCCACAAAAGCCTTGATACCGCCTTCATAGTGAAATGTGTCTTTTTTTTGTGTTCTTTCATCAAATAAATGAATACATACACCTGAATTTAGATAAGACAATTCCCGTAATCTTTTGGCTAGAATATCGTAATGGAACTCAATATTAGAAAAGGTTTCAGCGCTTGGTTTAAACCATATTTGCGTACCAGTAGAGTTAGCTTCCCCAGTTTCAGCAATAGGAGATTCAGGAACACCGTGCCTGTAGTGCTGTTCATACACCTTTCCATGCCTACGCACTAGCAAATGCAGCTCTTCTGAAAGGGCATTCACCACAGACACCCCTACTCCATGTAGACCACCAGATACCTTGTAAGAGTTATCATCAAATTTACCTCCGGCATGCAGGACTGTCATAATGACTTCGGCAGCTGATTTTCCTTCTTCCTTATGAATATCGACTGGAATACCACGACCATCATCCTTAACTGTAATTGACTCATCGCTATGGATAGTAACAAAAATTTCCTTGCAATATCCTGCCAGGGATTCATCTATTGAATTATCTACAACCTCAAAAACCATATGATGCAACCCAGTTCCATCATCTGTATCCCCAATGTACATGCCTGGTCGTTTTCTTACCGCGTCTAAACCTTTTAGGACTTTAATATTATTTGAATCATAACTGGCGTCTACGCTCATCAGCTGCCCTCTTGCCGTATTATGGTATTAAAATGAATGTATTATATCATCTTTTATATTTGGTTTATATCTTAAGTAGAGAACTTTACGTTTGAGTATTCTGAATTAGTCGTGTTGATTTTTATGGATATCGGTTTGTCTATTTGATTCCCATACCAGCACATTTGAACAGCAATTTTTAGATCATCATATGTTTATCTCTAGAATTTCATGCAATATTAAGATGTTATTATTCAATAGCGATAACTTTGCATTCAATTAATTCCTGTTCCACGTGAAACATTCCATACTATAGCATTTTAATTGCGCCGCAGTTCACTTCAAGCAAACCCGTGTTAATTGGGAGGATATCGCAATTGTTACCTTTAATTAAATTTGTTATGACAAACTGACCGCGTTGCTGCGTCAGATACTTAATTAAATTTCTCTGGTGATAGTCATCTAGCTCAGCAGCCAAATCATCAATAAGGTACAAACAATCCTTGTCCAGTAATTGACCTTGAGCCAATTTAAGCGAGATTAGAATTATTTTTTGTTGTCCACGAGAGAGTGTATACTTTACTCTATACTGTTCAATACTTATTATCAAATCAGCTTGATGCGGTCCAAATTGTGTATATAGTTTATTCCTATCACTTTCAAATGATTTGTGAAGTATTTCATTCAAACTTTGCCCTGTATTCCTTCTATCCCAGCCTTTATAATACTGTATTGTACAGGATATGTTGGTTAACTCACTTAACACTTGATTAAATTTAGGTTGCCATTGCAAAAAGTAATCATTCCGAAATTTATCCAGTTGATTTGCCAATTGACCTAGCTGTTGATCCCAAGGAATAAAATGTTCGTAAGTGGCTCTGGACTTTAATAGGGCGTTTCTTTGGCTAAGAATGCGTTTATATTCCTTCCAGATTTTTAAATAATCATGTTTCACGTGAAACAATCCCCAATCAAGCAAACTTCTTCTTACCGAGGGACCTGCATCAATAATTTCAAAAATATCTGAGTAAATAACTTGGCAAGGAAGCGCATAGGCCAGCTGACTTGTAGTACAACAAAACTGATTATTCAATTTAATTTGTGTGCCATTAGCAATAGATTTCTGAACGCTAATAGTGCTTTCATCGTAAGCCCGGGCAAAAACATTAAGCTGGTTTTGTCCATAAGAAATAATAGGCGCTACTTCACGAGACCGGAAAGAGTGCCCGCAGCTCAACATGTAAAGAGCTTCTAATAGCGAGGTTTTACCACTGCCATTAGGTCCTGTAATACAATTAAAACTTGGGTTTAGGATTAAATTAGTCGAAGCGATATTGCGAAAATTATGAATTCTTACTTCAGATAAAATCATATTTTCATAGGCATAATGATGTATTGATAATTATCATTGGCCAATGACTCAATTAAAATACTGCTTTCAGTATTAGACATTGATAACCTGATTTGTCCTTCAGAAAAGTGAGTTAAAACATCCAGCAAATAGGTTGCATTAAGTCCGATTTTGAGTTCATCGCCTTGTGTTTCGGCACTCAATGTTTCAATTGCTTCTTCTTGCTCATTATTATTAGCGATTAAAGTGAGCTGACCTTGTTGTAAATGCAACAAAACAGCCTTTGACTTCTCATGAGCTAAAATGACAATACGAGATAATGCACGCTTGAGTGTGGCACAATCAATAATAATATGTTTATCCTGCTCTCTTGGTATAGCTTTAGCATAAGGAGGAAAGCGTGCTTCGATTAATTTAGACAGAAATACAAATTGATTACTAATCAGTTTAATATGAGACTTCCCTGCTGCCAATAGGACTTGTTCGTCATTAATACAGTTCAATAATCTTAATAATTCCTGCACTCCCTTTTTGGGTATAAGCAACTTTGCTTGCGCAACATTATTACAAGAATATCTCGATATCGCCATTCTGTGTCCATCAGTAGCAACTGCTGAAATAAGATTACTGTCAAACTCTAGCAATAATCCATTCAAAAATATACGAACATCCTGCTGAGACATAGCAAAATGAGTAGATTGCAACAGCTGCAATAAGACTAAACGTGGGATAGTCAACTCAACATCATTACATTCATCTTCACTACTGGGATAATTTTCAGCAGGTAAAGTAGCCAGTTTAAATGTACTTCGGTTTTGTTTTATCGTCACTAAAGCTTTATCAAAAACAATAGATGGAGTAGCGTTTTCATCCAATGACCGGATAATATCAATGAATTTCTTAGCTGGTACTGTAATAGAACCATTAGTCTGCTTGGAGTCACATGCCACTTGTGCGGACATTTCAATTTCCAAATCTGTAGCAGTAATAAATAATAGTCCATCTGATAGTTTCAATAAAAAATGGGATAAAATAGCCAAAGACTGCTTCTTATCAACAGCTCCGGAAACAGTAAGCAATGGAGTAAGCAGATCTTCTTTTTTAATGGTTAGCTCAAACAAGATAGACTCCGTATCAAGAAGATAATATTCGCATTAAATTTTTGTAATCTTCAGCAAAATCGCTATCATCCTGGATTAACTCTTTAACCTTCCGACAAGCATGTATGACTGTCGTATGATCTTTACCTCCAAAATGATCACCAATTTCAGGTAAACTATGGTTGGTCAATTCCTTGCTCAAGGCCATTGCCATTTGCCTTGGTCTTGCAATAGAGCGACTTCTGCGTTTGGAAAGTAAATCAGCGACCTTAACTTTATAATATTCAGCTACTGTTTTTTGGATATTTTCTATAGTAACTAACTTATCTTGCAAAGCTAGAAGATCACGCAATGCTTCATGTACAAATTCAATAGTTATAGGTTTTCCAGTAAAGTGAGCATTGGCTATAACTCGACGCAAGGCACCTTCGAGTTCTCTGACATTTGAACGAATGCGTTTGGCTATAAAAAAGGCTACCTCATAGGGCAATTCAATATTTGACTGCTCTGCTTTACTAATTAATATTGCTACACGCGTTTCTAACTCCGGAGGTTCCACTGCTACAGTCAACCCCCATCCAAATCGAGATTTTAAACGCTCCTCCATCCCTTCTATTTCTTTAGGATATCGATCACTGGTCAATATAATTTGCTGTTGACCTTCCAGTAAAGCGTTAAAAGTATGAAAAAACTCCTCTTGTGATCTGTCTTTTCCAGCAAAAAACTGAATATCATCAATAAGTAAAGCATTTAAAGAACGATAAAAACGTTTAAATTCATTAATAGAATTTGTTTGTAATGCTTTAACCATATCAGCAACAAAACGTTCTGAATGCAAATACAATACTTTAGCCTCAGGATTATTCTTTAAAATACTATTGCCAATAGCATGCATTAGATGTGTTTTACCTAAGCCTACCCCTCCATAAATAAATAAAGGATTATAAGCATCCCCGGGACGCTCAGCTACCTGCATAGATGCAGCTCTAGCCAGTTGGTTTGAATTACCTTCGACAAAGCTATCAAAAACAAATTTTTTATTTAAGTGACTGCTTTTATAGTCAACTGCTTTTTTAGGAGCGGATTTTAGTGGTGCTGTATTAGATGAAGCAACAATTGTATCAGCAGGTGTCTCAACGACTTCTACAGGTTTACTACCTACTTCAATAGAAATAGCTTTGATATCATCACCGGAGAACTGTTTAATCAACTCTTCAATACGAGAAAAAAAATGTTTTCTAACCCAATCAACAACGAAACGATTAGGTGCTAATAAGATTAAACGTTGCTCGTCTATGTAAGCTTGTAAAGGGCGCAACCAGGTATTAAATTGCTGAGCAGAAAATTCATCTTGCAACAAACCTAAACATTTTTGCCAAGCAGTAGTTGACAC